>CAJOMV010000070.1 GCA_905235805.1 uncultured Ruminiclostridium sp.
CGCTCAAAGCACGAGGCTTTGAGTTTTTCGCCAAAAGCGCGCATGGACGCGCGCATTCAAGCGAAAAACCAGCGACCAACTCGAGCGACAGCGGCCACTCATCACTTATTGTGCTGCACGAAGTTCCAAGCGTCGCGGCACATCTGCTCGAGACCACGCTCCGCCTTCCAGCCGAGCTCACGGGCTGCCTTGTCGGGTACGGAATAGCACTCGGCGGCATCTCCGGGGCGGCGGTCACCGATAACGTAGGGTATCTTGATATTATTCACACGCTCGAAGGTATTGATTATATCAAGCACCGAATAGCCGTTACCTGTACCGAGGTTGTACGGGATAGCACCCTTCTTCTCGCGGACGCTCCTGAGGGCGGCAAGATGACCGAGCGCGAGGTCTACAACGTGGATATAGTCGCGTATGCAGGTGCCGTCGGGAGTGGGGTAGTCATTGCCGAATACGGTGAGCTTCTCCTGCTTGCCGGTGCAGACGTTGATTATGATAGGCATGAGGTTGTTCGGAATGCCGTTCGGGTCCTCGCCTATCTTGCCGCTCTCATGTGCGCCTATCGGGTTGAAGTAGCGCAGCAGAGCCGCCGAGAAATCCTTGTCCGCGTTGCAGACGTCACGCAGCATATCCTCGATTATCAGCTTGGTGTTGCCGTAGGGATTTATCGCCGAAAGCGGGAAAGTCTCGTCTACCGGCACCTTTTCGGGAATTCCGTAAACCGTGGCGGACGAGCTGAAGATGATCTTCTTGCAGCCGTGCTTCTTCATTGCCTCGAGAATGCAGAAGGTGCCCGTGAGATTGTTGCGGTAGTACATGAGCGGCTCGCGAACGCTCTCGGCTACTGCCTTGTAGCCCGCGAAATGGATAACCGCCTCGATGTCGTTCTCCTCAAAGATGTCGTCAACAGCCTCCTGGTCGCACATATCCGCGTGGTAGAACTTGAAGTCCTTGCCGCTTATCTCGCTGATAAGCTCGACAGCCGCAGGCTTGGAGTTGTAAAAGTTATCGAGTACGACTATCTCCTCTCCCGCCTTCAGAAGCTCGATACAGGTGTGGGAGCCGATGTAGCCTGCTCCGCCGGTAACTAAGATTGCCATAATATATTTCTCCTTATAAAATTATTTCCTTGTGTCTTGTAACGTGGCAGCCCACATTGACCGCCACCGGCAGTCCCGCGATATGCGTGGGAGCCTGCTCGATATTGACGTAGAGGGCGGTAACAGTACCGCCGAAGCCCTGCGAGCCTATGCCGGTCTTGTTCGCCTGTTCGAGCATACGCTGCTCGAGGTCGGCGTAGAACGGGTCGGGATTGCGTACCGCGAGGTCGCGGCAGAGCGCCTTCTTGGCGAGCAGAGCGCACTGCTCGAAATCCCCGCCTATGCCCACTCCGAGAGTTATGGGAGGACAGGGGTTGCTGCCCGCTATGCTGACGGTTTCGGTGACGAAAGCGATGATATCCTCCACCGCCGCGGAGGGGGTGAACATCTTCATTCTGCTCATATTCTCGCTGCCGAAGCCCTTCGGGGCGACCATTATCCGCACCTTGTCACCGTCAACTATGGTCGTATGTATGACTGCGGGGGTGTTGTCGTTGGTATTCCCGCGGCGTATGGGGTCTTTTACGACCGAAAGGCGGAGCTTCCCGTCCACATAGCCCTTTGCGACGCCCCTGTTTATCGCGTCGTACAGGCTGCCGCCCGTGAAATGCACGTCCTGTCCTATCTCGAGGAATATGACAGCCATGCCCGTGTCCTGACATATCGGGACATTAAGCTCGGCGGCGCAGTCGATGTTGCGGACTATATCGCCGAGGACTTCCTTGCAGACGGGGCTTTCCTCGCACGGCACAGCCGCCTCTATCTTCTCCCGCATACCGACGGGTAAGTGCAGGTTCGCGTCCTCACACAGCCCCGCAACGGTCTCGGTTATCAGAGATACGTCAATCTCCCTCATCTTCATCTACCCCGCTTTCCGAGTTTTCCGCCGGCTTGTCCCGTATCACACGGTACAGCTCCTCGCGAAGTATTTTCACCTTCTCACGGTCAAGCTCCACCAGCGAAATGCAGATGAATACCCGCACAATGCTCACACAGCCGGATATCACCAGACCGTTGATAAGGTCGAACCCCGCCACAAACAGCAGCGAGTATGAGATTATCAGAAAGTCGATGAACAGCGAAGCTATCACCCCTATGAACACCGCCCATATAGCCGGCGGCTTGTGGATAAACCCGAACAGGCTGCATCTCTCCATGCCCTTCTCGATATCCACGGTCATCATCGTGTCGCACATATCCTCGCGGTAGGAGTGGTAGTATTTCAGCTTGTAGCATTCCTCCCCCGCCTTCGACCACAGCAGCGCCGGCGAGCCCTTCAGCTTGTTCAGGTTCTTCCGGTACTGCTTGTCTATTATCCCGTCGAGCTTGCTCACCAGCTCGTCACGGCTCAGCGTGCTCTCTTCCTCGACACGCATCTTTATGAATTTTCGCTTTAGTTTATTAGCCATAAATTACCTTAATTTAGATATTTTCATCAAATATGTTATAATTGCCGTTGCGCAATATCTCGATAAAGTGCCGGATATCGCGGACAGTCTCGTTCGTTTCTATACCGGAGAGGCGGGCTTGGTTCGCGTGGTGATTGTCGCTGCCGGCGGTATTGATAAGCCCGTACTTGTCGGCGTACAGCTTCGCCATTTCATTCTCTATGGGCTTGCGGCAGGAGTTTATCACCTCGCAGCCGTCACATTTCCTGGGAAACAGGTGGATATGGTCTATGTACCGGTCCTCACGGAACGGGTGCGCGTGGCTGATAAAGCCGCCCTCGGAATGTACAAAATCGAAGTATTCGTTCGGTCTCATATCCATGACCTCGGGGTGAGCTATAAGCCACCGCTTATCGAAGCCGTAGGTGAGAAAATCCGCGCCGAGATAGCCGTATTCCCACCCGAAGAACACATCGAGACCTATCTCGTCCCCGGCTTTTTTTGCGTGCTCATAGCCGGAGCAGAGGATATTGACCCGCTCCTCCCATTTGAGCCCGGAGGGAGCGGTGGTGTTGCCGTTGAGAAAGTGGTCGGTCACGATGATACCCTTGAAGCCGCGCTCCTTGTAGAATTTTGCCTGCTGTTCACCGGAGGCACTGGCACAGGCGCTTGCTTCGGCAGTGTGACAGTGTGTTTCGTACTTATTCATATATAATTCCTTACCTCTGTGATCTCTCCGCCCCGCACCGCCACACGCGGCACTCTCTTGCTGACAAGGCACAGCAGCTCATAGCCAATCGTCCCAAGCATATCGGCGATGTTATCGACCTTTATCTCATCTATGGTGTCGGAATAGAGCTCCGCCACATCTCCGACCTTCACGGGGATATCGGTCACATCGACCATCATCTGATCCATGCAGACCCGCCCGACTATCGGAGCACGATGCCCGCCGATGTAGACGGCGCCCTTGTTGGAAAGCCCACGGGAATAGCCGTCGGCATAGCCCGCCGGTATGACCGCGAGGACAGTCTCCCGGGAGGTGACGAAGGTGCGCCCGTAGCTCACCGCCGTACCCGCGGGAACGGTCTTGAGCTGACACACCGCGGCGCGAAGCCGCATCACCGGGCGAATGCCTATCGGCACCGGGAGCGCGGTGTTCGGCATACAGCCGTAGGTTATGATACCGCTGCGCACCATATCCCCGCCGAGGTCTCCGTGGTAGAGGATACCGCCGCTGTTGCGGGAATACACGGGAATGTCCGCGGCTTTAGCGTCCGCGGCGACCTCGTTCAGCTTACGCTGCTGGGCGCGGGTGTATTCGATGTCCGACGGGGCGGAGCTGTCCGCGACGGCGAAATGCGTATAAACGCCCCTTACCTCAAGCCCGGGCATATCCATTATCTCCCTGAGCTCCTCGGGGCTATCTATCCCGACGCGGTTCATGCCTGTATTGACCTTGATATGTACCTTCATTTTCACACCTTTTGATACGCCGAAGTCGGATATCATACGGGCGTGCTCAACATTCGCGGCGGTCTGCTCGAAGTCCCCCGCCGCTATCTCCTCCTGCCACTCGGGGTCGCAGTAGCCGAAAATGACTATCTGCGCTTCGGGGAGCGTTTTCCGCAGATCGAGCGCCTCCAGCACATTCGACACGGCATAGCTCTGCACGCCCTCACGCCACAGCTCCGCGGCTGCCATTTCGGCGCAGTGCCCGTACGCGTCGGCCTTCACCACCGCCATTACCGGCTTTCCGCCCGCCGCCTGCTTTATCAGCCGGATATTGTTGTCGAGTGCGTCGAGGTCTATCTCCGCCCATACTCTGCGCAGCAATTTTTCCATTTGCTCTACCCCTTTTATTGTACAAACGGACAAATCATTAACCGCCCGTCCGGAATTTTTTGTTATATCAGTTCAAAAAATTCTATTGTATTTTATGACGTTTTGTGTTAAAATATATATCGTATATGGGTACTATATTATTATATACTTTTCTTGAGATAATTTCAACTGTTTTTTGAAAAAAACCGGTTTTATGACAGGAGATCATAAATGGCAGTAAAAAGAAAAAGCAACTGGTACATATACCTGATCGCTCTGATAGCATCGTTCACGGTGCTCGGGCTGTTTGTCAGCAGTATATGGGACAGGCTGCTACCCGAGGATGACGAAAGCAACATCTACAAGGTATCGAAAAGCGACTACCGCCCGAGCGCGGAGATAAATCTCACCTCTCTTATAATGCTCTCGGACATGAAAGCGGCTACACCGACCTATTATATGCTCATGAACTACCAGCCCCGCAAAGAGGTGATAGTTTTCGTGCCGCTGCGGGAGAATATGAAGGTCAGCTACGGCGGCAACAGCGGCAGCCTCTATGAAATGTACGACAACTACGGTGCCGCTGCGGTATGCAGGGGCATAGAAGACCTCACAGGCATAGAGATCGTGCATTATATCAAGTTTGACAGGCTTTCGTTCATTGACTTCATAAATATGGCAGGGGCGGTGTATGTGAATGTGCCCTCCGATGTCGTGGAAAAGGAGGTCAGGAACGTCCTCAAGAAAGAGATGATAGATGTGGACGGCGAACAGCAGGAGGTCACACGTCAGGTCAAGGAGACCATAGAGAACGTGATATACAAGGAAGGCGTCTATTACATGGACGGCGAGACGCTGTACGGCTATCTCACCTACGATTTCAAGCGCGGAGTGGACTATATGCTGGCGATACAGGGCTCGGCGGCAATGAACATGATAAACAAGAACTTCCGCGGCATTTCCGACACACAGACGCAGGGACTCGCGGAGGCTATAATAAAGAGCACCGAGACAGACATAGTTCTCAAGGACTACACCACTATCCAGCCGATATTTGACTACACGATAGAAAACAGCATCAGCCCGTGCGAATACTATATCACCTACGGGGAAATGGACGGCGGGTACTTCATTCTCTCGGAGAACTGCAAAAAAACACTGCTTGACCGTCTCGGGATAGAGGCACGGACGGAATGAGGGAGAGCAGGAAATACCGTCTGCGCATCGCGGCGGAGAGGCTCACGGGGGCTGTATTGTTCCTGCTGACGGCTTGCTATATCTTCCTTTCGCTGGGAGTGTTCTCTCTCGGGCTCATAGTATTCCCGTCCACTATGCTGGGCAGGCTCGGATTTCTGACGGTGACGAGCGATGTCTCCCCGACGGCGCTTCTGCTGATATGCGGGGGAGTACTGCTGCTGGGAGCGGGCATGAGCCTGTGCATCATACCGATTTGCGCCGCGCTTATCACGAAGCTGAAGAAGATAGGAAGGACCGTCTCGGTACTCGGCAAAAAGGCTGCTTATGAAGAGAATAAGGTTTCTTAAAATACTGGGCATCAGCGCGGTCACAGCGGGGCTCATGCTGACTGCGGCGGGGCTTACGGTGCAGCTCCTGCTCTCGCAGAACGGCTACACGGGCAATGTCATCACCGCGTCGGAGGAATTCGAGACCCCGCGCGAGCTTGTCGTGATAACCGCCTCCCTTCCCATAACCGTGGAATACGGGGACGTGTCCGCCGTGAAGGTGGACTACAAGGGAGTGCTCCCGCTCATATTCAACGAGGACAAGGGCACCCTGCGGATAACGCAGAACGACACCTTCACGATAGACCTGTTCTCGGTCGAGGCGCTGTCATCGGGGGTGAACATCACACTCCCGCACAAGACCTACGAGCGTATCAGCCTGTCAAGCTCAGGCGGCTCGATTACCTCGAAATTCCTCAGCGCCGGTACCACCGAATACAGCACGAAGGGCGGCGATATGGCACTCTACGGCATCGACGAGCGCGCTTATGTGCGCACCGAAAGCGGTCGGATACACGCAGAGTTCTCCTCATACAGCGCCGATATGACGATAAACGCCGGCGCGGGAGACGTCGAGCTGCTCATGTCCCCCGAAAGCTCGATCTACCTCGAGTATTTTACGGAAAGCGGCACCTTCACCTCCCATTCCCCCGACAGATCCGACGAGTCCCGTTACGGCGATTTCGTCGCTATGTATAACGGAGCTAAGCATAAACTCAACGTCAAAACCACCTCCGGTTCCCTCGACCTGTACCTGTATTGAGGGTCGCTGACGCTCGAGCCAGCGGCTGACGCTGCCCGGGGAAAGAGGAAGAGTGGGAGGAAGGAAGCGCCTTTCCACGAGGAAAGGCGCTCCCTCCCTCCCCCTCTCCCTCTCTCCCCCG
>CAJOMV010000071.1 GCA_905235805.1 uncultured Ruminiclostridium sp.
CAGACGGAATTCGGATGCAACGTGTCTCCCCCACTGGGGGAGGTGGCACCTACGGTGCCAGAGGGGGTTGACCGACAGACCGCGCGTTGCCGCCCGCCGCGTAGGCGAAAAAACTCGAGCGTCAGCGACCAACTCGAGCGTCAGCGCATTTTTCCGCTGTCATCGACGTGGTCGTCCTTGACGTAGTTGGTGCTGTAATCGCCGAAGTGTTCCGCTATCTTCTTGGCTTCGTCCTCCGCCTTGAGGAAGGCGTCCGCGACGAGCGGGTCGAAGTGGGAGCCCGCGCCCTCACGGATTATATTCTGCGCCTGCTCGAAGGAGAAGGGCTCCTTATAGCTGCGCTTGGAAACGAGTGCGTCAAATACGTCCGCCACAGCCATGATACGCGCGGAAAGCGGGATATTCTCGCCCTCGATGCCCTCGGGATAGCCATTGCCGTTCCACTTCTCGTGGTGGTAGTAGGCAAGGTTCTTCGCTTCATGCAGGTAATCGGACTCGGGGACAAGATCTATGACCTCATCGATTATCTCTCTGCCGTAGGTCGTGTGAGCCTGCATGAGCAGGAACTCCTCGTCGGTGAGGCGACCGGGCTTGTTGAGGATAACGTCGGAGACCTTTATCTTGCCGATATCGTGCATAGGCGCGGAGTTGCCGACATTCTCGATAAATCTGTCGGTGAGCTCCTCGGGGTAGTAGCCGAGCTCCTTCATCTTCTTCATGATGACGCGGGTATAAGCGGCGGTCTTGCGGACGTGGTCGCCGGTATTCTTGTCGCGGCTCTCGACGATGTCCGCAAGGACGAGGATAAGCGCGTTCTGCATCTTGCTGATAGTCTCGTTCTTCTGACGTATCGCCTCGACCTGCGCCACGCTGTCGCCCGCGGTCTTGAGCACCGCGTTGTAGAGGTTCTCTATCTCGTCGCCGGTATGGATACGCAGAGCCTCCATTTTCTCGACATTCGCGTTGAGCTGCGCGTCGTCGCTGTTGTAGGCGAACTTGTTCGCGACCATGGACATGGAGTTGAGCGGGAGTACTATATGATACTCGACTACCCAGAGCACTACCGCGAATATGACCACGAAGAACAGGAGGTAGAGCGCTATCATACCCGTGATGAAGTTGCGCTGGTGACCGCCGATATTTGTCATTGTCACGTCGGCTGCGGCATAAGCGGCGGTGTTGCCGCTGCTGTCATATATAGGCTGGTAAACGGTGATGAGCCAGCCGAAATCGTCGTCGGATATTATCGGCTCTATCTCCTCGCCCGCCTTCAGCTGCGCCTCATAGGGGAGAGCCGCGGAATCTATCGGGAGGATATCGCCGGGCTCGTCGGCTTCGAGGGTTTCGGTGTCTAGGTCGAATACGACGTGGCAGCCGTCCTCCATTATCTTGTAAACGTAGATGTACCTGATGTCGTCGTCGCTGCTCATGAGGTTGTAGAGGAGGTGTTCGGTCTCGGTGTAGCCGGGGACGTCATAGGAATGCTCGATGTACTCGTCTACCATGTCGCCGTCGATATTGAGCGCCGCCACGTTCGCGACACCCTTGACGAGCTTTTTCTGCTGGTCTGTGGCGACATTTGTGAAGAGTACGAAGCTTATCGCGGTAGCCACTGTACCGAGCAGCAGCAGAGCCGTAATGAGCACGGACATTATCTTCGTGCGCACGGAGATGCGGCGGCACTGGGCGTTCATCGCTTCATTCATTGACTGCGCGTCAAGAGGCGCCTGCATTGAGCCGTCGAACTGAAGCTTTTCCCTTATTTTCGCGGGTATCAGCGCTTTTACGGCAAGCACAAGCACCACCGTTATCGTCTTGTCCAGCGCGTCCATTATCAGGTTGCCGAGGAGCTGGGCTAAGGTGAGGTTTGAGATACCCGCGTCAACGAGCGCCGCGCCGATAGATTCGCTGTCGAAGTACAGTCCGTCGAGCATCCACGGGAGCAGCGTCCCGAGACCGCCGCCGATGAGCGTGAGTATCAGGATAAACAGCAGCACCATGTGGGGTTTTCTGATATCCAGCCACTTCTTGTGCTCGAAATATGCCGCCGCGGCAGCTATCAGCACGGTGAGTATACCATAATATATAGAGGTCGGGTCTGTAAAGCAGTTGATGATGTTGGTCAGAAATCCCGCGAAGATGCCGGGGATATAGCCGCCGAGCACGGATGCGAGTATCGAGCCCACATTATCGAGGTAGAGCGGGAGCCCGAGACTGTTTACGAGCTTGAAGAGCAGGAAGTTTATCAGGCTTCCCGCGATTATCAGCCCTATGGTGATCAGCCGGTTTATCCGCCGTTCCTTCTTGTATTCTGCTGTATTTGCTTCTGTCATCTCAGTGCCTGCTTTCTATCCCTGTATTTCATTCACATACATATCAGGGCAGGATATACATTACTATTATATAATATGTTTCCGGAAAAGTCAACAAATAATTTGAAAAATCCCTTTGCTTCGTTTTTTGTGATTTTTTTCAAAAAGCTATTGAAATTATCATAGAAATATGGTAATATTAAAATGTATCAGTGTAATTCCCCGAGAAAGAGAGGCGCAGCAATGAAACGCACCGACTACATATCATGGGACGAATACTTCATGGGGATAGCGATGCTCTCCGCACAGAGGAGCAAGGACAATTCAACGCAGGTGGGAGCCTGCATCGTGAACTCCGGCAATAAGATAGTATCGGTAGGTTACAACGGTATGCCGACAGGCTGCGACGACGACGATATGCCGTGGGAGAGAAGCGCCGACAGCGCGCTCGACACAAAATACCCCTTCGTCTGCCATGCCGAGCTAAACGCGATACTCAACAGCAATATACCTTCGCTCGCGGGCGCGACGCTCTATGTGACGCTCTTCCCCTGCAACGAATGCGCGAAGGCTATCATACAATGCGGTATAAAGCGGGTCGTTTACCGCGACAACAAGTATGCGGATACCGACGGGGTGAAGGCATCGGTGATGATGTTCGAAAAGTGCGGCATAAGTGTGGAGAAATACGAACCGAGCGGAAGAACTCTTTCTATCGGACTTTGATATCTGAGAGGTGAGTATGGGACAAAGAAAAACAATAGCGGTGCTTGTCGGTACCACGAACGGCTATTTCCGCAGCAAGTGCCTTTCCGGTATCATAAAGCAGGCGTACAAGCTTGATTATAACGTGGCAGTGTTCTCTCTGTTCACCATAGCGGGGGACGAGACGAAGCACCAGCTCGGAGAGGAAAATATCTTCAGCCTGCTGAAAACGAAGGATATCGTCGGTGGAGTTTTCGTGGATTATTCCTTCTGGGAGGACAGGTCGAGACAGCGCATAATGAAGCTTGTCAGGTCGCTCCCCGATTTTAAAATGGTCATCTTCGACAACAAGGGCATTCCCGGCTATGAGGGCATAGTCTCCAACGACCGCAAGGGCTTCGCCGCCATGGTCGATCACCTTATCGAGGAGCACGGCTTCAGGCGGATATTCTGCCTGTCGGGCGGGGAGCAGTTCCCCGTTGCCGTGGACAGAATGAACGGCTACATAGACTCCATGACAAGACACGGTCTGGAGATAAAGGACGAATACAAGATATACGGCGATTTCTGGACAGGAGCGGCGACGGAGCTCGCACGGAGGATAGCGGAGGGGGAGATCGAGCGTCCCGAGGCTGTGGCGTGCGGCAATGACAAGTCCGCCGTAACGCTCGTGAACGAGCTTATCGGGAGAGGGATACGCGTGCCGGAGGATATCGCGGTCACAGGGTATGACTTAAGCGGCGATTCCATATCGAACGACCCGTCGGTCACTTCCTGCACCCGCCCCGACATTCACGCGGGCGCACGCTGCGTCTGCACCCTGCACAAGTACCTCACCGGCGAGGACGTTGCCCCCGACGAGCCGGACGAGGGCATTTTCGTCAGCGGCGAGAGCTGCGGCTGCCGCAGGGATATCGCCTTCGCCCACAGATATAACGACATTGACCGCCTTGAGCAGGATTCCGAGGGGCAGATGAGGCTCAGCTGTATGCAGGAGTCCCTCATGGCTACCGAGACCTACGATGAGCTTATAGATACCACCACCGGGTTTATCCGCCTCATTCGTGACTGCGCGGCGATAGCGCTCTGCCTCAACAAGGACTGGAACCTGTTCCGCGAGGACGACAGCGACTATATCCGCGAGGGCTATCAGGCGGATATGTTCGAGGCGATGTACAGCGACGTGGATCACCCCTATACCCACGGAAGACCCTTCCGCTCGGAGGATATGTACCCGCCGAGCATACTGATAGAGGACAGACCCGCCGTGTACTTCTTCAACGCCGTGCATTTCGAGGACAGATGCTTCGGCTATCAGGCGGTGAGGTTCCGCGACGAGATAAACCGCTTCCCCGAGGACGCCTACCATTCGTGGGTATCGGCGGTGAGCGTGGCGCTGGAGTACATGAGGATGCAGGGGCGCATGAAGCTCATGTACAACCGCGCCTTCGCAAGCTCTGTACGCGACGTGATGACCGGTCTCTACAACAGGCAGGGCTATGAGATGTACTGCGATCAGGTGTTCGAAATCGCGAAAGAGCGCAATATAAGACTGCTGGTCATTGTTGCCGACCTTGACGACCTGAAGAAGATAAACGATGTCCACGGTCATATCGAGGGCGACAACGCCATAACCGTAGCGGCGAGGGCGCTCCAGACCTGCTGCGGCAACGGCGAGTACTGCGTCCGTTCGGGAGGAGACGAGTTCATCGTCTTCGGGGCGTATGACTACGACAACGCGATCCCGATATTCTACCGGAGCCGTATAGACGGCTATCTCGCGAGGTACAACTCTTCCTCCGGCAAGCCGTATACGGTGGGAATGAGCGCGGGCTTCTTCATTGACTTCGTCGATAAGTACAAGAATATCGACGAGTGCCTGAAGATAGCCGACGACAGAATGTACGCGAACAAGGCTTCCCGCAAGAAGGGAAGAAAATAATGCGAAAGGAAACAGAGCCTATGAAGAAAACAAGGATAGCCGCGCTTTCCCTTGCCGCGGCGATGCTGCTGGGAGCGGGGAGCTGCGGAGGAAGCACGACAGGCAGAGACGGCGCTCCCGTGACCACGACCGCTGCCGATAACGGCGGAGGAGCCGCTCCCGCCGAGACTGCCGCCGGCACGAATGCCGCCGATATCGAATTCACCGAGGCAGAGGTGCAGGAGATAGACGAAAATCAGGAGACCGGCACTATAAAGGTGCTGATATACTACGACCTCGTGACGCAGGACTCCGACCTCGTCACCCTCTTCGAGACACGCTACGGCGGCTCGATAGAGCAGGAGATAACCTCCAGCGGCGCGGGATATTTCGAGAAGCTCGGAACGCTGGTAGCCTCCGACCTGTCGCCGGATATCACGAGATATGAGTGGATGTCCTTCCCCCACGGCGTGTCGAGGAACATCTATACCCCCATCGACAGCTACATAGACCTCGACAGCGAGCTCTGGTCGGGCATGAAGGGCATAGCCGAGGAATTCTCCTACGGCGGCAAGCACTATTATGTGCCCTACAAGATCACCTCGAACTTCGCGATAAACTACAACAAGCTCGTGCTGGAGGAATACGGCATGACCGACCCCATGGAGCTCTACCGCAACGGTGAGTGGACATGGGATACCTTCCGGGATATGCTCAAGCAGTGGTGCGATTATTCCCCCGACCATATCGGCTACACCGGAGTAAATGCCATGAGCTTCGTTGCCACCACCGGCACCAAGCTTATCGAGGTCGCCGACACGGAGATACGCAATAACCTGAAAAACGAGAATGTACAGCGCTGCATGGAATACCTCGAGGACCTGTGCAGACAGGGACTCACCGGCGAGGGCTACGTTGACCCGGGTGAGGCGTTCGTGGACGGGAACCTGCTGTTCCTCGGCATGGAGCCCACATGGACCTACGGCGCAGCCTGCGAGAGCCTGTACAAGAAGAACATCGAGTATGAGATGTGCTTCCTGCCGTTCCCGCGTGACCCGCTTTCGAGCGGGTACAACATAGCCTACGATTCCTTCGGCTATATGATACCCTCCGGTGCCAAGAACATCAAGGGCGCGGTGGACTGGATAACTCTCAACAGAACAGAGGTAATGGACCCCGACAATATCGCGAATGACCGCGCGAACATGACCGACTCCTCCACCAGATACTTCCCGAAGTGCGCTTCCTGCAAGCACGTTTTCACCGAGGAGGAGACAGGTCCCACCTGTCCCGAGTGCGGAGCCGACAAGAAGGTGAAGTTCTTCGCGTACTACAGCGACGAGCAGTATGACCTTCTCCAGGATATGACCACTCCCGCGAACGGCAAGTTCAACTTCCTGTTCGACAACGTGTTCGGCTTCAACAGCGACCTTGACACTATCTTCCAGGGCAGGGGCGAGGAATCCCTCCTCGACGGTCCGATCTTTTTCGACGTATCCTATACCCAGCTCCGCGAGGCTAACTACAACGCTATCGAGACTATCCTCGACGACTACCGCGACAGGCTTGCGAAGGCTAACGCATAAGAAAAAGGCTGCATATCACACACCGATATGCAGCCCTTTTTGTGTTTATACGATACCGCTCAGCTCCTGATAGGTGCGCTTGGCGTAGCTGTCGGTCATGCCGCAGACAAAGTCGGTGACCAGCAGTATGCGCAGGTAGAGGCGGTAGGCTTCGTCCTTCCCCTCGGCGTAATGCTCGTAGATGCGGCGGTAATTGCCGGAGATCATGAGCATGAGGCGGTCACTGACGGGGTCGAGGGGAACTCCCGATTCGAGAGCTATCGCTGCCGGTACAAGCCGCTCGAGGAAGAAGTTTATCATGTGTCCCTCGGTCAGCTCGGACATCATTATCGTCCGCGAGCGGAACACCCTCTCCAGCGCAATGCGCCCGAGTGCCTCCGCTATGGCGTTGGCGGGGGAGGCGGAGATGAGGTCCTTGGTGAAGGTGCCGTCCATTATCTCGCGGTAATGCTCGATGAAGCTGTCAGCCGCGCCGCAGAGTACAGCGGTCTGCACGCTCACGACCCAGTTCTGCACCGCGTTGAGCCCGGGGTCGCCGAGACAGCGGTTCTCCGCCTTGTCGAGCTTGTCCTCAAGGACATCTATGAGCCCGTGGTAGGTCCTTGCGTCCTCCTCGCCGTTGAAGCCGCTGATGAACTCCTCGCTTTTCAGGTCGGCGAGCAGGGTGTTGTACGAGATGAAATTCTTCTTTGCCGCGTCCTCGATGTCGGCGGTCTTGTAAGCGATATCGTCGGCAGCTTCGAGCAGGAACGTCAGCGGGTAGCGGCAGCCCCCTGCCCCGGTAGACTCCGTGATGCGGCGGAATATATCCTTCTCCGCGAGGTAATATCCCATTTTGTGCAGCTTTATATCGGGGGACTTCTTATCCGTCTCACAGGAGGAGACAGGGTATTTGATGAGCGTGTTCAGCAGGGCAAAGGTGAGGTTCATGCCGTTCTCGTCGATGAGGAAGTGCAGCTTCGTGAGGAGCCGCAAAGCCTGCGCGTTGCCCTCGAAGTGGGTGAGGTCGTTTATCATCTGCTCGTTCAGCATATCGGTGACGGGAGTGCCGCGGAAGGTCTGTTTCCCGAGGTTCACCTCGAACCAGCTTCGTATGGAATCCTCCCCGAAATGCCCGAAGGGCGGGTTCCCGATGTCATGCAGCAGCCCCGAGCACTCGAGTATGGCGCAGCACTGCTCCTTGACGGCGGCGTTCACCTCCGGGTCCGCGCCGGTCTCTATGAGCTTGGCGAACACCATTTGCCCGAGGGATTTCGCGAAGGACGACACCTCCAGCGAATGGGTCAGGCGGGTCCGCACAAAGTCGCTGCTGTCGAGGGCGAAGACCTGTGTTTTATCCTGTAAGCGGCGGAACGACGCGCTGCTGATGATGCGGTGGTAATCCTTCTGAAACTCGCTGCGGCGGTCGGCAGGGGACTTTCCGCTGTGCATTCTTGCTCTTTCTGCGGATAATAGCTTGCTCCAGTTCATAGTAACCCTCCAAAAACGTAGTACTATTATTATATAGCAGATCTCCCCTTATGTCAATAATTGACAATGGAGAGATTTTGTGATATAATGATGCCAGCGAGTGTTTCCCTGTCAGAAATGCGAGTCAGAGAAAGCGGTCTATCCGGGCAGGCGGAGGCAAGTATCGGACAGGGCAGCAGAAAAACGATCAGGCGGTTGGCTTCCCCTTCAAAGAAGGGGGTGATGCAAGTGCAAATATATACTTATTCGGATCTTATCCAGACAGGTATGTTAATACTGACATTTGCTATATTTCTATATGAAGTATATTCAGATCACATAAAAAGAAAATAACCGCCCTATACTTTTCCAGAGTTTAGCGGTTATTTTCTAACTAAAAAACTTAGGGGAAGCAGACCGTCTTATCGGCTGCTTTGTTCTTTTATTATAACACACTCTTCCCGGTTTGTCAAGCGGGCGAAAGAAAATAACCGCCCGGTCCAGCAAACTGTCAGCGGTTATTTTCTAATAACCTCTTAGGAGAGCGGACCTTTCACGTCTGCTGTCTGTATTGTATCACATTTTCCGGCATTTGTAAATAACCCCCCCCGCGCAATTAAGGCATGTTCCGAGCAATAACGACATAATTTGACTCCGTTCCCGGGAAAATCTCCCTCAAAACATTAAAAATCGTCAATAATACAACAAACTCTCAACTTTCAACAGGAAATAATGACAAATACAGCATGGCGCGGTTACAGCTGCGGTGTCATTTGGTACAAAACGCGGCAGTGCGGTCGCGGCTATTGCCAAAATGTTCATGGAAACGTAACCATTCACTGTCAATTCGCTAAAAAAATTACCCCGCCTTTTATAAAATCTCAATAAAATTATAATTTTCCCGGGATTTTTTCAAAAAAACTCTTGCAAAATGAACGAAAATAGGGTATACTGTAATTACAGCAAAGGGATAGCCCCCTCTGCTGGTTCGTATATAACCCCGAGGGGTTATAAATAAAAATTTTTTCAGAAGGAGGAATATGCTATGATAAAGTATATTCAGAAGCTCAAGGCTAAGAAGGGCTTCACACTCGTTGAGCTGATCGTTGTTATCGCTATCATCGGCGTACTCGCAGCGATCCTCATTCCGACGATGTTAGGTTATGTAACACAGTCCAAGGTTACATCGGCTAACTCCACAGCAGCTTCGATCAAGAACGAGATCGACGCATTCCTGACCCAGTGCGATACCAACAACTATGGTATGAAGAAGGCTTCGACCAACTTTGCTGTATTTGAGTTCAAGATCGATCAGGTCAGCAGCAAGACAGAGTGGCTCTGCACAAACAGTGACGAAAACTGCTTCGCAGATAAGGACAACTGGAAATCTAGCGCCGCCACAAAGGCATACGCAGACGGCTCCAAGGCTGACACCAACCACCTCATAGCTCTCGGCGTTGACCTTGCTCAGCTCTTCCCCGAGGTTAAGGTCGGCTACATCACCGCTAACCTTGTAGGCGGCAAGTGCATAGGCGTAACCTATCAGAATTCTCAGAATGCGGCTACAGCTATTCAGGGCGGCAGCGCGAAGAAGGGCAGCACTTATGAGTACATCATCACAGAGAACAACAAGTGGCCGGCCGGCTATGTTTGGAGCGATGATACACAGGGCATCGATATCGACGGCGTTATCGTAGGTACAGCTCCCGTTATCCAGCTTGCTGACAGATCCAAGGGCGAAGGCAAACTCTCGTCATAATCTGACAGTCGGAAACTAACACACAAAACCGATTTTCCCCCGTGGATATCCACGGGGGAAATAGGTGATTTTAGGGCTTGCGCGTTCAAACCCCGAAATGACCCATTTCATCGGATAACAAAGAAAACTTCACTTCATACCCGGAGGTACGTTATGATAAAATATTTGCAGAGACTGAAGCATAAAAAGGGCTTTACACTTGTGGAGCTGGCGGTCGTGATAGCCATAATCTCCGTGCTCGCGGCGATCATGATCCCGTCGCTGTATAATATGCTGCTTTCCGCAAGGGTGACCGGTGTCAACTTCTCCGCTGCCCAGATAAGAAAGAATATATCCGCGTTCATGGTGCAGATGACAATAGACGGTACAGGCATGAAGCGCGGGGGCACTACTTATAACGGAAAAAAAATGAGCAACTCGGCGCAGATAATATGGTCGGTGAATGAATATAACTGGTTGGTGAAGACCGAGTGCAAGCCGTGCTATCTGGACGGCTCCGTCTGGAGGAAAATAAATGGCGGTACTTCAGATGTCAAGCGTGTTTACAACGACCCGGACAACTGGTATAAGAATGATTTCCAGTATTGCGGAACCAATGTGTCGCGCGCAAACAAGAACCACCTCCTTGCGCTCACGGTAGCTGTGAGAGAGGCTGTGTCGGATCTTAAAAACGGCTTTATCATGGGATTTTTTGATGCCGGAATATGCAGAGGCATAGTTTACATACCCGAATGGAGACAGTACTGGCCGAGCAGTTCGTCCTACAACCCGGTAAGCTCGTACTGTACAGGAATGAGCGGGCAGATGCGTCCTCGTCTGATATGGTCGTGGAACGCGAACGAGGGTGTTGCCGGCTGGAGCGCCGGCGTTTGTCTCCCCGAGATGTCCCCGTGGCACGGCGTATGGCCGTATGACGCGGACGACCGTGTATGGGAAAACAATATTGCAGGTGTAGACGCGTACACCGGTATGCTTGTAGGCACCTCACCGACGGTACTTGCCACACCGGGCAGACGACCGTACAACAAGGATCATGAGACCGGGGACGATCTGATAGACCCGACGTGATCGGTATTGCAGTTAATAAAGGAGTATTACGGAAAATTCCGCTGCGGCGGAGGATCGTTAACGCGATTTGAATTTTTTCTCACAACACCGTAATGCTCCTTTTTATAAGAAAAAGGAGGAATATCCAATGATTTCTCGGATCGCCCGCTTGCGGGCAAAGAAGGGATTCACTATCGTTGAGCTGGTGGTCGTCATAGCGATGATCTCCATTCTGATCGCAATGATAGTGCCTATGCTGACATACGACCAAAAGCCCGCGCTTGCCCGTGCGCTGAGCCGTGAGGCGTATCTCAGAGCCGCTTCTGTCATGAGTGACTGCAAGGCGGCAAACATGGACCTTCCCATGGATCCGGCAGCTACCTATACCTGCTTCTACGCGGATATAGACGAAACTGCCATGCCCCTGACGATGGGATTGTTCTACATTGACGCGGGGGGGGCGCGAGCAGATGACCCTGAGGTGACTTATGCGTTAAAGCTCGACGAAAACGGGAAAGTGGTCTATGACGAGGACGGATATCCCGTAGTCGTGGTGAACACTTATCAGCAGGGTCTTGTTTACAAGGTGAACTCTATGTTCCAGAACTATCTCACCGAGGAGCCTATGAATAATATGGCGGGTGAGATCGTTATTGTTGTGGATAAAAGCTACAGAGTTACCGCCGCGTACTGGATGTCAACGACAAACGACAAATTCAAGGACACGGAGAGCTTCGTTCAGGACTATATCCTCAACGGAGGAGATTATTGCAGCTCATACCCAACCAATCTCTGCTTACAGGGTCAGAGATTATATGATTTCAGCAGAGTTCCCGGCAGTATGACCTACGAGGAGCCGGAGACATAAGGGCGTAAATTTTACATATACGGTGTTGGAGAAAAATGAAAAAATTAAATAACAAAAAGGGCTTTACTTTGGTTGAGCTTGTTGTTGTTATTGCAATAATAGGAGTGCTCGCGGCTATACTTATCCCGACTATGCTCGGGTATGTTACGCGCGCTCATGTGGCAAACATAAACTCAACCGCGGGTAAGCTGCGCGATAACGCTTCCTACTTCATGACACAGGCAGGCTCGGACGGGTACGGTATGTTCCGTACGTCAACCGCGATCTGCGATGTCACTGTTGTAGTTACGGACAAAGAATGGACGGTCACAACGTCCACGCAGGACGTGTTTTTAAGTCAGTATGCGACAATGTGGACAGGATCGGGGACCTCTACCGCGGACGCAAGCCCTGACATAAAAAATGCCGAGGAGAGAATGGCGCATTATTTCGCCGATACCTTCCGCGGTGTAGAAAAAGGCTATGGAAAGTTCAGGCTGGTGGGCGGCTTCTGCAAAGCCCTCTACTTTACCGATATGCAGGATACCGAGATCGTGGGAATGCCCGATTTCGGGACAGTATCCGACTGGGATATCGGCGATTTCAAGTGGGATACGGACGACAGCGGCGTTATGAAAGACGGTCTTATTGTCGGTACTTCCCCTGTAATAGCGTAACGGATCCGTCCGCAGGTAAACTGCGGGCGGTTTGTTTTGGAAAAAATTGTAAAGGCTGTTTGTATGGAGAAAAAACGAAAATTTCCCGCCGTGAGGTTCGCGGTCGGCGGGGGAACTCTGCTGCTCGGAGCGGCGGGGTGGCTTGCCGCGCGGTACGCGGACGGGTTCGCGGACTTTTACGGGTTCAGCGTTTACCCTGCCGTGGTGAATGTTTTCGCGCGGATAAGCGGGCTGTTCCCGTTCTCGCTGGCGGAGTTGATGATAGTCTGCGGAGTGCTGCTGGCGCTGTTCGCGGTGGGGTATTTCATCGTGAATATGGTACGCCGCAGGGGCGGAAGGCTGCGGCTGCTGGTATCGTCCGCCGCGTCGGTGGTATTTGTCGGCGGGATACTGCTGTTCTGCTTCGTGTACGGCATGGGCATCAATTACAGCAGGAGACCCTTCTCCGAGATAGCCGGACTGACAACGGGAAGGTACAGCAAGGAGCAGGTGCTCGACACCCTGCGCTACGCGATAGACAACCTGACAGCGGCGGGGGAGAAGGTCACCCTTGACGCGGACGGGCATGTCACAGTCCCCGGCGACCTCTCCGACAGGGCGGGAGCCGCTATGCGCAGGCTCGGCGAGCGGTATGATTCACTCAATTCCTTTTATCCCCGGGTAAAGCCGGTGCTCATGTCCGAGCTGATGTGCCACGCCCATATCACGGGGATATTCACCTTCTACTCCATGGAAGCGAACTACAATACAATGGACGTGCCCGAGGAGCTGGGACATACCGTCTGCCACGAGCTGTCGCACATGACAGGCTTCATGCGGGAGGACGAGGCGAATTTCGTGTCGTATCTCGCCTGCCGCGGGAGCGGGGACGACTACCTTACATACTCCGGCTGGTACGATATCACCGTCTATCTGCTCAACGCCTACTATCCCGAGGCAACGGCGCAGGAATATTCCGAGGTGTACATGACTATCCCCGAGTACGCGAGAAAACAGCTTTCCATGCAGAATGAGTTCTGGGATAAGTACCGCCACGATTTCGGCAAGGCTGCCGAGGCAATGAACGATGTATATCTGAAGATAAACGACCAGCAGGAGGGGACTAAGAGCTACGGCAGAGTAGTTGACCTCGTCATCGCGGATCATTTGTCGGAAAACGGCGGAAAATAAAGAAAAATATCGGAAAATGGTTTACAAATGAGTAATTTTGTGATACAATATACTAAGTATATATATATAAGAAAGGACATGATGACGTGAAAAAGCTTAAGAAATATATATCCGTTATCGCCGCGGTCGCGGTAATGGGAGCCTTTGCGGCAGTACCCGCGTATGCGCTCCCCGCTGATGCCGACGAGGTGTCGGAGGAATCCACGACCGGAGAGGTAGTGGACGTGATCGACGACTCGGAGTCCACATCAGGCACCGATGAAGAGGTGGATATCGATGTGGCTGTGACCGACAGCGACGGTGATGAGGTGGAACTGCTCGACAGCGAGTCGCCCGATATTGTGGAAGGCAATGACAGTGAGGCGGAGGACGCCGAGTCTCCCGAAGACGCCGAGACCGGGGAAGAGGACATATCCGATATCGTCGTGGATAACAGACCGGAGGAGACCACCGCCGCGACAACTGCAGCCGCTCCCGCGGTCACAACTACCACAGCGGCAGGGTCTGTATCTTATCAGCGTACCGACCCTTACAGCATGTACGCGGCGGAAAATGTAAATGTCCGTCAGGGTCCCGGCACAACTTACAGCATTATCGGCTCGGTAAACGCGCCGAATGAGGTAAAGGTCCTCGGTACCAACGGAAACTGGCTGGCTATCGACTACTACGGAGGAGTGGGATTTGTTTCCGCATCGTACTTCTCCTCAACGCCGCCCGCTTCCTCCGCAGCCACAACGGCTCCCGCTCCCGCTGTGGAGACGACTGCGGAATCCACCGCCGAGACTACCCAGCCCGCGCAGATAGATGACGGCGGCTGGAATCAGGGCGGTATGGCAGAGGTCACGACGACAGAGGACGACAGCGGTGCCGAGGTAGCCATAGAGGACGATAACGAGACTCCCGCACAGACGACCTCTCCCGTGAAGCCCGCGGAGACTACGACGACCACAGCGGCGGCAGCGGCAGCCTCCTCCACGGATAACAGCACCGGCGGCGGTCTCGGAGGACTGCTGATAGCACTCGGCTGCGCGGTGGGGACATTCCTGATCGTGGGAGTTATCCCGGTAGTGATCCACTCTATCTATCACAAGAAGATGTACGAATATTAATAAAAAAGTTCCGTACCCACAGCGGGTGCGGAACTCTTTTTTAGTCTGTCACTTCATAGCCGCGCTTGACTATGTCCGCTTTCATCTCCTCGAGGTGAATGAGGTCGGAGGTAAGGTGTATTACTGCTGTACCCTTTTCGTGGCTCACATCAGCGGAGCTCACCTCTGGGTATTTCTCAATGCACTTCTTCACCGTCGCCTCGCAGTGACCGCATATCATGCCCTTGATGTGCATGGTGTGGGTCTTTTCGGCGGGGAGAACGATATCAAATCTCACCGAGGGGTCGAGGCTGTTCCTGCGGGGTTTGTCGTGCTTTGTGGAGTACAGTCCCGCCAGATTGAGGCGAAGCGCGTTCATCACGACGCAGAAGCTCGACAGGCTCATCGCCGCCGCCCCGAACATCGGGTCGAGCTCCCAGCCGAACAGCGCGATGTACGCCCCCGCCGCGAGCGGTATGCCTATGACGTTGTAGATGAACGCCCAGAAAAGGTTCTGCTTTATATTCCGCAGCACTGCACGGCTTAGACGTATCGCCGCGGCAGCGTCGGTAAGGGTGCTCTTCATGAGAACGACCTCCGCCGCGTCAACGGCAACGTCGGTGCCCGCGCCTATCGCAATGCCCGTATCCGCACGGGTGAGGGCGGGAGCGTCATTTATGCCGTCGCCTATCATGGCGGTCTTTCCGTATTTGCGCAGCTCCCGTATCACCGCCTCCTTGCCGTCCGGGAGCACTCCCGCCACCACCTCGTCAACTCCCGCGAGCTTTCCTATCGCGTCGGCGGTGCGCTTGTTGTCTCCGGTGAGCATTACCGTGCGTATGCCCATGGCTTTAAGCTGGCGTATCGCCTCCGCGGAATCGGAACGTATCGCGTCCGCCGCGGCGATAATGCCGAGGAGCTCCCCGTCCCTCGCGAAAAACAGCGGGGTCTTTCCCTCGCCGGCGAGGGTGTCGGCTCTTTGCTTTATCTCGTCGGAAACAGTGCATTTCGTCTGAATGAAGGTGAGATTTCCGCCGTAAAGAGTGCTTTCCCCGAGCTTTGCGGTGAGCCCGCTGCCCGAGAGCGCGGCAAAATCCGTGACCTCTCGGGTCGTTATCCCGTGCTCGTCGGCGTACTTCATCACAGCCTTGGCGAGCGGGTGCTCGCTGCGCTTTTCGAGGGACGCGGCAAGCACCGTGAGCTCATGCTCGTCCGCAGATACGGGGATAATGTCCGTAACCGCCGGTTCCCCGGAGGTTATGGTGCCGGTCTTGTCGAGGGCGGCTATCTGCACTTTTCCTGTTTCCTCGAGGGAGACGGCAGTTTTGAAGAGAATGCCGTTCTTCGCGCCTACGCCGCTGCCGACCATTATCGCCACCGGTGTTGCAAGCCCCAGTGCGCACGGGCAGCTTATCACCAGCACGGATATCGCTCTCGCCAGCGCATACCCCACCGACTGCCCCACCGCCAGCCATATCACGAGCGTGACGAGGGCTATACCGATGACTGCGGGCACGAATACACCCGAGACCTTGTCGGCGGTCTTTGCTATCGGGGCTTTGGTTGCCGCCGCGTCGCTCACCATGGCGATTATCTTTGAGAGCGCGGTGTCCTCGCCGACGTGCGTGGCTCTGCAACGCAGGAACCCCGAGGTGTTCACCGTTGCCGCGGACACCTGCGAGCCCGCAGTCTTCTCCGCGGGAATGCTCTCTCCGGTAAGCGCCGCTTCGTTCACAGCGCTCTCTCCGTCTATTACAGTGCCGTCCACGGGAATGCTCTCTCCGGGGCGTACCACGAATATATCGCCGATTTGCACCTGTGCTGCGGGAATGACGGTCTCCTTGCCGTCACGCTCCACTGTCGCAGTGTCGGGGGCGAGCTTCATCAGCCCTTTAAGCGCGTCGGTAGTGCGCCCCTTTGAATACGCTTCGAGGGTTTTGCCTACGGTTATCAGCGTGAGTATGGTCGCCGCGGACTCGAACCAGAAGTTCATCATGTCGCTCATGACCCGCTCCTCGTCGCCGCGCACCACAGCATCCGTCATATCGAACAGCATGAATACGCTCCACAGGAACGACACTCCCGCGCCCATTGCTACCAGCGTGTCCATGTTCGGGGAGCGGTGTATCAGCCCTCTGAACCCGCTCACGAAGAACTTCTGATTTATCACCATTATCAGCCCCGTCAGCAGGAGCTGCACAAGTCCCATAGCGACGTGGTTCCCGTCGAACCACGCGGGCAGCGGGAATCCGAACATCATGTGCCCCATGGACAGGTACAGCAGCGGCAGCAGTATCACCACCGACGCTATGAGCCGCTTTTTCAGCTTCGGGGTCTCCTTGTCCGTCAGCTCGTCCGCCTCATTCGCGGCGGCTTTTTCCTTACCCTTGCGTGAGGCTCCGTAGCCCGCCGCCTCCACGGCTTTTATTATATCGGCGGAGCTCGCGTTTCCCTCGACGCCCATGGAGTTCGTCAGCAGGTTCACCGCGCAGGAGGTCACTCCCGGCACCGCGGAGACCGCCTTCTCCACTCTCGCGCTGCACGCCGCGCAGCTCATGCCCGTAACATTATACTGTTCCATAACTACCTCTTTTCTATGGTGATATTATAGCATACTGTGAAATTATTGTCAACAACGCTCTATAAAAACTATATGAATTGTAGGTGAAAACGCTTTCCACATTCCTGATTGACTTTTCGGGGGATAGGTGATATAATTACTAAGGTAAATCGAAATTTTAGGAGTAATCAATGAAAGACGGAAAGAAACCAAATCCAAACGTAATCCATCCTATAAAGGGGTATGACAATGAAATATATATCAAGCCAACAATCAGTAATCCTAACATAATTGTCGGTGACTTTTCATATATTGCCGACTCGGATTTTGAGAGCCACGTTACGCACCATTACGAATGGAACGGGGATAAACTTATAATCGGTAAGTTTTGTCAGATAGCAGCAGGTGTTGAGTTTGTAATGAAC
>CAJOMV010000072.1 GCA_905235805.1 uncultured Ruminiclostridium sp.
AGGGGAGAGAGGGAGAGGGGAGGGAGGGAGCGCCTTTCCTCGCGGAAAGGGGCTTCCTTCCTTCCCGCTTCCTCTTTCCCCCGGCTCAAGCGTCAGCGACCAAATCGCCGCGAGGCGACGGCTCGAGCGCCAGCGAACGCTCAATACGTCTGCACGATCTCCTCACCGGAGAGGTACTTGTCGATATTGGCGAAGAGCTGGGTGACGTACATCTGACGGGTCTTGAACAGGTTGCCGCCGTTGAGCTCTATGATGACCTTGCGGTCGGTATTGGACGAATAGAAGCGCACTACGTCCTTACCGTTCAGTCCCTCGTTGGGGTCAAGGTAGGTGTAGGTTATCTCGGCAAGCAGCTCGCCCTTGTCCTCGTCAAAGTACAGTTCTTCGCCCGAGGCTGAGATGAGGTACTGATAGAGATCCTTTGCGGCACGCTCGTCGGTGGGTTCGCCGTTGAGCGTAAAGTTGTGGATATCCTCGCCGCCCTCCTCCTGCGCCTTGATGGTCTCAAATCCGATATCAACATCTCTGCCGGTAGGGTCGGTATAATGCACCGACTTCAGGGAGTAGATATACGGCATCAGAAACAGATTGGAAATGAGAGACTCGGGGGCAATGGACATTACCTCGAGAGCACTCGCGTCAAAGCGATAGAGGATATCGGGACGGTCTCCCGAAACTCCGTAGAAGGACGTTGAGCGCTTGGTGACATTCCCGTCCTCGTCCTTCTGCTCGTCGATAACGGCTTTGCCGAGAGTGAGGGAGTAGGTGCGCACATTCGTCTCCATGGTCACGGTGCAGTTCGGCTCGTCGAGCCCGACAATACCGCGCACCTCATCGGTCACGCCTATACGCGCGCATTCCGCCGCAGTAAGTCCGAAAAGACTGTACAGGAACGTAGGCGCGTTGGTGAGATCCATGTACGCATAGTACGGGCTCGTCAGACGGTACGCATATACCTGTATCTTGTCCTCGTCCTCCGAGGCGGGTATCATCTCGATAACGACAGGCTCTTCAAGGTCGATGCGCTCTATAGTCATCTTCAGTATCTCCTCGTTCGACGAATCGTAGTCCGGTATCGCCTTCAGATCAACAAAGCTGTACTTGTTCTTCAGAAAATAGTCTGTGCGGCTCTTGTAGCAGGTATATACCGTCTTGTTGTCCGCGGTCATGTACAGCGCAGTAGAGGAGTTGGGGACATCATTGCCGAGCCTGAACGTGAAGCCTGTCCCGTCGGTGAGCGATACCTCGACCGTCGCCTGCGGCTCGGTCAGCCCGTACTTTTCCAGCTCCGCGCTGTCGGTAAGCTCCTCGACGAATTCCTTCGCCTCGAAAAACGCGCTGTAACCTGCCGCCGCGGAAAGGTTCGCGGTATTGAACGGCGCGGTTTCTATTCCCTCCACCGTCCACACTATTTCCCCGTTCTCGTCCTTTGCGGAGGTCGGGAGGATAGTGTAGGTGTCAAGGGCGTTGGTCACCTTTATGTTCGCAAGCTCGCTCTCGTCATGGTCGAAGAGGACGAGCTCACTGCTCTCCGCCGTGTCCGCGGTGCCGATGTCGGTCGTATCGGTGCTGTCAGGCTCCTTCTGAGGCGCAGTGAGCAGCAGTATCGCCGTCACCGCGCCGAGAACCATGAGCCCTACCAGCGACCATATCAATATCTGTCTGTTTTTGCTCATAAGCTCATCTCCGTCTGTATCACAGTCTGCGGCGCTTCGCCCATACGATGATGCCGACAGCTATCATTATAAGCGGTATCACTATGGCGAAGATGACGCCGATAGTTACCTGCACCTCGGTACTGAGCTGATAGGTCTCCGCCTTGAAGGACTTCTCAACTATCCTGATATCCGAGTCGTCGGTATCGGAATTCGCGTCGAACAGCGCAAGCGCTACCTCGCCGTTGCTGTAGTTGGAGGCGGAGGTGAAGTTCTGGTTGAACAGCAGGTCACTTCCGCAGACTATGACCTTGCTGTATATCGGCTCAACGCCCTCGAAGCGCACCTTCGCGGACTCCACTATCACATCGAAGCCCTGCTGCTCCTCCTGCTCGGGGGACCAGTTCTCGTCCGCGGTGAAGGGGAAGAGCTTGCACTGATCGCCGTAAGCGCTTGCTATGACGGTGTTGGTGATATTGCCCTGTCCGTCGAACAGCTTTGTGACGGGGCGGACATAGTAGCCGACGAAGCTTGCGTTATCCGCGAGCTTCATATTTTCATAGTACGCGGTGTCTGTCTTTATATCGAGATCCTGCATGAGCGCGATAGTCAGTCCCGTGTAATACGAATAGCTTGCGTTCTCCTGAATGATATAGCCCCTCTCCACGGCAAGTCCCCACTCCGCGAGATATTCGTCGAGATTGGGGGTATCCGCGGCATCGGGTGTGGCAAGATAGATCAGATCTCTGCCGTACTGTCCGCCGTTGGAGAGCCATTCGTCAAGCTTTGTGAGCGAGTCGAGACTGTAATCGTCTCTCGGTCCGCAGATAACGCAGATATCGGTCTCCGCGGGTATCGCCTGTATCTTGTCGATCTCGGCGCTGCCAACGACATAGGCGTTATCGGTGAGTATCTTTTCGAGCGTGGCGGTGTCCGACTCATTGTACCCCGTGAGGAAGGTAACGACGGTGGGGTTCTCCTTGGAGACGGACATCATCGCGGAAACGAGCTGCTCCTCGGCGTTGCTGGAGTAGTCGGTCACGGAATATCCGCCGTAGTTGACGTACATCGAAGCCTCGCTGTATGAGTAGGTGTTGCCGTCGCTTAACGTGAACCTGAGGAAGTCGCTTATCGTGAGTATCCTGTATCTGCTTGTCCTGCCGCTCTTAACGATTATCTGATAGTTCGAGAGCGTCTCGACATAATCGTTGGAGAAATCGGGGTCGGTCAGCAGATTGACGTACCTGACGGACACCTTCGGGTTGAGGGACTCCATTTTGTCGAGGTACTCGACGACCTGCTCATAGAGCGTCTCGTCCGAGTTTTTCAGGCTGTCCTTGTCCGCGGTGACGTAGAGCGTTATTTCATCATTGATGCCCTTTACATATCTTTCCGTCTCCTCACCGAGGGTGAATACCTGATTGGTGGTGAGGTCTGCTTCGACGTTGAAGCGGTCGAGGACGAGGTTGAGAATGACATTTATCAGCACTACCGCGGCAATACATATCACCGTGAAGATAACGGAGAGCGAGCCGTACTTGAACTTTCTGCTGCGGAAGGGATTTTTCCGGGGGCTTTTCGGCTTTTCCGGCTTTTTCTCCTCGGCTTTTCCCGCATTGTTTTCAACGGTCTCTTCCGTTTCTTTTATCTTTTCTGTTTCTTCTGTCTTTAGCTCTTCATTATCAGCCATAGAAATATATCTCCTTGCTGTATTTCATGTTCTTACAAAAGGGGCAGTTCTTCTCCCCGCTGCAGGCGAAGCGAATAAAGTTTAGGCTCAAGCCCTTTTCAAAGGGCTTGCCGCCGGAGGCACTCAAGCGCAAGCGACCTCAAGCCCAGCGGCGGCGTTCGAGCACCCGGACGGTGAGGAAGAGGAAGATGAAGGCGGCGCTTATGAAGAAGATAACGCCGTTAAGAGAGAAGATGCCTGTGGTGAACTCATGGTATCTGTCGAACACGGAAAGTGAACTTAGGATATCGGAAATGAGCTTGACGGGGACTACCGACGCTATCAGGTTGATGAGCGCGAGTGCCACATTGAGCGCTATGGAGCCTATGGCTGCGACCATCTGGCTCTCGGTGAGGGAGGACACGAACAGTCCCGCCGCCACGAACACCGCGCCGATAAGGGCGAGGGCTACGAAATTACCGAAGATTATCGCCCAGTTGACTGTCGCCACAAAGCTGAGCACCACCCCGTAGATCAGCATTACGAGGTCGCCTATCATGAACACCGCGTACGCCGAGAGGAACTTCCCGAGCACAAGTCTCATAAGCCCCAGCGGCGCGGTCAGCAGGAGCTGGTCGGTGCGCTGCTTGTTCTCGTCCGCCATAAGGCGCATCGTCAGGACGGGGACAAATATCATATACACATAGAACATTCCGAGGAAAACGTAGGAAACGTCGGTATTCCCGACGCTTAAGGTAAAGAACCAGAAGAACGCTCCCGAAAACAGGAACGACACGGCGATGAACACATAGCCTATCGGGGATTTGAAATACGCGGAAAGCTCCCGCTTCAGTATTGCCGTCACTTCTGTTCACCTGCCTTTTCAAGAGTGTCGAGCTTGTTCTCTATCTTCTCCGCGCCGCCGTACTCGTCGCCGGTGGTGAGCTTCAGGAACACTTCCTCAAGGGAAAGCTCGTTGGACTTCATCAGCAGAATGGGGTAGCTGCGGGCGGCGAGCTTCTTGAAGATATCGCGCCGCACATCCGCGCCCTCCTTCGCTTCGATGTGGTACTCCCACACCTTCTCGTCTATCTGTCTGCCAACGAATACACGCTCGACGTCGCCTACCGAGGAGAGGAGCTTCTTTATCTCGTCACTGCTGCCCTCGATGTGCATAACGAGCTTGTGGTCGGCGGAGAGATTGCGGGCGAGGGTGTCGGCGTTGCCGTTGGCGACGATACTGCCCTTGTTGATGACGACTATCTTGTCGCAGACCGCCTGTACCTCCGGGAGGATATGGGAGGAGAGTATCACGGTGTGATTCTTGCCGAGCCGTTTTATAAGCGTTCGTATCTCGATTATCTGCTTCGGGTCAAGTCCCACCGTCGGCTCGTCGAGTATCAGCACCTTGGGGTTCCCGACCAGCGCCTGCGCAAAACCGACCCTCTGCTTGTAGCCCTTGGACAGGTTCTTTATAAGGCGCTTGCGGACATCGGTGAGCTTAACGATGTCGCATATCTCATTTAGATGTGACTTTTTGGGGAGCTTGCACTTTTTCAGGCTGTACACGAAATTCAGGTACTCGTCCACCGTCATATCGTAATACAGCGGGGGCTGCTCCGGCAGATACCCGATATAGCTCTTAGCCTTTATCGGGTCGTCCAGTATGTCTACCCCGTTTATGAATGCCTGCCCCTCGTTCGAGGAGATGTAGCCCGTGAGGATATTCATGGTCGTCGATTTTCCCGCGCCGTTCGGACCGAGAAATCCGAGTACCTGCCCCTCCTCCGCCGTGAACGATATGTTGTTCACAGCCTTCTTCGGACCGTAGCTCTTCGTAAGGTTCTTAACCTCTATCATCTGTTGTAAAACCCTCCTTATGGCGCTTGCGCTTGAGACCGGGGGGAAACTTTTTTGAAAAAAGTTTCCCCCCGGAC
>CAJOMV010000073.1 GCA_905235805.1 uncultured Ruminiclostridium sp.
CCCTCCACCCACCAAAAATATACAATGGTCGGGATTTTCAAAAACAAAAGTAATACAGCCCACAGTCGGCTTGCTTATGCCGTTTGTGGGCGGTATATACTTTTTGTCTTGTATAGATGGTGTGCCACCCGGGATTCGAACCCGGGACACCCTGCTTAAAAGGCAGGTGCTCTGCCGCCTGAGCTAGTGGCACATATCGGATAACAGGTACTATTATACCAAATCCGTGAAGTTTTGTCAATACCTTTTCGGAAAATAATGCGTGCCGGAGGGCTTTTGCAAACGTAAGAACAACAAAAGGCACCGCCGGAAGAGGCAGTGCCCTGCTGTCATTTCTGAAGAATGTACTTACTTAGCCACAGCGTCCTTAAGAGCCTTACCAGCCTTGAATGCGGGAACCTGAGTAGCCTTGATCTTGATCTTCTTCTTTGTCTGAGGGTTGATACCTGTTCTTGCAGCGCGCTTACGGGACTCGAATGTACCGAAGCCTACGAGCTGAACCTTATCACCCTTTGCAAGAGCCTCTGTAACGATTGCAGTAAATGCGTCAAGAGCCTTTCCGGAATCCTTCTTTGTGAGTTCGGACTTTTCTGCGATAGCCGAGATGAGTTCTGCCTTAGTCATTGTCTGACCCTCCTATAAAATTTAAATACCGGCGGGATCCTATGTCCCCCTTGTACAAGCCATATTATACAACATAATCCTCCGTTTGTCAACAATATTCGCAAAAAATTTCCCGCAAAAAACACTTTTTACGCAAAATCCGCGGCTTATTTCATATTTTCAAGCTTCCATGAACAGCTTTCGCCGGTCAACCGTTCGCACAGAAGGCGGCTGCTCGAATTAATGCTTGACTTTGGAGCGCAATTATCGTATAATAGAAGACAGATATACTTCAAAACAGAACGGAGGGCGGGACATGACGGAAAACACGGCGGCGCTTATAAACGAATATCTTGAAAAGACAAAGAGCGTGGAGAACCGCGAGCAGCTCGGTGCGCTGAACAACGAGTATTCCACCCTTTTCGGCAGCGACGCTGAGGACGGGAGCATATCGGAGCTGAAGGAGCGGATCTATGCCCTCGTGTCGGAGCTGATAACGCTGCGCGAGGAACGCGGCAGGCAGAAGCACCGCGCCTCAACGGAGCTGACGGAGACGGAGCACTCCGAGATACTGCGGGTGCAGAAGCTCATCGACTTCAACCTGTTCGCCTACCACTTCCAGCCCATTATCCGCGCTGACAACGGGGAGATATACTCCTACGAGGCGCTGATGCGGGCGAGGGATATGCAGGGCATAACTCCGTTCCATATACTGAAATACGCGGAGATGACGGGCAGACTTGCCGAGATAGAGCGCTACACCTTTCTGAATGTGCTGCACTACATAGAGGAGCACGGCGAGCTGTTCGAGGAAAAACCGGTGTTCATCAACAGTATGCCGAACGTGCACATAGACCCCGCAAGCTCTGACGAGATAGGGCAGCTCCTGAACCGGCTGTCGGACAAGGTGGTGGTCGAGATGACCGAGAACTCCGAGTACGACGACGCGGAGCTCAACGACATCAAGGAGAAATACCGCGGGCTCGATATCCGCATAGCCATTGACGACTACGGCACAGGCTACTCAAATATCAGCAACCTCCTGCGCTATACCCCGAACTACGTCAAGATAGACCGCTCCCTGCTGAGCGGCATACAGAGCAACCCGAACAAGAAGCATTTCGTCCGGGAGATAATAGATTTCTGCCATGAGAACAATATCCTCGCGCTGGCGGAGGGCGTTGAGACGAGCGAGGAGCTGCGCACGGTGATACTGCTGGGAGCCGACCTGATACAGGGCTTCTACCTTGCGAGACCCGCTGCCGAGGTGCTGCGGGAGCTTCCGTATGAGCTGCGAGCCGAGATACGTTCACACCGCCGCGAGCGTGAGGACGGCAGGCGCATGAAGCTCTGCCACGCCGAGAAGGGCGAGAGGGTGGCGCTTGACAAGCTCGCAAAGGACGGTATAAACGTGGTGCGCATAGGCAGCGGCTACGAGGACGGCACCGTTACCGTGGCGGGAACTCCCGGGCTTGACAGCGGAATTCATCTTGAGGTCGCGGACGGCTTTCACGGGCAGCTCATACTCGATACCGCGCGTCTCACCGCGGCTCCCGGTCTCCCCTGCATAGATATCGGCAGCCGCTCCGACATCACCCTCACCCTCGTCGGCAACAGCCGTCTCGACGGCGGCGGTATACGGGTGCCGAAGGACTCACGCCTGCGGACGGAGGGCTTCGGGAATATCGAGATAGAGCTGAGCGGCTCGGATTACTTCGGTATCGGCAACTCTATCGACTCATACCACGGTGAGCTTGTTTTCGAGCAGGACGGCACCGTGAGCGTGACCGCCGACAGCCACGCGGGCGTCTGCTTAGGCGCCGGAATGGGCGGGCTTATCCGTATCTGCAAGGGGCGCTATGTCCTAAAGGCTATGGGCAGCATGAACGTGTGCATCGGCGCCGTAAACGGACACAGCGATATCCGTATGCTCGGCTGTGACATCTACGCGCAAGCTGTGGGAGCGCATTCTGTCGTTATCGGCTCGATGTACGGCACAACCGAGATAAACGCTCTCTACTCGAGCATAAAGTGCAAATCTGGCAGCATTCTCTCCGCAGCCTTCGGTTCCGTCACCGGAGAACACGCCTCTGTCACCATAGAAAGCGTTCGCATAGGCTTCGAGACTGGCGCCGAATGCGCCACAGCGTTCGGCACTCTCTCCGGCAGCTCCGATATCCGCATCACCCGCACCGGCATCAGGGTGGAAGCCGAGGGGAAAAAAGTGCTGCTTTTCGGCAGCGAGAACGGCAATACTCATCTCGCCCTCACAGATGTTGACCTCAAGGCTAAGCTCTCCACCGAGCTCCCCGCCTGTTGCTTCGCCGACCCTGCCGACTCCGTCATTTCCGGCGGTACCTTCCAGCTCACCGTCAACGGAGCGGAACGGGATAGCCTCGTGCTTTGAGCGCTTGAGTCGGTCGCTTGCACTCGAGCGTCAGCGACCAACTGTCAGCGCTTTTCGTGCTGCATACGCCAGTCGATGCAGCGCCGGAGGTAGGCAACATAATCGGGGTTTTTGCACATACCCTTGCCGGGGGTGTCGGATATTTTGGCGACGTCCATGCCGTTGCAGGCGGTGGTCTTCATCACGATATTCAGCGGAGGAACGCAGGTATCGTTGCTCAGATACGTTCCGATGCCGAATGCAACGTTCGTTCTGTCCCGGAAGTGCCTGTACAGCTTATCGGCTCTCTCGAGATCGAGGCTGTCACTGAACAGCAGGGTCTTGGCTTTGGGATCAATGCTTAAGCTCTCATAGTGCTTTATCATCTTCTCGCCCCACTCGAAGGGGTCTCCGCTGTCGTGGCGGACACCGCTGAACAGGGTGGCATAGGTGAGCTGGAAGTCCCGCAGGAAGCAGTCCGTGGTTATCGCGTCGGTGAGAGCCGTACCGTTGAGTACGCCGTACTCCTTCACCCACGCCTCCAGAGCGTACCAGTTGGAGTAAGCGGGATTGTGCTTGTGGTTGCCCTGCCCGACGCACATTATCCATTCGTGCGCCATTGTGCCGACGGGAATGAGCCCGTACTTCTTCGCAAGATATACATTGCTCGTACCCACGAATTTCCCCGAGGGCAGCTTCGTCTCCGCAAGCTTCTTCACCGCCAGCTCCTGCGCTTCTGCCGACAGTCGGCGGCGCAGCCCGAATTCCGAGAAGGACGCGGCGCAGTATTTCCCGCCGTGAAGCCACTCCGCCTTCTCGTCGAGCTTCTCCTTAAAGCTCGCGATAAGTCCGCTGTAATCGTACCGCATACGGAAATAGACCTCGTTCACTATCGCAAGTATCGGTATCTCATACATACTTGTGTTCAGCCACGTCCCGCGCGCCTCTATCGTCAGTCCGCTGCCGCCCTCTCCCGTTATCGTCAGGTCCTCGTATCTCGGCTCCCACAGCCGCAGGAAATCCACATACGACCCCTTTATCCAGCGGATATCGTTCAGATAGTCAAGCTCGTCCTCCGTGAAACGCAGCCCGCAGTACAGCTTTACCTGCGCCCTTATCTCCTCCACCATTTCAGGGGTGAAATAAACGTCCTCGCTGCGGCACTTAAACGTCCATGTGGTCTTGTAGTCGCTGAACTGGTGGTATATAGCCTGCCCCATGCTGAACTTGTACATATCCGTCTCCAGCAGGCTCGTGATTATCTGTGGGAGCTTGTTTGCCATTTCCGTGTGTCTCCTTTATTCATTGATTACGTCTATCTGACAGGACTTCATCACCGTGAGCGCAGCCCTGTGTGCCTCGGGAGTCGTACCGGCGCAGCAGGAAGCGTCCGCGGTAATGGGGGTGTCGGGGTAGAGCGCGCGGAGAATGAGCGCGTTCGATACGACACAGATATCCGTGCATAGCCCGACTATCTCTATGCTCTCTATCTCCTCCTTGCCGGGCAGCTTCTTCGCCCAGTCGGTGTACCCGAAGGTGTACTTCTCCACCATATTGTCCCTGTTGAAGCCGCCGAAGCCGAGAGCAGTGTTCCAGCCGTCCGTACCCTTCACGCAGTGCGGGACGGGGAGCTTCTTCCCCTCGAGAGTGCCGCTGTAATCGGCGAAGTGGGTGTCGAAGGTGAAGAATATCCCGTCGTAGCCGCCCTCCGCTATCTTTCTGTCGATGCGCGGCACGACAGCCTCCGCGTCGGCGGAGCCGAGTGAGCCGTTCACGAAATCCTTCTGCATATCAATAACTATCAGATACTTCTTCTTTCTGTTCTCCATGTCTTTACCTCCCGAAAAAATATAATAATATTATACCCCATTTAAAAATTTCTGTCAATGATAGATAATTTCTTGACAAAGGCATAAAAATCATGTAAAATGGTATATACTTTACAAAGACAAGCAGAACGGAGAGCGTTGATGGAGCAGTTTGAGGCGATAATAAACAAGATAGACGAAATGTTATGGGGAGTGCCGCTGATAGTGCTGATACTTGCCTGCGGCATACTGCTGACGGTGAAGACGCGCGGCGTGCAGTTCCGCGCGCTCGGAAGGGCGCTGAAATACACGATGCGGGAGGAGAGCGGCGGACACGGTGAGGTATCCTCCTTCGCGGCACTCTGCACGGCGCTGTCGGCGACTGTCGGCACCGGCAACATAGTCGGCGTAGCCACCGCGATATCCGCGGGCGGCGCGGGAGCGCTGTTCTGGATGGAGATAGCGGCGCTGTTCGGCATGGCTACCAAGTACGCGGAGGGACTTCTCGCGATAAAGTACCGTATCACCGACGCGCAGGGCGGCATTCTCGGCGGTCCCTTCTACTATATCGAGAGGGGAATGGGAGCCGGGTGGAAATGGCTCGCGAAGCTGTTCGCGGTATTCGGGGTGCTCGCGGGACTGCTCGGTATAGGCACCGTAACGCAGATAAACGGGATAACCGCCGCTGTCAGAGGATTTTTTGACCCCGACGGCGTCAACACCGTCAGCATTCTCGGCAGGGAATACAGCCTTGCCACGGTCATAGCGGGTCTTATCATCACCCTTCTCACCGCTCTGGTCATAATCGGCGGCATAAAGCGCATTTCCGGCTTTGCGCAGGTGATAGTTCCCGCCATGATAGTCATATATGCGGTGCTTTGTCTCACGGTGCTCGTAACGCACATCACACAGATACCGGCGGCGCTCGCCGAGATATTCGAGAGCGCGTTCGGGCTTCGTCCGATAGCGGGCGGAGCGGCGGGCTTCACGGTGATGATGCTTGCCTCGCGCAACGGTATCGCCCGCGGCATCTTCTCGAACGAAGCCGGTCTCGGCTCCGCTCCTATCGCGGCAGCCGCCGCAAAGACGAAGGAGCCTGTCCGTCAGGGTCTTGTCTCCATGACCGGCACATTTATAGATACTATCATAGTATGCACGATGACCGGGCTTGTTATAGTGCTGTCGGGCAGTCACACCGCCGACCTCTCGGGAGTTTCGATAACGGCGGACGCGTTCGGCAAGGGTCTCCCGTTTCCGGCGGCAGTGTCGGATTTCCTGCTTATGGCGTGCCTGTCGGTGTTCGCGTTCACGACCATACTCGGCTGGAATTACTATTCCGAGAGGTGCCTGTCGTACCTTTTCGGCGCGTCAAGGCTCGGAACTCTCATCTTCCGCTGGGTGTATATCGCCGCGGTCTTTGTGGGTCCCTACCTCACCGCCGGCTTCGTCTGGGCAATAGCGGACATCATGAACGGTCTCATGGCTCTCCCGAACATCACCGCCCTCGTCGCCCTCTCCGGCACCGTAAGCCGCGAAACGGCAGCATATATGTCGCAAACGCGCAAGTAGGGCGCCAGCGACCAAAGCTCGCGCCCGCAGGCGCCCAAAGCGCGGCACTTGACAAACGGGGGGATACATAATATAATATAATATAATATAAGAAAGGATGAGAGGGGAGAACGGGACAGATGAGACTGAGCGAGCTGCTGCGCTTTGAGGACATAGCGGTACAATGCCACAACAACCCCGACGCGGACACGATAGCCGCAGGCTTCACGGTCTGCGAATACCTGCGCCGCAACGGGAAGGAGCCGCTGCTCTTCTACTGGGGAGAGCCGATACGAAAAGCGAATATGACGCTGATGATAAAAGAGCTCGGTATCCCGGTGCAATGCCTGGAGAAGCTTCCCCACAGACCGGAGCTGCTGCTCACCGTTGACTGCACCTACGGGCAGAGCAATGTGAAGATGTTCGAGGCTGACAATATCGCGGTCATCGACCACCACAGAGTAAGCGAAGGCAAACTCCCGCCCCTTAGCACGGTAAGCGCAAACTACGGCGGCTGCTCCTCCCTCCTGCACAGAATGCTGGAGGAGGAGGGCTTCGACATAAATGAGGACAGACGTATCGCAACAGCGCTGTACTACGGGCTGTATATGGATACGAACGGCTTTGCGGAATTGCGCCGCCCCTTCGACGACGACCTCCGCGAGACCGCGGTATATGACGAGGAGCTTATCCGCAGACTGAAAAACGCGAACCTCTCGAGCGAGGAAATGCAGATAGCGGGAGACGCTCTGAAAAACTGCCGCTACAACAACGAGTACAGATTCGCCATAGTGCGCACCGAAAAGTGCGACCCGAATATCCTCGGCTTTATCAGCGACCTTGTAATACAGGTCGATACGGTGGATAACTGCGTGGTGTTCTGCGAAAATCAGGCGGGTCAGAAGATATCAGTGCGAAGCTGCAGATCGGACACAAGAGCCCCGGAGCTCGCAAACTTCATCACGGTCGGCAACGGCGGCGGTCACGCGCAGAAGGCGGGCGGCTCGATAAGCGATACGCTCATCGGAGAACGGGACCCGCTCGAATATATCAATGACAAGATGCTGTCGTATTTCAGAGATACCCGGATAATGCACGCGGGCGCGGAGCACGCCGATACCTCGGGAATGAAGAAGTATCTCAAGAACAACAATGTGCTGGGCTATATCCCCTCCACCGAGATAAGCCCCGAAGGCACCGAAATACTTATCCGTATGCTCGAGGCTGATATCACCGTAAAGGCGCAGCCGGACATCTACATAGTGGTGGGCATCTCGGGTGAGGTGTACCCGGTAAAGAGGGAGCTTTTCGAGTCACGGTACAATATATGCGACGACCCGCCCGAGAAGGGCTATGAGTATTCCCCCGCCATAGTTGACAAGAAAAGGAAGGTCTCCCGCCCGCTGTCGGAGATGATACGCGGCTGCAGAGCCTCGGCGAGCTCGAAGATAATGGCGCGCCCGCTCACAGGCTACACAAAGGTTTTCACCGAGTGGAACAAGCACGGCTATATGTTCGGCGCTCCCGGCGATTACCTCGCCGCTCGTCTCAACGACGATACCGACTTCTATATCGTCAAGAAGAGCATTTTCTCCCGCCTGTACAGCGAGATAGAATGAACGGCGCCGGCACGTCAGGGTTGCTTCGGATATGACAGCGCTCCGCCGCGGGGGCGCTGTTTACATTTTGTAACCTTTTCGCGGGAATTGTAACCGTTTCGTAATCGGACTGTAACCATTCCGTTATTGCAATCGCGGAAAAAATATGCTATAATCGGAGTATAGAAATTTGTGACCTTTTCGCGGTATGCGAAGTGTTATATATGGGACAGGCACAAACGGGAAAGGATATACATATGAAAAAGAAGACAATTTCCGCGGTACTCGCGGCATCGCTGTTGATGACGGCTGCTTCCTGCGCGTCGGGAGGCGGAGGCACCTCCTACGACGCGGCGGACGGCTTTGCCGCGGACAACGGCGGCGCGATGTACGGCGCTTCGCCCTTCGAGGGCGGAGAAGCCGCCGAGGGAACGGTTCCCGCGGCTACTGCCGCGTATGACGACTCCTACGACGCGGGTGAATACGAATGGGCTGACGACTACTCGATAGAGGACACCTCAGACACAAAACGCTCCGACCAGTCCCGCGCGGGTCTGCTGACAGGCGGCGAATGGCGGGACAACACAAACTACATCTACTGGAAGAGCCTCTTCTCGCAGCGTGAGGAATGGAGGGAGCTTTCGGAGAGCTGGGACCTCGATACCCTTGACCGTGTGATAGTCCGCGTGAGCGACGCGGGCGGCACTCCCGCCTGCGGTCTGACCGTAAAGCTCGCCTCCGGGAATACACTGCTCTGGCAGGCTGTCACCGACAGCAGAGGAGAAGCGTTCCTGTTTTCCGGCATCAAGAACGAGGAGCATTCCGAACCCGACAAGGTCATAGTTGAAACGGCGGAAGGCAAAGCCGTCACCGCAGACCTGACAGCGGAGGCGGTGGGCTCCGACACGGCGTTTGAGGTGACAATGCCGGAAGCGGCTCCCATGCGCACACAGCTCGACCTGATGTTCATGATAGATACCACCGGCTCTATGGGCGACGAGCTGAAATACCTCCAGAAGGAGCTTTCCAGCGTTATCGACAAGGTCGTGAACGACACGGGCGTTGACACGATGCTAAGCGTCAACTTCTACCGCGACGCGGGCGACGACTATGTGGTGAGGGATTTCGGCTTCACACAGAAAATAAACATAGCGATAGAGCACCTCGAGGACCAGCGGGCGAGCGGCGGCGGGGATTATCCCGAGGCTGTCACCAAGGCTCTCACCAACGGCATTGCGGGTCACGAATGGCGCGGCGGCAGCGAGAAGCTGATGTTCCTCGTGCTCGACGCGCCGCCCCATGACGAGGACAGGGGCGAGCTGGAGAGCATAATCCGCGCAGCAGCACAGAAGGGTATCCGCATTATCCCCGTAGCCTCCAGCGGTGTAGACACGGCGACGGAGTTCCTCTGCCGCACCTTCGCCATAGCCACCGGCGGCACCTACACCTTCCTCACCGACGACAGCGGTATCGGGAATTCTCACCTTGAGCCGACCGTCGGTTCATATAAAGTCGAGAAGCTGAACGAAATGCTCGCTCGCATTATTGCGGACTACTTCTCGCAGGAGCCCCGCAGCTACAACACCCAGCGCCCCGCGCAGTCACAGCAGCCGGAGCTCTCCTCCGGGCTGAATGTCGGCTATCCCGCCGGCGTTTACTACAGCCACAACTACTATGAGGGCGAGGGTAAATACACAAGCGGGCTGATAACGAGCAAGGAGGAGCTTGACGCGTTCGTTGAGACCTACGGCGCGGAGGACTTCGTCTCCGACATACAGGCGTCCGACTTTGAGTACAAGATAATCGCGTACAAGGTGGAGCTCCTCACCTCGGGCAGCATAACCGTGGACACGAACAAGGGCGTTTATGTGAACATCGCGGACGGAAAGCCGGTATTCACCTACTCCCTTAACATTCCCGAGGTCGGCACAGCGGACGTTATGACGCTGTTTCTTGTGGCTCCCCTGCCCCGGACAGCTCTCACCGGCGAGGACGAGCCTCCTGCCGTGACAACGATCGGGACCGCCGATGACGATGAATGGCTGGACCGTATGCAGACCGTTGACGACAATATAAACTCGATGCTGGAGGCTGTCAGCGGCAACGACGACGAATTCCGGAAAATGGCGATAGAGACGCTGCTCCATGACCTCGCGGGTAAGGGACTTATCGTGGAGGACTCCATATACTTCGACGGGGACGATATGTTCACCTTCTCCTATGACCTCGGAAACGGCGAGACCGTCTCCGGCGGAGTGAAGCTCAAGCCTTTTGATCCTATGCTCAACTGAATGTGAACGACAAACGGCAAGCCCCGCAGGCAGCAGTCTGCGGGGCGTTTCCATTTTTTGAAAAAGTGTCCCGAATTTTGACTTGTTTTTGCGCGGAGCCCGCGCTCCCAATGCTGTTTAAGGTATTTTTCATCTATTTCTGCTATTGATTTTTTCGGAAAAGTATGATATAATATTATGGTATTTTTTGAGATCCAATTTGTAAACAGGTGATGAAATGGCAAAGAAAAACTACGACGACAACAGTCTCAAATCCCTCAAGGGACCGGATCAGGTCCGCAAACGCCCCGCGGTCATCTTCGGCTCGGACGGAGTCGAGGGGTGCCGGCATTCGGTGTTCGAGATACTCTCGAACTCGATAGATGAGGCGAGAGAGGGCTTCGGCAGCCGCATTGTGATAACGCGGTTCGCGGATATGTCCCTCGAGGTCGCGGATATGGGACGCGGTATCCCGATAGACTTCAACAAAAACGAGGACAAGTACAACTGGGAGCTCGCGTTCTGCACGCTGTACGCGGGCGGCAAATACGAGAACAACAGCGGGGAGAACTACTCCTTCGCCCTCGGTCTGAACGGTCTGGGACTGTGCGCGACGCAGTTCTCGTCCGAATATATGGAGGTCGAGGCGGACAACGGGACGTGGCACTACTCCCTGCGCTTCGAGAAGGGCTTCAACGTCACGAATGACAAGGACGGCAAGGGCTTCATTCGCAGCAAGTCGAACGGTCAGAGCGGTACGGTGATACGCTGGAAGCCCGACCTTGAGGTATTCACCGACATCGACATCGGAGACGACTACCTCGACGATATCCTCCGCAGGCAGTCGATAGTCAACGACGGGCTGGTGTTCGTGTACCGCTGCGAGCAGGAGGACGGTTCCTTCGAGGAGAAGGAATACTGCTACGAGCACGGTATCACGGACTACCTGAAGGAGACAGTCGGGGACAGCGCTATCGGCACCCCGCAGGACTGGTCGGCACAGCGCGTCGGCAAGGACCGCGAGGACAAGGACGAATACAAGGTAAAGCTCCATGTGGCGCTCGCCTTCTCGAACAAGGTCAAGCTGGTGGAGCACTACCACAACTCCTCATGGCTGGAGCACGGCGGCAGCCCCGACAAGGCTATGTCGCAGGCTCTCACCTCACAGATAGACACCTACCTGAAAAACACGGGCAAGTACAACAAGGGCGAGAGCTCGATAAAATTCTCGGATATAGAGGAATGTCTTGTGTTCATCTCGTCGAACTTCTCCACCCAGACGAGCTATGAGAACCAGACGAAGAAATCTATAACGAACAAGTTCATATACGAGGCGATGCGCGACTGGCTCAAGCACTGCGTCGAGGTGTATTTCATCGAGAACCCCGACGAGGCTGTGAAGATATGCGAGCAGATAATCATAAACAAGCGCGCCCGCGAGAACGCCGACAAGATACGCGCAGGCACGAAGAAGAAGCTCACCGGCACCCTCGACCTGTCGAACCGCGTTGAGAAGTTCGTGGACTGCCGCAGCAAGGATATCTCGAAGCGGGAGATATACATTGTGGAGGGAGACTCGGCGCTCGGCTCGGTAAAGCTGGCGCGCGACTCGGAGTATCAGGCGGTCATGCCCATACGCGGAAAGATACTCAACTGCCTGAAGGCGGGCTACGACAAGATATTCAAGAGCGAGATAATCACCGACCTTCTGCGCGTGCTGGGCTGCGGGGTGGAGGTCACCTCGAAGGCGAACAAGGACCTGTCGAGCTTCAGCCTTGACAACCTCCGCTGGAACAAGGTCGTTATCTGCACCGATGCCGACGTGGACGGCTTCCAGATACGCACCCTCGTACTCACTATGCTGTACCGCCTCACCCCCACCCTGATACGGGAAGGGTATGTGTATATAGCGGAATCCCCGCTCTATGAGATAAACACGAAGGACAAGACCTATTTCGCCTACACCGAGCCCGAAAAGACCCGCATACTCGAGCAGATAGGCGACAAGAAGTACACTATTCAGCGCTCCAAAGGTCTCGGTGAGAACGAGCCCGAGATGATGTCGCTCACCACCATGAACCCCGAGACCCGCCGCCTTATCAAGGTGCTGCCCTCCGATGTGCAGGCGACCCAGGAGATGTTCGACCTGCTGCTCGGCGACAACCTGCAGGGACGTAAGGACTATATCGCCGAGTTCGGCAGCAAGTACCTCGACGACCTCGACTTAAGCTGAGGGGCGCCGCCCGGGGGAAAGAGGAAGAGTGTGAGGAAGGAAGCCCCTTTCCGCGAGGAAAGGCGCTCCCTCCCTCCCCCTCTCCCTCTCTCCCCCGGAC
>CAJOMV010000074.1 GCA_905235805.1 uncultured Ruminiclostridium sp.
ATATCCTGTGTTTCGCGGTATTCGCGTATTGCCGCCGCGACATCATAATCCGCCACTGCCGCCCGCCTCCCTTCGGTCAGAGGATAATGTTATATCGAGATACTTCCCACAGACTGTATCTGCGTCGTGCTGTCAATCTCACTGTACGAAAGCACAGTGATATTCTGCAGGAACTGATCTATGAGCTTCTTGAAATATACTCTTACGATAGGCGAGGTAAGAATTATAACGTTCGGGATAACGTCCTTTATCTTGTTCACCTCGTCTGTGGTCTTTGCCACTATGCGCTGTATCGTGTCGGGGTCCATGGACAGATAGCTGCCCTGGTCGGACTTCTTCACGCTCGCCACTATCATATCCTCTATCCTCGGGTCTATGGTGATGACGCGCAGAGAATTTGCCTCCGCGAAACGGTGTGTAATGGTGCGCTTGAGCGCCTGACGGACATACTCGACGGTGATGTCGATGTCCTTCATTGTGGACAGGTGGTCGCTGAGCGTTTCGAGAATGGTCTCCATATCGCGTATCGGAACGCCTTCCTTAAGCAGCATCGCCAGCACCTTCTGAAGATAACCGTAGGAGATGACGTTCGGGACAAGATCCTCGACGATAGTGGCGTTGGTCTTCTTGATGTTCTCGACCATGGTCTTGACGTCCTGACGGGTGAGTATCTCGGAGCAGTGCTGCTTGATGACCTCCGACAGGTGAGTTATCATTACCGATACCGGGTCGATGAGGGTATATCCCGCGACGTCCGCGGCGACCTTCTTGTCCTCGCTTATCCAGCGCGCGGGTATGCCGAACGCCGGCTCTATGGTGTCGATGCCGTCCACCGGCATGGCGACATCTCCGTTGTCGAGCGCCAGATAGTGGTCCACGAGTATCTCGCCTCGCGCGACCTCCTCGCCTTTTATCTTGATTATGTACTGGTTCGGGTTGATATCGGGGTTATCCCGCATACGCACGGAGGGTATTACCATACCCATATCCATGGCGAACTGCTTTCGGAAGAGCACGACACGCTCGATGAAGTTTCCGCCGCTTCGCTCGTCCACAAGGTGCAGCAGAGAATAACCGAACTCCATTTCCACCTGCTCCACATTGAGCAGCTTGAATACGTTGTCGATGTCTCTGTAGTAGTCGGTGTCCGTGGTAGGACGCTGTTCCTTTGCCTCCTCGACCTGTGCCTGCGCAGCCTCGGCTTCCGCCTTCTGAGCTTCCGCGGTATGCGAACGCCGCAGGTATATGCCGCCGTAGATGAGAGCCGCGCCGAGTATGGCGAGGATAGGCTTCGGGAAGCCCGGAACGAGCATCAGCACTATCATAACGGCACCCGTGATGATAAGAACTGTCGGGTTGCTGGTGAACTGCGTCTTGACGTCCTCGTTGAAGCTGCCCTCACTGGCGGTACGGGTAACTACCATACCGGTAGCGACCGAGATAAGCAGCGAGGGTATCTGCGAGCACAGCCCGTCGCCGACAGTGGCGAGGGAGTAGGTGCTCATGACCGTGCTTATATCCGCGCCGCCGATTATACCGATTATAGCGCCGCCGATAAGGTTTATGAGCGAGGTGATGATCGACATTATCGCGTCACCCTTGACGAACTTGGTGGCACCGTCCATGGCTCCGAAGAAGTCCGCCTCACGCTGTACGTTCGCACGGCGTATCTTGGCTTCTTCGTCGGTTATCGCGCCTGTATTCAGGTCGGCGTCTATGGACATCTGCTTACCGGGCATAGCGTCGAGGGTAAATCTCGCAGCAACTTCGGAAACTCGCTCGGAGCCCTTTGTGATAACGAGGAAGTTCGCGAGGAAGATGATTATGAATATGATAAATCCTACTACCGGGTCACCGCCCATTACGAACTGACCGAACGTGGCAATGACGTTTCCCGCAAATCCCGAGCTCAGTATGCCTCGGGTGGTCGAGACATTCAGCGCTAATCGGAACACGGTGGTGATAAGGAGTATTGTCGGGAATATCGAAAACTCGAGGGCTTCCTTTATATACATCGTTATCAGCAGGATAACGAGGGAAAGCCCTATATTGACAAGCAGGAGAAAATCCAGCAGCGCGCCGTCAAATATACCGTTGAGCGGTATGATGAGCGCGAGAATGATAAATACTACGAATACGGCAAACACATTGCTCAGCAGTCGTTTTACCATTCCGACATCTGCCTCCTTCCGTCATGATAAAAATGAAAATTCAGACCGGCGGACCTTCGTCCCTGCGCCTTGTGGCGTCCTCGGGGGGATTGAACTTTATGCCCTTTGCAGCGAACATATCCGAGATGACCACCGCCACAGCCTGGAACAGTGCGAAGGGTATCTCCTGTCCTACCTCGACCGACTCGTAGAGCTGTCTTGCCAGCGGTCGGTCTTCTGTTATGTAAACGCCGTTTCTCTCGGCGATCTCTATTATCCTTAAAGCCATAGCGTCCTTGCCCTTGGCTACCACAAACGGTGCCATATAGGCGGACGTCTCTATATCGTATTTCAGCGCTACCGCGTAATGCGTCGGGTTTCTCACGACCACATCCGCGCCCGGCACCTGCTCCATCATTCTCTGCTGTGCCATTTCGCGCTGTCTCTGCTTTATCTTGCCCTTTATCTGCGGGTCACCTTCGGTCTGCTTGTACTCGTCCTTGACTTCCTGTTTCGACATTTTCAGGTTCTTCTCGAACTGGTACCATTGGAAGAGGTAATCTCCCGCCGCCACAAACACGAAGATGATACACAGTATCATAACTATCGTGAAGATGGTGTTTGCTATATATGCCACCGCGTATATCGGCTCGGTGTCCGCAAGGCTCACGATCTCGCTCATTCTGCTCTCGATCTGCCCGTACACCACCACGATTATCGCGACAAGCTCTATTATTCCTTTCAGTATGCCGACTGCCGACTGTGCCGAGAACATTTTCTTTATCCCGTTCAAGGGGTTGAGCTTTGAGAACTTCGGCCGGAGGGGCTTCATCGTGAACAGTCCCCTCGTCTGCGCCATTACGGTTATTATCACTATCAGCGCAATGATCGCGCACAGCGGCAGTACGATCATCAGGCTGTCAAGTATCACATTGAAGAATATATTTGTGTAGGTGCTGAACTCATTTTCCAGCTCATCGCCCACATGCTCCAGCCCCTCGGTCACCGACCTCGTCAGCTGTATGAACATATACGACCCCAGTGCCGCCAGCGCCGCGAACGTCCCCAGTATCGAGACCGCGATCACGACTTCGTTGCTCTGCAGCACCTGTCCCTCTTTTTCTCTCGCGTCACGCCTCTTCTTCGGCGTGGCTTTTTCGGTTTTGTCGTCTCCCGGCATGGTACTTCGCTCCGCTCAGTTTTGTCGCCCTGCGGCGATCATGCCGCTTGCGCTCGAGACCGGGGGAGAAACCTTTTCTGAAGAAAAGGTTTCTCCCCCGGAC
>CAJOMV010000075.1 GCA_905235805.1 uncultured Ruminiclostridium sp.
GCGTGAGGATAAGGATCACCGATTCGAGGGTAGCACCCGCTGTCTCGTTCATCGGGATATACAAAGCTGACGATACGGAGGGAAAATGATATGAGAAAGAATTTTGCTTTACTGTCGCTGTGTACTGCCGCTGCCCTGCTCGTTTCGTCCTGCTCGGGAGGTGACAGCGGAAGGAACGCTCCCGCCGATACAGGCGCGCAGACGACCACTGCCGCACCTGTGCAGGCTTCGACGACAGCGCTCAACGAGCTCGACAATGAGACCGACTGGGAAGATATGGCAAATATCGAGGAGGTCGATACGGCGAACGAGGAAGGCACCGGAAGTCTCTATGTCTCCGGTCAGAAAGCGGGAGAAGTCAGGGCACTCTGCTATTACGACCTCGCCTCCACGCAGTCCGAGCTTGCGGAGCTGCTGGCACAAAGATACGGCGGTACGATAACCACCGAGATAGCCTCCAGCGGAAGCGCGTACTTCGACAAGCTCGGCGTGCTGATAGCGGCGGGAGACTCCCCCGACATAATAAGGTATGACTGGATGGCTTATCCTACCGGTATGTCCAAGAATATGTTCACCTGCCTCGACGGCTGGCTCGATATAGATTCGCCGCTGTGGTCGGGAGAGAAGGAAGTCATCGAATCATTCAACTACCTCGGAAAGCACTATTATTATCCCTCAAACGTCTGCACGAACTTTGCGGTCATATACAACACCCGCTCGCTGGAGGAAGCAGGACTCCCGAATCCCGCGGATCTGTATTTCGAGAACAACTGGACATGGGATACATTTGAAGATATTATGAGCAGATGGGTCAATATCGGTCCCGACTATGTCGGCTTTACCGGCGGCTCATGGTCGGCGATGATGTTCGCCAATACCACCGGAGTAAAGATAATAGATATGACCGGTACCGACATCATCAACAATATGAAGAACACCGAAGTCCAGCGCGCAATGGACAGACTTGCCAATATGAAGAAGCTCGGATATATCGGCGACGGATTTGTCGATCCGGCGGAGGCTTTTGTTGACGGCAAGCTGCTGTTTCTCGGAATGGGACTGACATGGGGCTTTGAGAGTGCGCAGGGTGCCTTCTTCAAAAACGGCATGGACGGCGATTTCGAGGTCGTGCCGTTCCCGAGAGACCCAAACGCCGACAGATACTATATGTCCGCGGACACATACGGATTCCTTGTTCCCACCGGCGCGTCCAACATTCAGGGCGCGGTTGACTGGATACTCTGCGGAAGGCTGTACGCCACCGACCCGGAGATCGTCGCCGCGGACAGGGCTAAGCTTATGGACGCCTCCCCGGTTTACTATGCAAAATGCCCCGAGTGCAAATACAACTTTGAAGAAGAGGGACAGAATGACCTCGATACCTGCCCGAACTGCGGCACTGCACGCAAGCGCAAGTTCAAAGCGGTTTACAGCGAGCGCGTAATGAGAGTGTGTGACGATATGACCGCCCCCGGAAAATTCGGCTTCATATTCGACAACTCCCTCGGCTTCAACGATGATTTCTCGGCTATCCTCACCGGCGGGGAGGAATCTCTCTACGACGGACCTATCTACTACGGATCTTCCTATACGCAGCTCAGGGAGACGAATTATAACCTGATAGAGACATACCTCGACGAGTACAGAGCCGCAATAAAGAAAGCAGCCGAGGAGCAGCAGTAACGCGGGAAAGGAATTTATATATATGAAACACAGAACTACCGGGCGTACGGCAGCAATACTGCTGACGGCAGCGATGACAGCGTTATCCGCCTGCGCGGCGCCGGAAGCTCCGTCTCCCTCCGGAACGGCGGAGGTCGCTCAGATCTCCGCCGGTGAGACGGAAGCCGATACCGTGACGGAGGAGAAAAATGAGCTCACCGCCCTTGAGGTCACAAGGCTTATGGGCAACGGCATAAACCTCGGCAACACAATGGAAGCCTACAACCACAAGGGCTATCTCGACGGACAGAATCCCACAAACTTTGAAAGCCTGTGGGGAATGCCGCACACCACACAGGAAATGGTGGACGGAATGAAGGCGGCGGGCTTCGATACCCTGCGTGTTCCCGTAGCATGGACGAACGGAATGAACTACGAGAGCGGCGACTACACGATAGACGATCGGCTCTTCGCCCGTGTCGAGGAGATAGTGAACTATGCGCTCAATGCCGATATGTACGTCATCGTCAATGACCACTGGGACGGCGGCTGGTGGGGAATGTTCGGCGCAGAAGATACGGAGACCCGTGAAAGGGCTATGGAGCTCTACACCTCGATGTGGACGCAGGTGGCAGAACGGTTCAGGGACTATCCCTACAAGCTGGTGCTCGAATCTGCGAATGAGGAGCTCGGCGACGGACTGAACAACAAGGATAACTACGCGGGTTCCGGCTATCTGAAGCCGGACGAGGTATTCGACAAGATATACGAGATAAACAGCGAGTTCGTTAAGACTGTCCGCGCGACTGGCGGGAACAACGCAGACCGCTTCCTGCTTATCGCGGGCTACAATACCGATTTCGACCATACCTGCGACGACAGGTACAGAATGCCCGAGGATACCGCCGACCACAAGCTGATCGTGTCAGTACATTACTACGGTCCGTGGGATTACTGCGGCACCAGAGCCGTCAATCAGTGGGGCTCGCCGATACAGTACAAGGAGCAGAATGAAACAATGGCAAGAATGACGAAGTTCACCGAGAAGGGCTACGGCGTGATAATCGGTGAATACGGCGTTCTCACGGACGGAAGACCCACTCCGAAGCCCGACACGGACATATACTTCACCAACTTCCTGAATAACTGCGACCTGTACAACTACTGCCCGCTGCTGTGGGACTGCAAC
>CAJOMV010000076.1 GCA_905235805.1 uncultured Ruminiclostridium sp.
GCGAAGCAATTAAAGTTTTTTGAAAGGGGGTCTGGGGGAAAAATTTTTTTCAAAAAATTTTTCCCCCAGTCTCGAGCGCCAGCGACCAACTCGAGCGCCAGCGACCCACCTGCGCCCGCAGGCGCCATCACGTCTCGTCATAGCGCTCGTCGATAACGCGGGCGGTTTTCTTCATGCTGCGGGGGAGAACGCCGACCTCGACAGCCTTGACAATGGGGGTGAAGCCTATGCGGCTCTTGACCTTCTCTGCAATGCGCTTGGTGAGATCGTCGAAGTCGATATCACCGGTAGTCTCGACATAGATACGCATGGTGTCCTTGCCGTCGAGGTGGGAAATGCGTATCTGATACTCACTGGATATTTCGGGGAATGTGCCGAGGATCTCCTCGATCTGGCTGGGGAATACATTGACACCCTTTATCTTCATCATGTCGTCGGTGCGTCCCATGATCATATCTATGCGCGGGTAGGTGCGTCCGCAGCTGCACTTCTCGGGGATAATGCGGGAGAGGTCGTGGGTGCGGTAGCGGATAAGCGGTGCGCCCTCTTTGACGAGCGTGGTTATGACTATCTCGCCCCACTCGCCGTCGGGGAGCTGCTCGCCGGTCTTTGGGTCGATGATCTCGAGATAGAGGAAATCGTCCCAGTAGTGCATTCCCGTTTCGTTCGGGCAGTTGATACCAATGCCGGGACCGTATATCTCGGTGAGTCCATAGATATCGTACAGCTCGATACCGAGCTCGTTTGCTATGCGGTCGCGCATTTTCTTGCTCCAGCGCTCGGAGCCGATAACGCCCTTCTTCAGCTTTATCTTGTCCTTGATACCGCGCTTCTGTATCTCCTCGGCAAGAAGGAGTGCGTATGATGAGGTAGCGCAAATCACCGTAGTCTCAAGCGATACCATCATCTCTATCTGCTTGTCGGTGTTGCCGGGTCCCATAGGAACAGCCATTGCGCCGAGCTTCTCGCAGCCGGCCTGAAATCCTATTCCCGCCGTCCAGAGACCATAGCCGGGGGTTATCTGTATGCGATCCTTGTTTGTGATGCCCGCCGTTTCGTAGCAGCGCGCGAACATGGTAGCCCAGTCGTCAACGTCCTTCTTTGTGTAGGGTATGATGACCGGAGTGCCGGTAGTGCCGGAGGAGGAATGTATGCGCACTATCTCCTCCTCGGGAGCTGTCATGAGCCCGAGAGGGTACGCGTCGCGGAGATCCTTCTTCTCCGAGAAGGGGAGCTTCAGAAAATCCTCCGCAGAGCTGACTTCCGTTATTCCCGCTTCCTTGAGCTTCTTGCCGTAGAAGCTTCCCGCGTTCACGAGCGCCTTGATACGGTCGTTTACCTGTGCAAGCTGTTTTTCTGAGATCTGCATGGTCGTTGTCCTTTCTTAATTCCAGTATTTTTTGTCATCGGGTATTAGATCTGTAAATTTTCTGTATTCCCCTGTCCAGCCCTTCGGGACATGATCCTCGAAGTAAAGCGGCTCCGGGCAGTCGGAATACAGTACTTTCCTGTCAAAATCCACCAGCAAGGTGGGATAAATGCCGTCCTTGTCGTCCTCGATATCGAACCACTCCCTAAGCTCGGCAGTGACGGCACGGTACCTTGCCGCCTTTTCAAAGAACAGGTCAGCGGTGTCGGTGTCAATCACCTTTATTCCATAACGGTAGGAACAGAACCTTTCAAGATCGCCGAGCTCATTATCTATCCGCTTCTGCGAACGTCCCTGTTCACGGTACCACCTCAGATAGCCCTCATAAAGCGGGACAAGATCCATGTTCCACAGATCGGCGGGAGTGACATACCACTCGAATGTTTTATTCCGTACAACTCCGACAACTATGTTTTTGCAGTATTCGGGGCAAAGCTCCATGATCCGCCCTCCCCGTCACGCGCCGTATGCGAGCGCCTTCGCGTTCATTTCGTGGAACTGCGGCTTTACGGTCCTGCGCATGGTCTGCTCGACCTCCTCACGGGTAAACGGCATGAAGCCGCTGGCTATCGCCGCCCCGAGCATTATCATATTCAGCGCTTTCGGCGAGCCTATCTCCGCGCAGGCTTTCTCGCCGTCGATGAGAGTAACATTCTCTGCGTTGCGCCGGAGATATTCGAGCATTTCCCCGCCGCTGTATGCCGTGCCGCCAAGAGATGCCGTCACCGGCATTATCGGGTGGGTGTTGACTATCACCGAGCCGCCCTTTTTCAGGTAGGGGAACATTCTCACAGCCTCGGCGGGCTCAAAGCCTATCAGGATATCGGCTGTCCCCTCAGGGAACATCGGGCTCGCTATGCCCTCCCCGAGCCGCAGAAAGCTGAACACGCTCCCGCCCTTCTGTGCCATGCCGATAGTCTCGGCACTCATAACGGGGATATCGTGCTCGACCGCGGTGGCTGCTATCAGCTTGGAGGTCAGCACTATACCCTGACCGCCCACTCCGCAGATAAGTATGTTAGTCCGCATTTCTGCCACCTCCCGTGCTTATAGCCCCGAACGGGCAAACCTGCGAGCATAAGCCGCAGCCCGTACACAGGGACTCCTCGATCGCTACCTTTCCGTCTCTTATCACAAGCCCCGGACAGCCGAGGGACTTTATGCACTTTTTGCAGCTCGTGCATTTGTCCGGGTCTATGACCGCGGGCTTTTCCGGTTTTATGAGAACAGCGCAGGGTGAGCGGAAGATTATAGCCTTTACACCGTCCTGCGCCGCGACGCGCTTCACGCATTCCACAGCTTCGTCAAGCTTCAGCGGGTCCACAGTTTCGACAGTCTTTACGCCGACGCCCTTCAGTACCGCCTCTATGCTCACCTTGTCAACGACCTGCCCCATCATCGTCCTGCCGGTGCCGGGGTGAGGCTGGTGACCGGTCATGGCGGTGGTGGAATTGTCGAGGATAACGAGGGTCATGTTCGCCTGATTGTATACGGCGTTCACCGCTCCGGTTATCGCGGAGGCGAAGAATGTGGAATCCCCCACGAACGCGAAGCAGCTCGTGTCGGGCTCTATCTTCCCTATGCCCTGCGTTATATTCACGCCCGCGCCCATGCACAGGCAGGTGTCTACCATATCCAGCGGCATTGCGTTTCCGAGGGTGTAGCAGCCTATGTCACCGCAGAATACCGACTTCTTCCCCTTCATCGCGGTCTTTACCGCGTAGAAGGACGCCCGGTGCGGACAGCCCGCGCACAGCACCGGCGGACGCACCGGCAGCGGAGGCGGTGCTTCATGCTCCGCCGCCGCGGGAGCCTCCCAGCCCATGAATGCCGCTATATTCGCCGCGACAGTGGCGCAGGTATTTTCCCCCGCGTTCTTTACGTCGTGGGTAAGCTTGCCGCGTATCTTCACATTAAGATGATGTTTTCCGCAGATATATGTGAGCTCACGCTCGATCACCGGGTCGAGCTCCTCGACGCACAGCACCTCGTCAAGCCCGCCCAGAAAGCGGAGCGCCGCCTGCTCCGGGAACGGGAACGGCGTTCCCACCCGCAGCACCGCGGGAGCATTCTCCTTGCCGCTCAGCGCCTCGGTAACATAAGTCGCGCTTATCCCGTGGGTAGCGATACCCTTCCGGCACTGCTTGTCCGCCGCGGGAACGGTGTAGTTGCGCTTATATTCCGACAGCTCCTCCGACAGCTTCACATTTCTGTCCTCGATATGGATATGCGCGTTGTAGGACAGCCGCGGGAAGATGACCCATTTCGACTGGTCGCGCACGAAGCCCTCGGGCTTGTTCGTCTTATACTCGCTCTCGTCCTTCACATCTATTGACGCGTAGCCGTGACAGACTCTCGTGGTGGGACGGAAAATTAACGGGGTGTGGTATTTCTCGGATAGCTCGAACGCCTCCCCTATCATCTCATACGCTTCCTGCACCGAGGACGGGTCGAAGCACGGAAGCTTCGAGTATGCCGCGAAGGTGCGGGTATCCTGCTCGGTCTGGGAGGATATGGGACCCGGGTCGTCCGCCACGAGTATCACCATGCCGCCCTTCACGCCGATGTACGCGAGGCTCATCAGCGGGTCGGACGCCACGTTCAGCCCCACCTGCTTCATCGTCACCATAGTCCGCGCCCCGCAGTATGCCGCGCCCGCCGCCAGCTCGAGAGCAGCCTTTTCGTTCACCGACCACTCGACGTACAGCGAGCCGTTATTGCTTTTCGCGGCTGTCTCGAGGACTTCCGTGGAGGGCGTTCCCGGATAGCCCGAGACGAGGTTCAGTCCCGCCGCTATGGCTCCGCGGGCTATAGCCGCGTTGCCCATTAAGAATTCCTTGTGCATAAAAAGCACCTTCCTTTATTTTCTTTTACATTATTCAATTAAGATAAATCAGAATTTGCGGGGAGCGCCCCGCGGCGAAACCGCCTGTTATTTGTCATCAATGGACGGGAACCCTGCCTCGCAGCCGTTAGTCTCTGCTGCTATAAATCAGAATTTATACTAACAATTCTCTGATTTTAGTTTTGACTTTCTCAATATCACTGCAAGTCAAAATAGGAATAAGTGTGTTGA
>CAJOMV010000077.1 GCA_905235805.1 uncultured Ruminiclostridium sp.
TCGAGCGCTCAAAGCACGAAGCTTTGAGTTTTTCGCCAAAGGCGCGCATGGACGCGCGCATTTAAGCGAAAAACCAGCGACCCACTCAGGCGAAGAAGAGGTCACGGGTGACGGCGAAGATCTCACGGAGCCAGTAGCTGGGGAGGGTGATGATGACGGGGTCGGAGCTTGGGCAGATACCGGAGGCGTGCAGTCCTGCGAGCTTCGCTTGCCGGACGCCGCGGAAGATATGATAGCACTCGCTGACCACGACCACATCTTCGGGGAGATGTTCGGACGCTATGAGCGCGGCGGAGTTTCTGATATTCTCGGTGGTGTTCGTTGACTCGGGCTCGGTGAAGATGCGCACATCGGAGATACCGTGACGCAGGAGATACTTACGCATCGTGGCGGCCTCGGGAGCTGCCTCGTCGCTGCCCATGCCTCCCGACACCACACAGACCGCGGACGGGTGGGCGTTCAGATACTCGAGAGCCTTGTCAAGCCGCATCGCGAGCATGACCGAGGGCTCGTCGTTTATCGTCTTGCAGCCGAGCACTATGACCGTCTGCGGAGTGCTGTCCGCCGCCGCGGCGACAGCCTCCCGCTCCCCGGTGACTATCTCGGAGGATATCAGTGCCGAGATGATCCCGCAGTACAGCGCAAAGACTATCTGCGCGGCAGCAAGGATACGGGCTGCTGTGCGAAGGGGCTTTCTGCTCCTTACCTTCGGGTAGATAATGACAAGCACGATAACAGAGACGCAGAACAGGCTGCCGATGACATTCCCGTGATTTATCTGATTGAGACACATCGTAAAAACGAACGTGTACAGCAGAAACGCGCAAGCAATTGCCGCTATTATGCGAAGTACGGCAAAAAATATTGCCGTACCCCTTTTTTTATCTGACTTTTTTGTGGATCTTACTTTGCGCAAAGCTTTTTAAATCTCTCCATTGCCTCTTTGGTGTTTTCGAGGGTGTTGAACGCGGTGAGACGGAACCAGCCGTCGCCGTTCTTGCCGAAGCCCTCGCCGGGTGTGCCGACGACCTCGGCTTCGTTGAGCAGCTTGTCGAAGAATTCCCAGCTCCCCATTCCGAAGGGGCACTTGAACCAGATGTAGGGGGAGTTCTTGCCTCCGGTGTATGTAATGCCGATCTCGTCGAAGGTGTCGGCGATGACCTTGGCGTTCTTCATATATTCCGCTATGACAGCCTTGGTCTGCTTCTGCCCCTCCTCTGTGAATACCGCCTCGGCGGCACGCTGTACGGGGTAGGCGACGCCGTTGAACTTGCTGCCCTCGCGGCGTATCCACAGGTCGCGGAAGGAGTGAGCCGAACCGTCGGGAGCCTTCAGCATGAGCTCCTTCGGTATCACGGTGTAGCCGCAGCGAACACCGGTGAAGCCCGCCGTCTTGGAGAGCGAGCATATCTCGACAGCACATTTGCGGGCGCCCTCTACCGCGAAAATGGAGCGTGGGATATCCGGGTCGCTGATGAACGCTTCGTAGGCGGAGTCGTAGATGATGACAGCGTCGTTCTCGAGCGCATAGTCTATCCATTCTTTAAGCTGTGCCCTTGTGTAGGCGGAGCCTGTGGGATTGTTCGGGGAGCAGAGGTAGATGATGTCCGGGTGAACGGACTTGTCGGGCATTGCCGCGAAGCCGTTGCTCTCGTCGGAGTTCGCGAAGATGACCTCTCTGCCGCCCATGACGTTCGCGTCAACATAAACCGGGTAGGCGGGGTCGGTGATGAGCACGGTGTTGTCCGCGGCGAGGATATCCCCGATGTTGCCGCAGTCGCTCTTTGCGCCGTCGCTTATCAGCACTTCCTCGGCTGCAACGTCCGCGCCGTTCTTCTTGTAGTACGCCGCGATAGCCTCACGGAGAAAATCATAGCCGAGACCGCTGTCCTCATAGCCGCGGAAGGTCTCCTTCACGCCCATCTCGCGGGAAGCCTTCTCCATAGCCTCCACAACAGCCGGTACGAGCGGGAGGGTAACGTCGCCTATGCCCATTCTGATTATCTTGTTGTCCGGGTGAGCCGCGGTGTATTCACGCACGCGCTTTCCTATTTCGATGAACAGGTAGCTTTTCTTGAGATTGAGAAAGTTTGCGTTAAGTTTTGCCATAATGTTGTGTCCTTTCCTGCAGAAAACAAAAATCGTATAATCTTATTATATCATATAAATCCCATTTTGCAAGACCTTTTTCAAAATTTCCGATTAAACAATGAATTTCCGCCGATAATGATATTGCAGGAATGCGACAGGAGGCATTAAAGATATGACAAACAGAGAACGGTACATTGACATAGCACTGCTGCTCGGGACGGCATTTGCGATACTTGCGTCGCTGTTCGCGGATTTCGCGGGGGAATGCGACGCGCTTCACGAAAGCACCTTCCGTCTTCACATCGTGGCTAATTCCGACTCGGAGGAGGACCAGAAGATAAAATACGCGCTGCGGGACCTCCTCCTCAATGACCTCGGCGGCATTTTCGCCGAATGTGACAGCTCCTCCGCCGCGAAAGCGGCAGCGGAGCGTGAGAACGCATACATCACCCGCGTAACAAATGAATTCCTCGCTTCACACGGCTGCGGCTACACCGCGGAGGTAACAGCGGGCGAGGCGGATTTCCCTACCCGCGTGTACGGGGACTACACCCTCCCCTCCGGCAGCTATGAGGCTCTGCGTATCACGCTGGGCGAGGGAAAGGGCAAAAACTGGTGGTGTGTGCTGTATCCGTCGGTGTGTATCGGCGCGGCGAGCACAGAAAAAAGCGTCCTCCCGCGGAGAACGCTTTATGAGCATAACAAACAGGCTGACCGCATGACCGCCGACAGTCTCAAGACCGAGCGCGGCGGGGTCGAGTACCGCTTTGCGCTGTACGACCTGCTGCGGACCCTGTTCGGGTTTTAGCGCGGTCTTACCGCCATGACACGCTGTTGTCGCCGACGGTGAGAACATATACGTCGCAGAACTGCGCGCACCACGCCATGGCATCGTCCCAGTGCTCGGAGGTGACTCCCATATACGCGTCGGCTATGATATCGGTGATATCGCCGGTGTCGGAGGCAATGGCGTAGCCGTAGACCTTCGAGCCGTCCTGCGACACGATATACACCTCGGAGCCGAAGGGGATAACATTCGGGTCAACACCCACGGAGCCTATCACAAGAGGTCTGCCGCTGTATGTGCCGCTGCCCTCGGGGGCGGTGTAGGAGGTGACCTTGCCGCTTAGCTTGTAGGCATACTCGGTGGGTATGCCGTTCTCAAGGCGGTAGCTGCCCTCACGCTTGCTGTACGGGGTCTGGAGAGCCGTGCCCTGAGCGATCACCTCGCTCTGCGGCTCGGTGCGGGTGGTGCTTATCTCCCTGCTTTCGGTCATAGCTCCGTTTACATATTTATCCTCTATAACTACAGTCACGCTGCCCTCAATACCCTCGCGGGTGACCTCCTCGTCGCCTATCTTGAGAAGAGGAGTTTCGGTGTACTCCGTTTCATAAGGTATGAAGGTGGAACGCTCCCTTGTCCTGTATTCCACGCGGTAAACGGTGATGTTCATGCCGTCCATGATATACTCGAAGGGGTAGGCGCTTATCTCGTCGTATTCTCCGAGTACTATATCCATGCCCGCGAGGAGCTCCCCGACCGTTTTGCCGCCTTCGGACTGCACCGAAACCGTCCTTCCGTCAGCCGTAACGGTGACGGTCAGCATATTTTCGTACTCTTCCTCGTCCGCAGACGCCCTTGCAGCGCCGAATGCCGCCAGTGTGCAGATGACTATGGCAAGTGTTAATATAACGGTAACAGTCACGGGGACTGCCCCGCCGTTTTTGCTGCATATCTTACATAACATTTTTCTCACGCTCCTTTACTGAAGGTACTGTATTCAACCGATGCCGGTCTGTATATCATTATTGTCACATTACCGGAATTATAACCGTTTGTTTTGTGAAAGTCAAATAAAAAATTCTGTCGGAATTGTGCAAAACCTACAAAAAAGAAAAAGCCATTCTCATTTTCGCGGCTTAAAATCGGTGAATATGCAGAACAAAATATACAGCGTGTATAATCGATTCGGTGAAATCAACAAAACGACGAAGTATTCCGGGATTTGGCTATTTATAACAAAAAACCGCCCTCACGCCCTGTGAAAACGGTTTTTATGACTGTAATATACACTCCAGCAGCTCCTCCGGCTCGCTGCCGTTCGGAACTATCGGCACTCCGAGAAGCTCCTCAGCCTGCCCGAGCGTCATGTCGTCGAGGAATATATCCTCGTCCGCCTTGAGCATTGCTCCGGGAATGAGCACCCTGCTCCCGAGCTGCCCCTTGTACGGCAGGAGCTGCTCCGTCAGGTCGCGCCCGGTGGTCAGTCCCGCGACGGTTACAGTCTCTCCGAAGAAGCGGTTCTTTATGGCGACAACGCGTATCTCCGCTCCGGGGAACTTCTCCCTCACCTTCCCGGCAAGCTGCTCCATGAGCGGTGCCGCGAGCTTTCCGGTGGCTATGGTGAGCTTTATCTCCCGCTCGTCGCCGTCCATGTCCGCGAGAGCCTCCGTGAACCCGTCCCGCATATACGACCACATTCCCACGCCGTTCTCATACTGGTCGAAGGCGCCGTAGTACCCGCTGGGCGGAAGCTCACGCTCCGCGGTGATGAACAGCTCGTCGGCGGGGTACACCACCCGCTCACCGAACTCCGCGAGCATTTTCTTCCCGAAGCTCTCGATGATGTCCACAGCTTCCCCCGCCGACTGCTTATCGTGCAGCATTATCTCCGGGAGTCCCTCCCGGAATTTCGTCGCGCCGAACGGCACCGCCGCGATGCTCTGCACCGCCGGGTACAGCGCCAGCAGGTCGGTGAGCGTTCTCCGCAGCTCCTCCCCGTCGTTCCACCCCCTGCACAGCACGATCTGGCAGTTCATCACGATACCGCCGTCCGCCATTTGCTTAAGGTACCGCAGCACGTCCCCCGCAAACCGGTTGCACAGCATTTTCTCCCGCAGTGCGGGATTTGTGGTATGCACCGACACGTTCACATTGAGCTTCATCCTGATAATGCGCTCGATATCGCTGTCGGTCATATTGGTGAGGGTGATGTAGCTCCCCTGCAAAAATGACAGGCGGCTGTCGTCGTCCTTGAAGTACAGGGTCTCCCGCATTCCCGGCGGGAGCTGGTCGATAAAGCAGAACACGCACTTGTTCCGGCAGGAATGCTTCTTATCCATGAGATAGGTCTCGAAATTCAGCCCGATGTCATCATAGTCGTCCCGCTTGCGGACTTTTACTTTCCTGTTCCCGAGGTCAAGCGTCAGCGTGCGCTCATAGCAGTAAAACCCATAGTCGAGCGCGTCGTTTATGGGATGCCCGTTTATAGCCTCCAGCACCTCCCCAGCCTTCACGCCTGCTCTTGCGGCGGGAGACTTCGGTACCACAGATTGGATAGTTACTGCCACATGCTCACCTCCTATTGGTCGCTTCGCTCGAGACCGGGAGAAAACTTTAATTGCTTCGCGTGCAGATCTGTAAGTTTCTGCTGCTGTTATAAATCAGATAATATGAAGTGACCCCTCTTGCAAAGCGTGGATTACTCTGCTAAAATAAAAATGAAAGAAATCAGCCGAGATACCA
>CAJOMV010000078.1 GCA_905235805.1 uncultured Ruminiclostridium sp.
CACATACTTTCAGAATACATAAATCCCGTTTTGCTTTTTTGTTAGGTTTTACTATTGACAAATGGGCACTTCATAACAGAATTTATCGTTTAATTGTTCTGAGGATATTTAATGCTTGTTCGCATTCAGCTTTATTTGTACCCCAAACACTAACAGATAATAATTCACCGGCAGAATAATATCCGACATAAATAACATAGACAGTCTTATGATTTTCAATTAATGTATTTTCATACATCTTCACCTTAAAACCATTTAAAATCATCGAATTAGCATCTCGCAATTTTGCAGATTTGGGTATAGATTTGATATACGCATTTTCCATTATTTCAGCCGATGCAGGAACGTTATCTTTTGCTGCATGAAATGGTGTTATGCGAATGGTCAAATCACTATCCTTTGGAAAGAATACGCATTGACCGTCATATTCATCATATTCAAATTGCCAGTCAGTGGGAATTGAAATTAGCCAATCACAAGGAAGCTTGTAGATATTCATGATATTCCTCCAAATTCCGATTTATTGCAAAATCGTTTTACTTATTATACCACAAAATCTCCTGCTTGTCATTACCTTTAGGACATTTTCCAAAACAAAAAGCTGCCGTTTTTTACGGACGGCAGCAAAGGGCGCAGAAGCCTACGCATCTGCACGCGAAGCTATTAAAAGTCTTTTGGAAGGAGGGGGTCTGGGGGAGGAAACCTTTTCTTCAGAAAAGGTTTCCTCCCCAGTCTCGAGCGCAAGCGACCTCCTGCGGCTTCGCCGCCCTACTCGCGTCCGCAGGCTCCGCCGCGGCGGTAGTCGGTGGGGGTGATGCCCTCGTACTTTCTGAAGACCATGCCGAAGTAGGTCTGGTCGGTGTAGCCGACAGCCTCGGCTATCTCACGGACGGACATATCGGTGCCGCAGAGGAGGTTCTTAGCCTTCGCTATGCGTCTGCGGGCGAGATACTCCATGGGGCGCATACCCATGCGGCTGCGGAATACACGGCAGAAATGCTGGAGCGAGACTCCTGACATCGAGGCAAGTCTTTCGAGCGGGATATCCTCCATATAGTGGGTCTCCATGTACCTGACAGCGTCGCGGATGACCCTGCCGGCTGCGCGGAGGTCGCCGCCCCGCTCGGTCATGGCGGAGCGGGCGGCAAGAATGAACTCATATATCAGCATGGAGCAGCGTTCCCCGCCGCTGAGGGGCTCACCTGCCGCGGCAAGGAGCCTGCCGAATATGCTCTCGCATTCGGTGAGGTCGGCATCGGGACGGTAAAGGAATCCCGTGAACCCAAGCTTCTCCATTATGGAAGCGGCACTGTCGCCGCGGAACACGAACCAGTGAGTGGTCCATTCGCTCTCCGCGGGGCGGTATTCGTGCGGTACGCCGGGTGGGAGATAGAAGATACCGTTCGGCTTCTGCGGATAAAGCTGACCGCCCACCGTGAGGATCCCCGCCCCCGATACCGTGAACAGAAACTGGTGCGACACGAGCCCGCTGTCACGGCGGCAGTGGTATTCCGGCTCCGCTATCCCCGCGCCGGTGAGGTAGAACGGCAGCTCCGCGCTGTTCCCTATGACCGGGTAGACAGATCTGAACATATCAGTCCGCTCCGCTGAGCTTGGCGGCTATCCTTGCGATGACCGCAGCGTCGCTGTCCTTGTATATCCTGTAATTGTCACGGTCATAGAAATGCCCGGTGGTGTCCCATATAACGGGTACAAAGCCGTGGTCTGTGAGCTTATCGAGCACTATCTCCACACACTCCGAGGAATCGGTGTATATCGCGTTCGAGGCGTAATTGCTCTTCGGATATCCCGAGGTGGTCTCACCGAGAAATACCGGTATACCGCGGGAGGTGAATGCGCGGTCAAGCAGCGCTATCTGCGCGTCGGTGTAATCTATCCAGTCCTGCGAGCCGATGCGGTTCGTCCAGTACATCGTATTGTCAACGTAATGCACCGATACCATGAGCCTGTCGGAGACTGTGTCCGTCGGCATGATAAATCTGTCCGAGGTGGTATTGTCGATGTTCGTCCAGTAGCCCGATACGATAAGCACCCGCTCGGCGTTATTGCCGCCGGTCGCCCTTACGGAATTGACGAATACCTGATTGAGCGTATTGGTCGAGAGGTACGCGTCGGACTTTGACTGCGGCACAAGGTCGCCGTTGGCGTTGAAGCGATCACCGCCCAGATACTCGTTGAAGCCCTCGAACACAAGCGTCTCGGGATAGTCCCTGAAATATTCCGCTATCTGTGTCCAGAGAGTGCCGAATATATCCGAGCAGTCCTCAAGGGTGTTGCGGCGGATAATGAACTCGTCAAAGTGGTGGATATTGACTACCGCGTACAGGTCGTCGTTCATGCAGTAATCGACTATCTCCTTCACCCTTGCGATATAGTCGGGGTCTATCGTCCATGTGCCGTCGTTTTTCATCATATTGCCCCAGAACACGGGAATGCGCACTGTGTTGAAGCCTGCCGCCTTTATCCCGTCCACCAGCGCCTGCGAGGTGACGGGAGCGCCCCAGCAGGTCTCATAGTCCGTAGGGGTGTTGTTCCCCACCACGGGTATCCACTCAAAGGTTATCTTCTCGCAGCCGGTAGCTTCATAAGCCTCCATTGTGTTGCCGAGGTTGAGACCTATGCCCATATTCTTCGCGACCTCGGAAGCAGTGAGGGAAACGAAGGCTGGCGTCTCCGGCTCCTTCTCCGCCGGTTCGGTCTCCGCGGCGGGAGCAGCTGTCTGCTCCGGAGCGGAGGTCTGTGCGGGTGACGCGGCTCCGCAGCCGCAGGATATCATCATAACCGCGCCGAGTATAAATGCTTTTACGCTCTTTTTCATAGTGCTCCTCCGAATTTTACGGTGCCATGTAAGTGAAGGTTATCTCTATTGTGTCTATGCGCTTGTTGTTGTTCGGGGTCCATATCTGCGCGGAGGCTCCCTCGATCGAACCGTCGGCAGTTCTGCCGTCGTCGGGTGCCTTCGGTACCCACGGATTGTTCAGGTTGACGCGGGTGCATTTCCCGTCGTCGGAGGAGGTGTAGGGCTTGCCTGCGAGCTCGGTTTCCTCACCGTTCACCTTCAGGCTGTCTATCGAGATGATATAGCCCGGGAACAGCGTCTCGCCGTTGTAGATGCCGAGAGCGGAGAAGTTCACGCCCTTAGCTATGCCGGCGGCGGTAAAGTCGAGCGCTACGGTGTACTGACCCTCGCCTGTGATGAGCGCGTTGGTCGCCTTAACGCCCGTGGATTTGTTGGTCGGGTCGTAGGTATTGCCCACACAGTATGCCATTCCGTAGTCGGCGGACTGGTACATTATCCACGCGACAGCGGTATCATCGGAAGCCTGTATATCCGTTTCATCGGTCATGCGCTCCTCCGCGAACTCATAGTCCTCCGCCATCTGAGTCTGCGCGTTGTTCTTTATCTGCGCTTCCGAAAGCGAGGACTGCGCGGAGTAACTGCGGTCAAGGAATATCTTCGCTATCGTCTCGTCGGCTATCTTGTATTCCCTGCGGCGGTAGAGACCGTTGCAGTCCCACAGCAGCGGAACATAGTTATACAGGTCGCAGTTATTGAGAAAGTTCGCGAAATAAATGTCGGTGTCGGGCTTCGGGGTAGCCTTGCCGTCGGTGAGAACGCCGTACTCACCGATAATTACGCCGTAGCCCTTGTCGGTGAACTTTGTCATGGACTTGAGCAGGTTGTTCATCTCGTCGTACTGCTTCGGCGAGCCCCAGCTGTCGACCGCCTTCGTGCCGCAGTAGTCCCACGGCGTGTAGTAATGCACCGAAACGAACAGCTTTCCGTCCACGGTATCCTCCGGCATCTTATAGAGGTCATTGGTGGTGTTGGCAATGTCGGTATTGTAGCCGGCTATAAGCAGAAATCTGTCGGCGTTCTTCCCGCCGGAAGCGCGGACGAGCTTCACAAACTCGCTGTTTATGCGGTTTGCGGTCTCGAAGCATTGCGCTCTTGAAAGCGAGCCGGAATCCGCGGCAACGTCCTTGTCGTTGAGGCGGTCGCCCAGCTCCTCATTCGCGGACTCGAAAATGAGCTTGTAGGAGTAATCGGCGAAGTTCCCCGCGATCTGCGTCCACATCGCCTTGTACATCTCCATTGCCTTCTCGCGGGTCTCCTCGGTCTTTGAGCCGAACATACCCCACCAGCTTCCGTCCCAGTGGTCGTTGAGCACCACGAACATATCCGCGTCCAGCGCGTAATTTACGACCTCCTCGACCCGATTCATCAGCCGTTCGTCTATGGTGTAGTCGCCGCTCTCGTAGTTCATGCCGTTCGTCCATGCCACAGGTACGCGCAGCGTATCGAAGCCCGCTGCCTTCATTCCGTCTATCATCTCGCGGGTGGTGGTAGGCATTCCCCATACAGTCTCGGAGGAGGTGGGGTCGCCGCCGTTCAGGTAACCCTGATGATTGTAGGCTTCCAGAGTGTTGCCGAGGTTTATGCCGTTGCCCATGAGCACCGACACCTCCAGCGCCGTCATCTCGTTTATGCCGCTGTCGTCCGCGTTGCCGGTGTTTTTCGGGGGAGTTGTCTCCGCAGCCGTAACGGTGTCCCGCGCTGCCTCGGTGCCGGCGTTCTCCGATGTCTCCGCCGGCTTTGCGGTATCACAGCCCGTCAGCAGCAGTGCCGACGCCGCGAACAGCGACGCTATCGTTCTTTTCAGAGAGTTTGCTTTCATTGTATCTCCTTTCGCAGGTCTATCGGTTCTATCCTTATCTTACCCGAAATATCCGGGAGCTTTATCCTGTATTTGTCAGCAAGCGCTGGTCCGCAGGCGTTTGAGCCCACGCCCGCCATTGCGAAATCCACGCATATCACGTTGTACTCCGACTTTTCAAGCTCGAAGTTGTGGCGCTTCCCGGCAAGCTCCTCCTGTGTGTATTCCGAGGCGCTGAACGAGAAGCCGTCGGGGTTCGCGAACGTGAGCGCCGCCTTTTCGCCGTGTACCGCCATTCCCGTGCAGCCCCAGTGCGAGCTGTTCTCCTGCGGTCTGATATAGTCCTCGTGCATTTCGCTCACCCTTGCCCTGAAATACCCGTAGTAAGAAGCAAGGTGCTTGTCGATGTAGCTCTCATACGGTCCGTAGCCTTCGTAGAATACATTTTCGAAGTCTTTCCTCAGGAACAGCCGCAGTCCGAAGCGCGGGAGGAATTCCACCTTGTTCGAGGTATGCGCCGAGCACTCGACATCGAGCGCGCCGCGCCCGTCTATGCGGTAGGCAGCCTCCATTTTGGCGAAGGGCTGGTGAATGCTCCAGCCGAAGGACTGCTTCACACGGATAACGGCGCAGTTATTTTCCACGGCTGCCGACGTTTCGTAGACCTTGGGTATCGGCTCATGCAGATGCGCGCCGTACCAGTCGTTCTTCATCGTGTCATTGTCCACGGGAGCGCGGAAGAAGTTGTATTCCATAGGTTTGGCAAGGATATTCTCCCCGTTCACCGAGATGCCGGAAAACTGCGCCGTGCGGCGATCGAACAGGTACACGATATCCCCCGCCGCGACGCTGAACAGTAAGGGCGTTTCGGTGACCTCGGGAGCTTTCTCCGATATCGGCAGCGGCTTTCTTTCCGCGGTGAAGATCTTCAGCTGGTCGAAGCAGACCTCCGCACCGTCCGTAAATGCTCCATAACCGTTCTTCGCGGTGAATACGAAGCGGATGCAGGCGTCCTCTTCAAACGCTCCCGCCGCTTCGGGTATCTCAATCTCTGTGCTGCCCATGGGAGATACGGAGAATGTGAAGCTGCCGCTCCGGCTGTGACCCTTGCCGCTTTCGGTTATCTTCCACTCACAGTCCAGATACTCGCCCGCGTCAATGAATCGCAGCAGGCTGTTTATCAGGAATTTCCCGGACGCGTCTCCCTTCTCCATACGCACCGGACGGTACGCCTGCTTAAGCTCACGCAGTCCGGTATGGGGAGTCCTGTCGGGATAGCAGAGCGCGTCCATGCAGAAGTTACCGTCGTTGTGGCGCTCGCCGCTGTCGCCGCCGTAGCCGTACTTCGGCTTTCCGTCCTCCGTATACCCGAGGATAACGGCGTGGTCAGCCCACTCCCACACAAGCCCGCCGCAAAGACGGTCGCTGGTCATGAACAGGTCGTGGTAATCCTCAAGGTCTCCCGGACCGTTTCCCATGGCGTGGCAGTATTCGCAGAGAATGAAAGGGCGCTTCTCGTCCTCTCGTGCGAGGAATTTCTTTATATCGTCGGGAGAGGTGTACATCTCCGACACAACATCGAGCACATCGTCGGGAGTGTCGTCAAGCTTGTGGGTGCTCTCATAATGCACGGGACGGGTGCTGTCGAGCTGCTTCACCAGCTTCGCCGCCTCCCGGAGATTTTCTCCGTAGCCGCTCTCGTTGCCGAGAGACCAGAAGATAACGCAGGGGCGGTTGATGTCCCGGGTCACCAGCAATCTCTCGCGGTCGAGTATCGCCTTTTTGAACTGCGGGTCCCCGGCTATCAGCGCAATGCCGTTGTAGCCGTCCTTGTATGTCCATTTCAGGTCGTTGTACACATTCACGCAGCCGTGGGACTCGAGGTCGGCTTCATCTATGACATACAGCCCCAGCTCGTCGCACATCGCGTAGAACTCGGGAGCGTTTGGATAGTGCGATGTGCGCACGGCGTTCACATTGTGCAGCTTCATCAGCTCAAGGTCGCGGCGCATTTTCGCTTTATCTGCGTAAGCGCCGGTATCGGGGTAGCTGTCGTGGCGGTTCACGCCGAATATCTTGATGTGTCTGCCGTTGAGCTTCAGGGCTCCGTCCTCGATCCCGACCCTGCGGAAACCGACCTTTTCGCCTATCAGCTCGGTGTCAGTCTCTATCTCAAGGCGGTAGAGGTACGGGCTCTCGGCGGACCACAGCCTGATGTCCCCCACAGTACGCTCAAAGGGTGTGCCTTCCTTCGCTTCTCCCTCGCATATAAGCGTATCACCGCTGTACAGCCGGAGCTTTGCGTCCGCGCCCTGGACGGAGACCTTCAGGATACCGAATTTGAAAGTGCTGTCGGGTTCGGCGGTTATGCGGTAATTTTCGAGGCGCTTTTCCGGGCGGGAGAGCACATACACGTCTCTGAAAATGCCGGAAAGCCTGAATTTGTCCTGATCCTCGAGGTATGTGCCGTCGCACCATTTGAGGACTGCCGCGGTGATATGATTTACACCCTCCGCGAGCATATCGGTGATGTCGAATTCCGAGGTGTGGTGCGCGACCTGCGAATAGCCGGCGAATTTGCCGTTGATACACAGATAAAAGCAGCTGTCAACGCCCTCGAAGCAGAGGATCTTCCGCATTCCGTCCGGCTTGTAGTGGTATTCACGGCGGTACACGCCCACCGGGATGTCGTCGGGAACATAGGGCGGGTCGTAGGGTATGGGATAGCAGACATTGGTATACTGCGCCTTGTCATAGCCGTGGAGCTGCCAGTTCGACGGGACGGTGATGCTTGTTCTCGCTTCCGCCTGCGTGAAATTATCTGCAAGCCAGATAATGCTCGGCTCATAAATAAATTCCCACTTGCCGTTCAGCAACTCGAACCGCGAGGACTGCTCACGCGCTGCGAAAGCGTCCTGCTCCTTCCCGAATGGGATGAAGTAGCAGTGGTCGGGCAATGTGCCGATGTGAAGCTGCTCAGGATCCTCGTGGTATATCATTTTGCTTTTCGGGGTACCTTCCGCGGCTATGAGCGATATATCCATAGTGTTTTCCTCTCTGTGAAATCGTTTTACCAAAAGGGCATAGTTATCCCCTGTCATTAAAAATTATAATACATTTTCATCTATTAGTCAAGTCAAATTTTCGTCTTGACTTAATTTATTTTTCGGAGTATAATAATAGTAATATTTTGGCTTTCAAGGAGGTTAATTATATGCCGGAGATCAAGGAATTCACATTTCCGTCAAGCACAGGAAGGAACGATATATTTGTCCGCAAGTATATTCCGGACGCAGAACCCCGCGGGATAGTCCAGATAGCCCACGGCATCTCGGAGCATATCGGGCGCTATGAGGGCTTCATGGAGTTCCTCGCGGAGAAGGGCTTCATAGCCGTCGGTAACGACCACTTGGGTCACGGAAAGTCCGTCACCGACCCTGCCGACAGGGGCTTTTTCAGCGAAGAGGACGGCTGGACGCACGCTGTGGACGATATGGATAAGCTGCACGATATGATGTGCGAGGAACACCCCGGACTGCCGTACATTTTCTTCGGACACAGCATGGGAAGCTTCCTCACCCGCACCTACCTTATCCGCTATCCCGACAAGCCCGACCTCGCTGTCCTCTGCGGCACCGGTCATCAGGCAAAGGCTGCGGTCATCGCGGGACTTACCCTCGCCGAAACAGCAGTAAAAACGCACGGTGCGCGTACTGTCGGTGAGAAGCTCAACTCTGTGGCATTCGGCTCATACAACAGCGGCTATGATGAGGTACGCACCGACTACGACTGGATAAGCAGCGACCCCGATGCCGTTGACAAGTATATAGCGGATCCCGACTGCGGCGGTATTGCAACTGTGGGGCTGTTCCGCGATATGATGGGAGGGATAAAGTTCCTCACCGACCCGGCTAACATCGCAAAGATGAACAAGGAGCTGCCGGTGCTGTTCATTTCCGGCTGGGCTGATCCGGTAGGAGAAAACGGTAAGGGCGTGAAGCGCGCATACAAAGCGTTCTGCGAAGCGGGAATGAAGTATGTGCATATCAAGCTCTACCCCGGTGACCGTCACGAGCTGCTCAACGAGAAGAACAAGGACGAGGTGATGAACGATATCCTCGGCTGGATAGAAAAGAAGCTCGATAAATAAAAATACTGCGCTGTGTTATTCCGCACAGCGCAGTTTTATTATGCCTTTATCTCCCGTTTCGGAGTGAATTTCAGAACGTACAGCATATACAGCACGGCTATCACAAGTCCCGCCGCGATCACTATTATCTCCGCCGCTTCCTCGCTGCCGACCATGTCTGTCAGTATCGCTCCCGAAGCAAAACCGGTCAGCATATTGTTCAGTGAATGGAACACGATACACGGGATAAGGCTCCCCGTTCTTATCAGCATCACCGCCAGCATGAAGCCGACACCCAGCGCGTAGCTTATCTGCGTAACGCTGTCGAAGATCGAGTACCCGTTGAACAGGTTCACTATATGCCCGAGACCGAATGTCACGGAGGTGACTATGACTGCCGCGGCAGGATTGGTCTTTGCCATTCCCCTGAACAGAAATCCGCGGAACAGCACCTCCTCAATGAACCCGACAAACAGCATTGTCACGGTATGGCATATCAGCGACGGCACAGGATATTGCAGACCTATGCCGAATATGCACCCGAGGGACGCGATAACTATCGGCGGTATGTAAAACAGCATCTTCCCCGCCGGGACATCAGCCTTGCAAAGCCCTATATGCGGCATAAGCCCGTTCTTCTTTATGAATACGAACAGCACTGCCGCGAACGCCGCCGCAAAGAACAGCTCCGCGAAATACTCGATACCGACCGCTTCCGATACCGACCGGAGCATCGAAAAGACGACAACATATATCACGATAAGCACTACCGCGAAGGTCACTTCATTTTTATCAAAAAGCTTTCTCATATTTTCTCTCCCCGTTTTATATACCCCACCGTGCCCTTGTATGTCATATTCAGCAAGCGGGTGAATTCCTCCTTGTCGTATTCCATTGAGTTATTGGCTATAAGGCTCGCTATACCGTGAACGCAGACGAACAGCGTGCCGAACACCTCACGCGCCTGCCGCTCCGTCAGTCCCGCCGCGGCCTGCAGCGGTGCGAGCAGAAAGCCGAGCTCCTCCCCGTTCATCATATCCCCGAAGGAGGTATTGCGGAATTTATCCGACTGGAACAGAAATCTGAACAGGTGCTTCTCCTCCGCGGCAAAGCCGATATAGTTCAGCCCGATAGTGAGCATGGGAGTGTCGGAGCTCTCCGCGCCGCGCATGATGTACTCCGTATGGATACTGTCGGCAGCGGAATATACCTCATTTTTCAGCTCCTCCACCGTAGGGAAGCAGTACATCACCGGCTGTGTCGAGCAGCCGAGCTCCGCTGCCACGCGCCGGACATTCAGGCTCTCTATCCCCTCGCGGCGCACTACCTCCAGCCCCGCTTCCGTCACCATATCCTTTGTTACTTTCGTTTTCGGCGGCATAATATCCCCCCTCTTTATAACATTTGTTATATAACGAACGTATTATAACACAGATTTTCTGTTTTGTCAATACATTTCGAAAAAAATAACGGCAGCGAAAAGCGCTGCCGTATGGGTATCACATCAATGTTATATTTGAAGCTCCCGCGGGAACGGTGACATAGTTCTTCTCCGCGATCATTTCCGAGAACGAGAATGTGTTGTATTCCGTCGCATATCTTGCGTACCTGTCGGCAGCATCGTCAAGAGGAGTCTCGCCGTCCCACATCTTGTATATCGTATCATCGGGTGCTATCATAAGCTCCATATACTGCCCTGCGTATACGAATGCTATTTTCTTGCCGGGATTTTCCGAAAACATCTTCGTTTTCACAGCCCAGCCCGTCCCTCCGGCAGCAGGGCTATAATGTATCTCTCCGTCGTACCGGAAAAGCGTTACCTCACCGATCATCTCACTGTCATTCGTGAACACGGGCAGCGCCACGAAATCAAGCGATACAGTGTTGTCGTCCGTTTGTAAGTGACTGTACCCGGCAAGCGAAATGTTTATATCACCCGCTCCGGGAGTTTCGAGGCGGATAAACGAAGCGATAGTTACCTTTTCGCGCTCTATTATCTCCATGATCTCCTCGGCAGTTATGGCTGTTCCGGCAATCGTGATACCGCGCTCCGAAAGAGGCTTGCCGGAAATGCCGCCGCCCGTGTCACCGCCATACTCGATGAGCTTGCCATTTGAGCCGAAGGTGTAATACAAGCCGTCTATTTTCACACTGCCGACCGCCATTTTCCCGTTCCTGCGGAGGAAATATGTTCGTATTCCCTTTACCGTCAGCCACCGGCTTGTCAGCATTTTCCCGTCCTTGTAATAATACCTGTCTGCGCCTTTCTTCACCCAACCGGTGTAAACGCCCTTACTTTCGCCGCTGTCGGAATAGCGGTACAGAAGCCCGTCAACGGTCTTTACCTTGTCGGCATACGCGGGTACTGAACCGCACGCGAATATCGCGGCTGCCGTAAGCGCGGATATTAATGCCTTTATTCTCTTTTTCATACTCTCACCCCTTAAAAGGTCACTTTGATATATTGCCCGTTCTCAAGCACCTCCGACAGATTGAAGGTGTTGTATTCCGTGGCATATACGGAATACAGATCAAAGTCCGCCCTGTCTGCGGCACCGCTGTCATAATTCAGCTGATACGCAGTGCCGTCTTGTGCTATCATCAGCTCGTCGAGAAATCCGCATCGTACGAACGCAAAGGTCTCGCCGGGGTGCTCTGAAAACGCCCGGTTGACAGTATCCCACCTGCTGCCGCCGAACAGACCCTGCGGAAAGATCTCGCCGTTAAATCTGAACATCTCCAGACACGCTTTTACTTCGCCGTTGACTATTATCGGATAGAACCTGCTTGTCAGATATACCTCGTTCCGGTCTCCGTAGGCATATACCTGACAGAAGCCGACCGTCGATATCATAGCCTCGGCGGGAAGTCCATCCTCGATCAGCACGCTTTGCACCAGATCTCTGCCGTAACGTTCGAGATACTCCGTGATCTCCTCTTCCGTGAGCGGGTCGCCGGTAAGCACGGGCAGGGCTGTGTTCAGTTCTCCTGTTCCCCAGCCGTCTCCGCCGTTAAAAACATCACCCGCACCGACACCTGTGGGCGCTTCGGTGGTAAGCCCGGGAGTCCCACCTGTCGGTGACGCAGTGGTTATCGCCGGCACTCCGTCCGGCACATCACCGTCCAGCACATCACCGGAGGGCATATCGCTGTTCGTCTGCGATGTTCCGCCGTCCGCCGTCGGCGGCGAATATGAAGCTATATACTGCTGCATATAATTTGTACCAAGCAGAAATCCCGTTCCGACGAGCAGAACGGCTGCCGCCGCACCCGCCGCAAGATATATAGGCTTCCGGTTTCGCTTGTAATTCATTGCTTCTACGATCATGCTGTCGTCAATGCTGTCGATACCGTTCATTATCCATTCATTCATCATAAACACCCTCCTTTCGCAGATACTCTTTGAGCCTGCTTCGCATACGCAGGAGAAGCTGCTTGACCGCGTTTTCCGTCATACCGTACCTTTTTGCTATATCCCTGATGCTGTCGAGGAACCAGTACCGCCGCACGAATACCACCCGGTTGACCTGACGTTCGCTTCGCAGAAACTCGCTGATCTTGTCACCGAGCTCCTTTGAGCTGCACAGCTTCTCGACATCGGTATTATCCGCAAGCCCGTCCAGCTCATCGAACGACACCTGCGCGTCGGGATTTCGCTTTGCCGCGTGGATATGCCCATACTTTTTCAGAGCAAGATTCTTGACTATCCTGCATACGAACGCGGAGAAATGCTCCGGGCGCTGCGGAGGTATCGAGTTCCATACCGCGAGGTACGCGTCATTTACGCATTCCTCCGCGTCGGAGCTGTCGGACAGAACATTGTGCGCGACGTGCATACACAGTCCCCGGTATTTCCTGTCGGTCTCGGCGATAGCATTCTCAGAGCGCTCCCAGAACAGGGATATTATTTTGCTGTCGTCCACGGTACCGCCTCCTTTCATTTATTAAGTACGGTTTTCTGTCCGTTTGGTTACGGCAGTCTTAAAAAAATTAAATCTCCCCCGCGGCGCGAGGGAGATCATGTGCTGTCAAAGCCTGAATTCGACATTAATGCCGTCGTCAACGAGCCTGCGGAAATTCTCGCCGTCGCTCCTGCTGCCGACGATCGAGCCGTAGTGTATCGGGATAACTGTGCCGGGGCGCAGCTTGTTCACGAACGCTGCGGCTTCCTTATAATTCATAGTATAGGTGCCGCCTATGGGTATCAGCGCGACATCGCATTTCAGCGCTTCGTTCTCCTTCACCGCGTCGGTGTCTCCCGCCGCGTAGATACGCTTGCCGCCCACTGTGACGATGTAGCCGAGCCAGCCGTTCGACCTCGGGTGAAAGGGCTTCAGCTTATTGTACGCCGGCACTGCCTCCACAGGAATACCGTGTATTTCAGTCTTTTCACCCGGCTTCAGGTAAACAGCGCCGGTGATACCCGCGCTCTCCAGCTTTTTCTGCATACTCGCGGGAGCCGCAAATACCGTGCCGGGCTTCCTGACTTTTTCGATATCCTCTGCTGAGAAGTGGTCGTAATGCTCATGTGTGATGAAGATGATATCCGCGTCATGCGGCTCACCGGATATCCCCAGCGGGTCAAAGCGTATAACTGTATCGCCGCCGTCTATGCGTATGCTGCTCTGCGTGTTTACTGTGATGATGTCCGTCATTTTTATATCCTTTCAAAGCGCTTTGTTCCATTGTCGTCGATGACCTCGTTCCACATCTGCGCGGGGCGCACCCAGAGTCCCATTTCCCCGTACAGCGCTCTGTACACCACCATGGGCTCCAGAGTTTCCGAATGCTTCGCTATGCCGACGACCTCGTACTCGTTTCCCTTATAGTGGCGGTATTTCCCCGCCGGTACCGCACTTACGGCTTCCTCAAATGTCATGTATCGCCGCCCGCCTTTCTGAACTTATACACTCTCGTTTCATAGGGTCCGAAGCACATATCATTCGGGTCGGTGCCGGGATAGTTGCCGAGGACGAGCTTCTTTTCACAGCCCGCGTATTCCTTCGGCAGCTGCACGGTCACGTTGTGCTTGGCGAAGGAGCAGATTATCAGCCAGCGGTGTCCCTTTAACGTGCGCTCATACATATATATTTCGCGGGAATTCGGGAAGAACTCGCGGTACCGTCCGTAGGTGAGGACAGCACTGCTCTTTTTCAGCTTCACGCATTTGCGGTAGAAATTCAGTATGCTGTCGGGCTCACTCTCCTGCGCTTCCACATTTATGCGGCGGTAGTTCGGGTTAACAGTGAACCACGGCTTTACCCGCGAGAACCCGGCATTCCGCCTACCGCTCCACTGCATGGGAGTGCGGGAGGAATCGCGGCTCGAGCGGTATATCCTGCGCATACGCTCCTCGAGGGTATCGTTGACGTGATACCTGTTGAAGTTCGTGATACTGGAGATATCCTTATACTCCGCGATATCCCGGAGCCGGATATTCGTCATTCCGATCTCCTGCCCCTGATATATGAAGGTGCAGCCCTGCTGGAATATGTAGCACGCCGCAAGCATGGTGCCGCTTTCCCTGTGGAACTTCTCGCTCCCGTACCGGCTTATGACGCGCGGGTGGTCATGGTTCTCGAGGTAGAGTGTGTTCCACGCCTTTCCGTTCAGAGAATACTGCCACTTCGAGAATGCCTTCTTGAGCTTTTTGAGGTCGAAGGGGTGATGAATGTACTCGGTGTAGAAGCAGTCCGCCATCATGTGGTCGAAGGAGAACATCATATCCAGTGACTTGTTTTTCCCCGTCAGATACATCAGCGCCGTTTTCACGGTGGTCATGGGTCCCTCACCTATCTGTATGCAGTCGTAGTCCTTGCAGACCTCTCTGAACTCCGCGAGATACTCATGTATATGCGGTCCGTCCTTGTACGCGAACATTCCGTTTATGGCGGGCAGGAACGGTATCCCGTCCGGCAGTCCCTCCTTCTTGGATATGAAATTGATCACGTCCTCCCGGAACCCGTCCACGCCCATATCCAGCCAGTACCGCATTATCCCCTTGACCTCCTCGCGCACCTTCGGGTTATCCATGTTGAGGTCGGGCTGCTTTTTCGAGAAGATGTGCAGATAGTACTGTCCGCGCACCTCGTCGTACGTCCACGCTTTTCCCTCGAAAAGGGAGTCCCAGTTGTTGGGGGTGTCCCGCCAGATATAGTAGTCGCTGTAGGGATTGTCTTTACCCTTCCTGCTCTCGAGGAACCACGGGTGCTCGTCGGAGGTATGGTTCACTACCAGATCCATTATCAGCTTCATGCCGAGAGCATGGGTCTTTGCGAGGACTTTCTTAAAAACGTTCAGATCGCCGAAATCAGGGTGGATATCCCGATAATCGGAAATGTCATACCCGTAGTCCGCATTCGGTGACGGATATACCGGACACAGCCATATCGCGTCCACGCCGAGGGACTTTATATATTCAAGCTTCTTATACACCCCATACAGATCTCCGATGCCGTCTCCGTTCCCGTCACAGAAGCTGCGCACCCAGATCTGGTAGAAGGTCATTCTTCTGTATCTTCGTCTGATCCCGTCAGGAGCTTCTTTGCAGTGTTCTTCACCGCTCCCGCGCCCGTTTTCACGGCGCCCGCCGTTCTGTCCGCTCCGAGCTTCGCTGCCGACTTCACCGCTCCGAATGTCTTTCTGCGTACCGAGTTCTGCTTCTCCCATGCTCTTACGATCTCCTCTCTGATATTTTCCTCAAATCTCACCAGTACCTGCTTCAGGTCCTCCGCCTCCAGGGACAGACGCTGCCCCGCCTCGGAGAAGTTCTCCATCATGCCGTACATATTCTCCCGGAAGCTGTCGTACAGCGCGTGACGCGCCTTGTCCGCGTGGGTGTACGCGTCAATGAAGCCCGCGGTAGCGTCGAGGATATGATCGCTCATACCCTTCTTCCGCGCGTCGAGATCGCCCGACTCCTTCATGCGGAGAATTTCCTCATAGCGCTTGTACGCGATACGGACGCTGTCCTCCCACGAGATGTATATCTCGTCCATGGCGTTCTGTCCGACTTCAGCTGCTCCGGCGATATTGCCCGAGACCGTTTTCAGCAGTCTGAACATATCCTCGGGAGTTTCCTTTATTATATATCCGTTGCGCCCGTCGGTTATTCCCTCGGCGGCGCAGGAATCCTCTATCAGCACGCTCGCAAGTCCGCACGCCGCTGCTTCGCGGACGACGATGCCGTTCGTGTCATAGGTAGATGGAAACAGGAACAGGTCTGCGCGGGTATTCCATGCCCGCAGCATACCGCGGTCGTAAATGGGTCCCGTGAATATCACCGCGCCGCTGCCAAGCCTGCCCTCCGTGCGTACGATATCGCCGTCCCTGTTCTCGTACAGCGTGATCCCGTATTCGCGGACTGTGGCTTTCAGCTCGTCCGCGTCACGACCGGAGCCCACGAACACCACTCTGAAATCCGTGCCGCTCTCCGCGAGCAGCTTCATCGCGTCCAGTATCAGCGGGAGCCCCTTGTACTTCATAATGCGCCCGACGAACAGGAACACCGGCACCCCCGCGGGAAGGTCGTACTCCTCCGTCGCTGCCTTTACCGCCTCGTCGTCAGCTCTTCCCTTGGCGAAATCCACGCCGTTGCTCATAACGACGAACTCGCCCTCCCAACCGAGGGAACGCAGATTCTCTCCCGCTCCCCTGCTGACTGTCCACACCTCGTCGCAGGCGGCTATATTGGAAACGAGCGCGCGTATGCTCTCCTTCTGCAATATCTTCGACTTTGTCGCCGCGGCGATGTCCACATCGAATTTGGTGTGATAGGTGAATACTATCGGAGCGCCTGTTTCCTTGCGGAGTATCCGCGCCATTACCGTGGACGCTACCGGACAGTGGGTGTGTATGATGTCGGGAGACAGCTCCGTTATCCCGTTTATAGCCTTCATCGCGAGGGGATTGCCGGCGCGGTACCCGCTGATTATCGCGGTGGTGTCGTAGCTGTGATACGGTATCACCCTGTACGGGTAAGAGCCGTAATCCGCGCCGGGGTATTCGGGAGTACCCACGACCACGGTATTCCCCTCCATTTTATTGAGTACGTCCGCGTAGTTGATGACCGCATTGGCAACACCGTCTATCACCGGCGGAAAGGAATCGTTCAAAAGACAAACATTCATATTTATATACCCTCCATAATCTCAATTATATCACACCCGGTCACTCAGGTCAAGAAAAAAAGTAAACCGCTGTGAAGGACAGCGGTTTGCTCTGATAATTCCTGTTATTCCTTTTCCTTTGCTTCATTGAGAAGCACTACCATTTTTTCCGTGAGCTCGGCGAAGGGTCTCTCAAATATATTCTTTTCGCTCTTCTTGATGATAATGGTGTCCTCCTCGGCTATACCGAGCTTTTCCATATTGATAGTGAAGTCGGTCATCAGGAAGAACTTCCACTTGTACACATCTCTCTGGAGCGCTATCATCTCACGGAGCTTTTCATAAGTGCAGTGAACGCTTGCGTTGTCGCGTCCGAACACTATGATAGTCATTATGACCTGCGAAGGGCGCTCCTCCTCGGGAGTATCGTTCAGTCTCACGCCCTCGTCGTCCATGAGCTCGGAGGTGCGGTCGAGCATTGCGCAGGTGCCGGTGCCGTCATTCTGCACGCCCATGCTGTCCATTTTGAACTTCGCGAGCGGGAGGTCGCATATCTTGATCTCTCTGTCACGGACAAATCTTACGCCGGAGCAGTGCTGGAGCCTTCCGGTCCTGCGGAGGGCGGCGCCGAATTTCTTGATAGCCTTGAGGGCGTCGCCGTGACGTTCCTCGGAAATGGCATTGCAGTCAAAAGCGAAAAGCTGCAGAGTAAGTTTGTCATTCATATATTTTAACCTCCGTTGAAAATCGTTCCTGTATTTTTATTATAGCACACAGTCTGCCTCTTGTCAAATACTTTGTTAAATTTTTTCAATTTTCTTTCCGTATTGACAACATCCCGTTATCGTGTTATACTTTTCAGAAAGGGAAGAAAGGATATGAGAAAATGAGCGGATACATAATGGATATGCGGAAGCTTGTGGGGCACAGGACTCTGATCCAGTGCGCGGCGAGCATAATAATAGAAAATGAGAAAGGTCAGATACTTCTCGGACGTCGCTCGGACAATCACTGCTGGGGCTACTCCGGGGGCTCGATCGAGATAGACGAGCGGGTGGAGGACTGCGCGCGCAGGGAGCTCCTCGAAGAAATGGGACTGACCGCGGGAGCGATCGAGCTGTTCATGATAAACTCGGGACCGGAGGTACACTACATCTACCCCAACGGCGACGAGGTGAGCAATGTGGAGATAATCTACATCTGCCGTGACTGGTCGGGTGAGCCGAAAGCTGCCGACGGCGAGCTCACGGAGCTGCGCTTCTTCGATGTCGCGGATATCCCCGACGAGATATCACCGCCGATAAAGCCTGTCATCGACGAGTATATCGGGCAGCGGCTCACAGGTCAATGATGAGCTCCACGGGGCAGTGGTCGCTGCCCTCGGTGCCGCTGTGTATTATCTGGTCCTTCACCTTCGGCATGAGCCGCTCGGACACGATGAAGTAGTCGATACGCCAGCCCGCGTTGTTCTTCCTCGCATTGAAGCGGTACGACCACCATGTGTATACTCCCGTCTTATCGGGATAGAGCCGACGGTATGTATCGGCAAAGCCCGCCGCGAGCAGCTCGGTCATCTTGCCGCGCTCCTCGTCGGAGAAGCCTGCGTTGCCCGCGTTTGTTTTCGGGTTCTTGAGGTCTATCTCGTTGTGCGCGACATTCAGGTCGCCGCAGTATATGACCGGCTTGCTTTTATCAAGCTCCGACAGGTACGCGCGCATATCGTCCTCGAACTCCATGCGGTAATCTATACGCTTCAGCCCGTCCTGCGCGTTCGGAACATAGCAGCACACAAAATAGAAGTTCTCATATTCGCAGGTGATGACACGACCCTCGTCGGTGTGCTCACCGCTGAGCCCGTAAGCTACGCTCATGGGCTCCTTTTTTGTATATACGGCTGTTCCCGAGTAGCCCGCCTTCTGTGCGCTGTGGAAATACTTGACATAGCCCTCGGGCGAGAAATCAGCCTGCTCCGGCTTCATCTTCGTCTCCTGTATGCAGAAGATATCCGCGTCCGCCGCCGCGAAGAAATCACCGAAGCCCTTGCCGAGACAAGCCCGGAAGCCGTTTACATTCCATGTTATGAATCTCATAAAATACCCTCCGTGAATTTTCTGAATTTATTATAGCATTATGGAACGCACTTGTCAATCACATAAAAAACGGACGGCAGGACCGTCCGTTTTCTGTATGCGGTATTCTCTCAGATGAAGGAGTCTACGGGTCCCTCATACTGTGCGCTGCCGAAAGCGAGGATAAGAATGAATATCGGAGAGAGGAACCAGAGTCCCAGACCGAATCCCACACCCTTACCGAACGCTCTCGCAAGTCTGAACAGCTGTACGATAGCCACGATCTCACCAAAGAGCGGGATAAGGAGGAAGAGAAACTTCCAGCCGTTTCCATAGGTGATCTTGTACAGTATGTATGTACTGTAGATCGGGATTATGCATTTCCACCCCGCCTCACCGGCTTTGCTGTAGATCTTGAAATTCGCCGCAAGAAATACAATAAGCAGCACGAGCCATACGATGATCGATACCCCGCCAAACAGAGCCGCAAAAGCATTTGCAAGCGCATTGTTATCCATACCGATGTCCTCCGTTATGTAAAAATTTGATTTGACAGCCGAACCGACTGCTGTTTGTATTATAACATATCCGTCCTGCCTTGTCAACCCTTTTTAAAGCACCTTGTCTATATCCTCGTGCTGTCTTGTGTAGAGACTGTAGTAGTAGCCCTTCTTTTCCATAAGCTCGCGGTGAGTGCCCTGCTCGGCTATCTTTCCGTCGAGCACGGCGATTATCATATCCGCGCCGACTATCGTTGAGAGACGGTGCGCTATGACGAAGGAGGTGCGTCCTTCGGTGAGGGACTTTATCGCGGACTGTATCCGCTTCTCGGTTATGGTGTCCACCGAGGAGGTCGCCTCGTCGAGTATCAGGATATCCGGGTCGGAGAGCACTGCCCGCGCAAAGGATATGAGCTGCTTCTGTCCAGTGGACAGGGAATTTCCTCCCTCGCCGGCAGGGGTATCGAGCCCGTTCTCGAGGTGCTCCACGATGTCGAGCGCCGATACCGCCTCAAGCGCCGCGTGTATCTCCTCGTCTGTCGCGTCGGGCTTCGCGTAGCGGAGATTGTCCCGTATCGTACCGGAGAAAAGGTGCGGAGTCTGGAGCACATAGCCGATATGGCTGTGCAGCCACGCCGCCGAGCGCTCGCGGATATCCCGCCCGTCTATCAGCACCCGTCCCGAATCGGGCTCGTAGAAGCGGCAGACAAGGTTCACCAGCGTAGTCTTTCCGGCACCCGTCTCCCCGACTACGGCGACCATGCTGCCCTTGGGGATTTTCAGAGAAAAATCGGTGAGCACCTCGCTGTCACCGTCGGGGTAGGTGAAGGTGACGCGGTCGAATTCCACGTCGCCGTGCATGGGCTCCCAGTTTTCAAGGCGCGGCGCTTCCTCGGTGCCGTACCTTTCAATGATCTCCGCGCTGTCCGTCACATCGGACTCGGTGCTTATAAGCTCGTTGTACCGCTCGATATTCGCCTGTATCGCGGTAAACTCGGAGACGGTCTTTACGATATTCTGCACCGGCTCTATCATGCCGAGGGCGTATGACATGAACACCGACAGAGTCCCTATTATCATGACCCCCTCAAGCGTCATCATACCGCCCCGCCACAGCACCGCCGCCAGCGCTGCCGCACTTATAAGGCTCACCGCGGCGGAGAACATTGCCGAATACCGTCCCGCGCGCACGGAATGCTTCTTCATTATCTCGGTATCAGAGAAAAATTCCTTCTCGGTCTTATCCTCGATGACGAGGGATTTCACAGCCCTGATACCGGTTATCGTCTGGTTGAAATCCCCCGTGATGACGGAGTTCTGCTGCCGTATCAGCCTGTTCACCCGGATAAGCTTCTGCTGGAATATCACGGCAAGCAGCGCCGCCAGCACCACAAGCGCGAATATCACGATGAACAGCCTCGGGGATATTATCGCCATGTTCACGAGAATGCTCACAAGGTACGAGCCGTTCCACACGATATCCATGAGCTTCCATGACACCGTCTCGCCTATCTTTGATGTGTCGCTCATGACCCGGGAGTGTATCGCGCCGACGCTGTTCTTGTTGAAGTATGACAGCGACAGCTTGCGGAAGTGCGCGAAGGAGGCGTTGCGCAGATCGCGGTTCACCGACACCTCGAGCTGTCCGCACAGAAGCGCGGAGGTGAAGTCGTTCGCCTTCTGGAATATCAGCACCCCGATATACGCCGCAATGAACAGCCCGAGGGTATCGAGGGTCTTTTCAGCGATAAAGTGGTCGATAGCATAGCGGTTGAACAGCGGGAGTATCGAATCGCAGGCGCTGCAAAGAAAGCCCGCCGTTATCATGATGATCATACGAAACGCGTAGGGCTTTCCGATCTGCAGTATGGTGCGCAGAGTACCGCGCTTTTTCTTATCCGCGTGTCTGAAGCTCATAAATATCCCTGTATATCCCTTTTCTTGAGATCAGCTCGGAGTGAGTGCCCACATCGGCGATCTCACCCTTGTCGAGCACATATATCCTGTCGCAGCCCGCTACGGTATTGATGCGGTGTGATATGATCACGGCAGTCCGCCCGGCGAGCTTGCCGAAGATGTTCTTCCGCACGGCAGCCTCGGTCTGCGCGTCGAGGGCTGAGAAGGCATCGTCGAACAGCAGCACCTCCCTGTCCGCCGCCAGCGCGGCAGCTATCGCCGTGCGCTGCTTCTGTCCTCCCGAGAGTGTTACGCCCCGCTCCCCCACAAAAGTCCCGAGCCCGTCGGTAAACTTCTCCACCGTGGGCAGGAGCTCCGCGTCCCGCGCTGCCTCCCGCACCTGCTCGTCGGTGATACCGCTGTCCGATATGCGGATATTCTCGGCTATGGTGCCCGAGAACAGGAAGGGCTCCTGCAATATCCGCGCAAAGCGCTTTCTGTATTCCGCGGGAGCGTATTCCGAGATATTCCTGCCGCGGTAGGTGACGGTGCCTTTCAGCCCGCTCTCGTCACACATGCGCATTATCAGGTCGGTTATCGTGCTCTTGCCCGAACCCGTTCCGCCGATGATGCCCACCTTCTCGCCCTTGTCCACATACAGGTCGATATGCTTCAGCACCTCGCTGTCACCTGTATAGGAATAGGACACGTCAGAGAACTGTATCAGCGGGTGCTCTTGCGTTCCGAAGTCCCTGCTGCCGCGGCTGAGCTCCTCCGCCTTGGAGTTCATTATGTACCTGATGCGCTCTATGGACACGCCCGCACGGCTAAGGTCGGCTATCGTGCGCCCCAGCTCGCGGACAGGCCATACCAGCATTGCGTTGTAGGAGATAAACGCGACATAGTTCCCGGCGGTGAGCCCTCCATCCACGCAGAACACAGTCCCCAATATGACCACAAGCATGACCTGCAGCCCCGAGATGATATCGGTGACCTGCCAGAACACCGACAGCATACGCATTATCCTGATCCACATCTTCGTATATACATCGTTCTTCTCAACGAACTGCCTGTACTCGCGCTCCTCCTTGCCGAACGCCCTTATCACGCGTATTCCGGTGAGGTTCTCCTGCACTGTCGCGGAGACTTTTCCCTCCTGGATATCCGCCTGCATGAATATCTCGCCTATTTTCCTGTGGAATATCAGAGACGCAATGACTATGACGGGAATGAACGCCCCCGCGATAAGCGAGAGCATAGGGTCTATCCGAACCATGAAATACAGGCTCAGCCCTATCAGCAGCACTATCCGCACAAACGAGGTGAGCTGATTTGACACGAAGTTCTTGACCGTCTCCACGTCCGAGGTGCAGCGCTGGAGAATGTCACCGGTGGAGTTCTGCCCGTACCACGGCACCGAGAGCCTGTCCACCCGTGAGAACAGCGTATTCCTCATGCGCCTTACGAGCCTTTCAGCTCCTATGCTGTTGAGCAGCTTCTGCGTATAACGGGACAGCGCTCCCACAAGCGCTATCCCGATGACGAACAGCGCCGTGATATACAGTTCATTCCGTATGCGCTCCGCGCCGCCGAGCCACCGTATCACGTCGGGCTCTATCCCCGTCCGCGGCAGCGGCTCACTGCCGAGAATGTAGTCGATGACGCACGACACAACTCTCGGGCTGACGAGGTCGGCAAGCGCCACGACAGCGGACAGTATCATTCCCAGCACGAAGAATACGGTACTGCCCTTCAGCTCATACCGCAGCAGTGACATTCCCGTGGGGAAGCGTTCGTTGCTTTTCCTGCTTTTCATATATCCTTCCTGTTACTTTCTTTTTCCGTGTATGAGCACCATTACCGACAGCCCTATTATCACCGCGACACCCGCCGAAGCCGCTGCCGCTGTCCAGATGAGGAGAGTATTCTCGTCCGGTCCCTCCGGCTCCTCTTCCTCGCCGCTCACGACAGTCTCCGGCACCGTTTCCGCCGCGGTCACGGTCGTTGTCTCTGCGGGAGCGGCGGTAGTCTCCGCCTCGCTCTCTGCGGCGGTCTCGGGAGCTGTGGTCGTCTCTGTCGCGGTAGTGGTAGTAGTCGTTGTTGTAACGGTGGTAGTTGTTGTGGTGGTCGTTGAAGTTACCTCGGCAGTCGTTGTGACAGCGGCAGTGGCCTCGGGGGGAGCCGTTACCGGCGGCTCCGTCGCGATAACAGCCGCCTCCGTGCCGTTATAGAACGGGTCCTCCGCCAGCACGAGCCGCAGCACCGCGTCGTCCGCGTGCTGCATGAGGATACGCTCGCCGTTGCCGAAGAATGTCCCGAAATTCCCGAATATCCTGTCCCCCATAAGGTCGCGTGTAATGACGGGCATAAGAGTCCGCAGCACATTCGGTACAGCCGAGCGCAGTCTCGCTGCCTCCTCGGGAGTCAGCTTGCCGTCCTCGGATATCTTATCGGTTATCTTCTCGATGAAGGAATTCACCGCGCCCTCATATTCCTCGCTCCCGGGAGCGGAATACAGAAGCGGCAGCATATCCTCATTCAGCCCGCTCAGCAGCGCCTCACCGAGATAGGAGACAAACTCCGACCTGCCGGAGATGTCGTTGCCGATGATAAGCGATATCATCTCCGCGAAATGCTCGTCCGTCCCGGCATAGACCGGTCTGGTGATATTCACGGAGAGCCAGTTCACGAATTCCTTTATGAACGCGCTGACATTTACCGGCTCGACTGTCCCGGTCTCCTTTATCCGAAAGGTCTTGGTATCGAATTCATAATTCTTCTGCTCCTGGAGCGAAAAGCCCTCCGACAGCGTGACTCCGAGCTGCATTCTCTGTATCGGTATCTCCTCCGCTGCAAGCGTCTCGGTCACGCCCACATGATAAAGCCCCCATGTCTCCGGGTACAGCAGCGGCACGATGTCGTTCGGGTTGATGATGTTGTGTATGTTCTCGTAATATTCGTATGTCGCGCTCCCCGCGGGAGCCTCGAAGGTGTAGACATACAGATCGTCCGCAGACATTCTGAACTCGCGGAGGTGCTCGTTGATATATTTCCCGGCAAGCTCCGCAACACCGCCGGCTCTGCTGTAGCCGGTGATCCATATTTTGGCGCTTATTATGCCGTGCCTTATCTCATACGCGCGTATGCGGTCTATGAGCATATTCGCGGCTTTGGAAAAGCCCTCCGCGTCGCCGCTGTCGCCCAGCATGAGGTTGCTTGCCCATTCGAGCCCGTAGCCGCCTCCCCGCACCGCGACAGCGAGCACCTCACCGTAAACGGTCTTTTTGTGGGTCATCACCGACCCCAGCGTGTCGGGAGAGGTAGGCTCGTTCATGTCCGCGATATACATATCGTCCTCATCGAAGCCGATATCCGACAGGAGCCTTTCGGTAAATTCCGAGTGCTTGAGTCCGCCGTCCGAGCCGAAGGTAGTCAGCGCCAGCTCAAGCGACAGCGTCCGTAGGTGAGCGTTGCTCTTCTTTCCCGACTCCGCGAAAAATCCGTCGCTGTAGTAATAAGTTCCCTCGGTGCTGTTCTCCGACAAGGCGGTCAGATACCGGAACTCCCCCGTGATATATCCGTCTGAGACAGCCGCCGCGGGAGCTGCAAAAAAGAACGAAAGCAAAAGCGAAATGCATACAGCGGCAGCCGCTGTTTTACGGATAATATCCATTCTGTTCCCTCCTTGCCGGTTTATCCGTTATATTATACCACAACTGAATGCAAGCTGTCAACAAAAAAGGGAACGCTTGCGCGCACCCTTTCTGCTGTTATTTTATGTCGAATTCTGTACAAAATGTATCATTCTCCGAAGTATTGCCTGTCACATACCGGAAATCCATACCGAAGCGGTAATGCCCCGCCGGGAGAGTACCGTAATACATAGTCCAGTCGATATCTTCCACCGTAGTCATTCCCCTCGGAACGGAAACGTCCCTGACCCCCTCGCGTATTACCTCATTCCTCGAGAGAGGTATCCAGCCTCCGTTTCCGTCGGACATCTCAAGCGAATATGAGTCCTGCTTGTAGATAATATTGCCGGTCTGCTCATTGCTTCGGCTTATCTCAAGGAAGCCGCCTTCCGGTGTGGGAGAGCTTAGCTTTATTCCTAAGCCGTATGCGTTGGTCATATTCATGGTGACGGTGAAATTCAGATACACAGTTTCCGTGACAGAGCCGCAAAAGAAGCTCTTCACAAGCCGGTACTCGCCCTCGGGAAGCTCCCCATATATCATATCGAAGTTTGCGCCCAGCGTTATTTCGGAATTCCGTTCGAGCACCTGCTCTTTCGCGTTCCATACGGCGGGCTCGCCCGACAGGGTGGGGAGCTCCTCCCACTTATCCCCATTCTTCTGCTCTATCAGATACGCGGGGGTGTACATGATATCACCGTCTACCGTGCCGCCGGACTGCTGTATCGTAAACTCGATACGCTTATTCGTATTATTGTCCCTGCGCATGGTAACGCCCAGCCTGCTGCCGACCTCCTCGGATATGTCGAATTCCGCGTAGCAGGTATATTTCGCCCCGGTGCGATAGTCCCCGGAAGTGAAATCCTTCTTTATCCGGTAATGCCCCGCGGGGAGAGCGCCGTACATATAGCCCCAGCGTTCCTGCTCCTCGTTGGTGCTGTTTTTCCTTAGTATGCAGCCTATTGCTACCCATGCTATATCGTGATTTGTCACATAAGGGAGCGTTTCCCATTCTCCGCCGACCTGACGCTCAACGGAATAGGGTACGCCGTAGTCAACCTCATCTCCGGGATATATGCCGCCGTTCTCGGATATCAGCAGCGTCAGCCCCTCGGCGGTGACGTCCTTCACGGACATTGTCACCCTCCACTGTGCCTTTTCGCCGTCGGTTATCTCAAACTCAGCGAAATATGTGCTCCTGTTTATCACCGACTGCTCGCCGTCGGAGGAGACCGCGTAATTCACAAATCTATGCGATATACGGTATGTGCCGCTCGGGAGGCTCCCGTACTGCCGGTCAAACTTCACGGTTATCTCGGTGGTGCCGTTCTCGTTTATCGGCTCGATATCCGGCGCCCATGTGGTGGGGTTGTACAGAAGCTCCTCCCACTCTCCCGCCTCGGTCTTACGCAGAATATAGTAGGGGTATTCATAGCCGAGCTTACGCTTTACATGGAAATTGCCGCCGCTCTGCTGTACAACGAGGGTGACGCTCTCCGGAGTAACGTCCTTCGCGGTCATGGTGATACCGAACAAAGTCGGAGTTTCATCGGTTATCTCAAATTCAACGATGAACGGAAGAGAACCGAGATGTGTCCCCGTCTGTTTGCTGTACACGTTCAGCGGCTTTACAATGCGGTATTTTCCTGCAGGTATCTCGGACTCATACATACCGCTTCCGTAGAAACGTACTTTTTCATCTATCCAGTTGTCGCTTTCGTCAAATTCTCCGAGGGCGTATATCACGTCCCACTGCCCCGTTTTTTCAACGTTTTCGGGGTCATAGGTGCTCCAATTGCCGTCTCCTGCATTCCTCTGCAGCTCATATCTGCCGCCCCAGTTAAAGTATACATTACCGGACAGGGGGTGGTGATCGTCCAGCACATAGTGCAGCTTCATACCGGCTCTGGTAAGGTCGGAGTACGTCACAGACATTCCGAAGCCCTCCATGCCCCCGTCAACAAGGGCTTTCAGTTCATCGTCGGTCAGTGCTGCTGCCGTGATCTCCGTGGTCTGTTCCGGCTCGACAGTGGTATCATCCGTTGTTCCGGACGGTGCTGCCGTCCCGGGAGTTACCAGTATTTCGGTATCCACCATATCCCCGCGCCCGCCGGTTTCTTCGATATCTTCAACATCCGTTTCGTTCGCCGACGGAGCACTTGCGCCCTGTGTGGTAGTCTTTGGCTGGGAAGAATATGACACTGAAGGAGATGTTTCCGTACCCGTCTCCTCGGTCTCGGTAACAGGTGTGGTCTTGTTTATTTCCGCCAGCGCGGAGCTCTGCACCTCGGGGGACAGAGTGATATCCACGCCGTGGGAGCCTGTCTGTATGTCGGAGAAATGCACAGCGAGGGCGACCGCTCCCGTTATCACGAGCGCCGCGGCAATTCCGGAGACTGCGGCTATACGCAAGCCCTTTTTCTTCGGCTTACCCTGCTTAGGCTCGACTATTCCGAGGTGTCCGTCCCGCTGAAAAGTCCCCTCGGTATGGTCTGTCCTTGTCACTATCCCGTCTATCAGCTTCTCATCGATATTGCCGAGAGCCTTTAAAAACTTATCTTCTCTTTCGTTCATATATCTATGCCCTCCTTTTCGAGGAATATACGGAGCTTCTCCCGCGTCCGGTGAAGCGAGGTCTTGACCTTCTCCGGGCTGATACCCATTTCGGAGGCTATCGCCGAGACCTGCATGAAGCCCCAGTAGCGTTTCAGGAATATCTGCCGCTTCTCGGGTGCGAGAGTGCGGACAAAGCGCTCGAGCGCCGCGGTGAGCTCGTTCTCGTCGGACTTCTTCTCCACCGTGTTCCCCGAGGGTAGACACTCCGCTATCTCGTCGTAATCCACGGCGCACAGTCCCCCGCCCCGCTTGTCCGCGGCAAGCTGCTCGCGGCGGTTGAGCGCTAAGTTGCGGGCTATCTTCGCCGCGAAAGCTCCGAGCCGCGGCGGACGCTTCGGCGGTATCTGCTCCCAGAGCCGCATATATGTATCGTTGACGCACTCTTCGCTGTCCTCATGATTGCCGAGTATGCCGTAGGTGAGGGCGCGGCAGTATCGTCCGTACACCTTGTCGGTCTCCTTGATTGCCTCTTCCGAGCGTTTGTTGAACAGCTCGATTATCTCATTGTCATTCATTGTTTCCTCCGTTTTGCAAAACGATCGTTCTACTTATATATACAGAAAACCGACCCGAGAGGTTACACTTTTCCGAAAATATTTTATCTTGACACAGGGGATTTTTGAATATATAATGATTATATCACCAAAGCCACGGCTTTGCAAGCTTTCCGCGAAAGGAGGACACCGTGAAGATACACGAATTCGGCGAGCATAACCGCGTGAACATAGTCATGATACACGGCGCCTTCATGTCGTGGGAAATGCTGAAGCCCGCGACAGATATTCTTTCCGGGAATTACCACGTTTACGCCGTGGCACTCCCGGGGCATGACCTGACGACAAGGGAGGAGTTCATCTCCGTGGAGGGGAGCGCCGCGCGCATAGGGCTGACACTGGTGCGGGACGGACTGCGGCGGATCGACCTGCTGTACGGGCTCGGAATGGGCGGCGGGATAGCGCTTCGCATGATAGCGGACAACAATCTTCCCGTGGAGCGCGCGATAATCGACGGGGGTATCATGCCGAACGGAGATACCGGTTTTTTCGCGGGGCTCATGCGGGCGATGAAGGACACGGGAAAGAAGAGCCGTGAGGCACTCGCCGCGGCATACCCCTACTCCCCCGTCGATATAGCGAAGATGTACGGGATAATGCAGCACATGAGCGATGAGGCTGTGCGCAGGGTATACGCGGCGGAGGGGAACTATTCCCTGCCGGAGGAATTCCCCGCCCTGCCGGACAGGACAGAGTACTGGTACGGCGAAAAGGAGGAGCGCGCAAGACAGCGGGATATCGCCTGCGTCACCGCGCATATCCCCGGTATCACACTCAGAAAGCTCCCCGGAATGGGGAATGGGGAGTACGCCATAGGCTGCCCCACCCAGTTCGCCGCGGATATAGCCCGACGGCTGATGTGATGTTGACAATAGGGCGGAAATCTGCTAAAATAAGGGTACGATAACCGCACACAGAGGAAGATAATGGAAAGTATCGGACTTATCAGCATAATTATGGCGGCATACAATGCCGGAAATACGATAGATACCGCGATAAAGTCGGTGCTGGCGCAAACATACGGCAGCTTCGAGCTAATCGTGATAAATGACTGCTCGAAGGACGACACCGCCGACAGAGTACGCGCCTACAGCGACAGCAGGATAGTTCTGCTGGAGAACGAGCATAATATGGGAGTATCTGCGACCCGCCACAGGGGCGTCACCGCCGCGAAGGGCGGTTGGATAGCCGTCCTCGACAGCGACGACGCTTGGGAGCCCGACAAGCTCGAAAAGCAGGTGACGCTTGCCGCACGGACAGGCGCGGAGCTGCTGTACACCGGCTCGGCATTCATGACCGCGGACGGGACACGGCTAAGCAGCGTTCTGGAGGTCCCGGAGACCGTGACATACAAAAATCTGCTGAAGCAGAACATACTCTCGAATTCGTCCTCGCTGGTGAAGAAGGAATTGTTTCTGCAAAACGAAGTGCAGGACGACACAATACATGAGGACTACGCCTGCTGGCTGAAAATACTGAAAAGCGGGCGCACAGCCTACGGGGTGAACGAGCCCCTGCTGATATACCGCCTGTCGGACAGCTCGAAGTCCGGGAACAAGCTGCGTTCGGCGGCGATGAACTGGCGCACCTACCGCGCCGCCGGGCTGAACATATTCTCGGCGGGCTTCAATATGGTGTGCTACACCGTCAACGGTCTTCTGAAATACGGCAGGCTGAATAAGGAAAAAGGACAACTGGAAAAATGAAGGTTTGTTTCATAAATCCGCCCTTCAAATGGGAGTACGGCAAATTCTCCCGCGAATCGCGCAGCCCCTCCATCGGGCACAGCGGCGTTCTGTATTACCCGCTGTGGCTGATATACGCGGCGGCTGTCGCGGAGAAGAACGGGTTCGATATCGCGTTTATCGACGCGCCCGCAAAGCGCCTTGACACAGAGCAGACGCTGGAGCGGGTGAGGAACGAAGCGTATGACGGGGCACTGTTCGTGCTCGATACGAGCACCCCGTCCATATACAGCGATGTGAAGTTCGGCGATAGGCTGAAAAAGCATTACCCCGACAGTAAGGTAATGCTTGTGGGCACTCACCCCTCCGCCACCGATACCGAGACCATAGCCCTGAGCGAGAGTATAGACTTCATCGCACGCAGAGAGTATGACTACATAGTGCTCGAGACCGCGAAGGCTCTCTGTGACGGCACGGATATCGCGGAGGTGCGCGGGCTCACATGGCGTGACCCGAACGGCGACATCATACGCAACCCCGACGCGGAGCATATCGAAGCCCTCGACGAGATACCACCTGCCGCGCCCTTTATAAAAAAGTATCTCGACGTGAAGGATTATGTGTTCCCAGCCGCCTCATACCCGGCGATACAAATATTCACCGGGCGCGGCTGTCCGGCGCACTGCAATTTCTGCGTATACCCGCAGACCCTGCACGGGCATAAGTACAGGCTCCGCTCACCGGAAAGCGTGGCGGAGGAATTCCGCTACATTGCGGAGAATTTCCCCGAGGTGCATGAGGTAGTCATCGAGGACGACACCTTCACTGCGAACAAGCAGCGTGTTCTCGAGATATGCAGGCTGTTCACCGAAACGGGGCTGAACAAGAAGCTCAGATGGCTCTGCAACGCTCGCGTGAACATTGACCTCGAGACAATGCAGGCAATGAAAAAGGCGGGCTGTCACCTGCTAATCCCCGGCTTTGAGAGCTACAACGAGGAAATACTGAAAAATATCAAGAAAGGCAGCACCCTCAAGCTGATAGATGAGTATGTCGCAAATGCAAAGAAAGCCGGACTGATGATACACGCCTGCTACATGGTCGGCAACAAGGGCGAGACAAGAGAGACTATGGAGAATACCCTCAGAGCCGCCCTGCGCTTCAGAACCGACACCGCCCAGTTCTTCCCCCTTATCCCCTACCCCGGCACCGAAGCATACGAATGGGCGAAGAGTGAGGGTTATATCAGCGGCAAATACGAGGATTATTTGCAGGAGGACGGCACCCTGAACTGCGTACTGAATACCCCGGAGCTCGGTGCCCGGGAGCTCGTGGATTTCTGCGCCTACGCCCGTAAAAAGTATTATATGCGCCCGTGGTATATCTGCCACCGCCTCTGGAAGGGCATACGCGACCCCGAGGATATGAAGCGCAGCCTCAAAGCATTCAGGCGGCTGTGGAGAAGTCTGATAAAATAAAAAGCTTTGTCACTTTATCGGGTTGATTATTAATATTGCAAATCGGAGTTTGCGGGGCGCTCCCCGCAAAGCCGTATGATATGACAAAAAAGGCATTGCCGCTTCGGCGGCAATGCCTTTTATCATGCAGTTTTATGCTTATTCCTTGAGAGCTATCCCCTGCTCCTTAAGTGTACCGATGATCTTATCGACCACTACATTGACCTCCTCACGGGTGAGGGTCTTATCCTTATCGGAGAAGGTGATACGCACGGTGAGGGCTCTGCCGGTCTCATCGTCGAAGATATCCGCAAGGCGCACCCTGCGCACAAGCGGGGAATTCGTCCTGCGTATCGCTATCGCGATAGGCGCGAATACAGGTGTGCGGAATGTGAGATCGACCTCTATCTCGGGATACTTTGAGGGCTCGTCATAAACGATACCCGCCGACGGTACTGCAGCGAAATCATCTATGTCTATCTCGCAGTAAACAATGGCAGCCTTCTTGTCTATATTTGCCGCGATAATCGGGTGCGGCAGACCTATCTCGCCTATCTTCTTACCCGCGCAGATCACGGAATTGAGGTTTTTCGGGTGCTGCCACTGATGAGAGGCTTCCTGCTTCTCGAAGGTGACGGGCTGGTGCTTGATATCGTCCGCGAGCACCGCGACCATATCCCTCATGCGAAGGTAGAGCTGCTCGAGGGTGCAGGTCTTGCTGAACAGCGTGATATTAAGCTTCTTGTGCTCATTGACAAGGTTAGTCTCGGCATTCACGCCGTCGGCTATACGTCCTATCTCGAAGATACCGAAATCGGGAGCGTACATCGTGTTTATCTTCACCTGACAGAGCTGTGTCGGTGCTATCGAGCGGCGGATAACAACGGGGGAATCCAGGAGACCGATGTTGTCCTCCACCTCTATGCCGAGCTCCTTGAATTCGTCGTAGTACGGCCATACATAGGAATGCACCTCATGCAGCGAATAGCGCTTTACGAGCATATCCTTGATATGATCCTCCACGTTCTTCTCCACGGAAATTTCCACGGGATAGAGGGGAGCCTTTGTGGTATGCACATCGAAGTTGTCATAGCCGTAGATACGGGTTATCTCCTCGATGATATCAGCCTTGATAGTTACGTCCTTTGTGGCGCGCCATGAGGGAACCTTCACGGAGAATACATCGCCGCTCTGTGTTACGTCAAAGCCGAGGGAGGTAAGGGTCTTTAAGATAGTCGCGTCGTCGATGTCAATGCCGGTGTAGCGGTCTACGAAACGGCGGTCGAAATCAAAAGCGACAGCGGGATATCTGTACGCGTACTCGTCGGTGAGGGCGGATATCACCTTCACACCGTCATCGTACTGTGTGAGGAGCTTTAAGAACCTTCCTATCGCGTCCGCTACCATTTCGGGGTCAAGGCTCTTCTCATAGCGCATGGACGCGTCCGTTCTGTGGGAGAGGCGGACGGTGGATTTACGGATAGATACCGGGTCAAAGCAGGCGGATTCAAGAGTGAGCGCGGAGGTATCCTCAACTATCTCGGAGTCGAGACCGCCCATAATTCCCGCGATAGCCACGGGGGTATCACCGTTGCATATCATGAGGGTGTCAGTGTCAATGTGGCGCATTTCCTTGTCGAGGGTCTGGAACTCAAACGGCTCGGGGAAGCGCTTTATCCTGATATGCTCCACCTTGCGGGAATCGAAGGCGTGCATGGGCTGTCCCATTTCCATCATGATATAGTTTGTGATGTCAGCGAGGAAGTTTATCGCGCGCATACCGCAGTAGTAGAGACGCAGCCGCATATTCACGGGGCTGACATTTCTTGTGATGTTGTCCACCTTAATGCAGGCGTAGCGGTAGCAGAGCGGGTCCTCTATCTTCATATCCACCCCGGGAAGCCCGTCATACTGCGAAAGGTCAACCTTCTCTATGGGCTTCAAGGGTCTGCCGGCGAGCACCGAGAATTCGCGCGCAATGCCATAGTGTCCCCAGAGGTCGGGACGGTTGGTGAGGGACTTGTTGTCCACCTCGAACACGATATCGTCCACCTGATAAGCGTCCTTTAAGAGAGTGCCGTTCGGGATATCGTCGGTTATCTCCATTATGCCGCTGTTGTTGTCGGACAGCCCGAGCTCAGCCTCGGAGCAGCACATTCCGTTGGAGGGAATTCCCGCGAGCTTTCTCGGAGCTATGGTGATTTCTCCTATACGCGCTCCGAGAGGCGCAAACGCTGTCTTCATGCCGACACGCACGTTCGGAGCGCCGCAGACTACGTCCACAGGCTCGCTGCCGCCCGCGTTCACCTTCAGAAGGTGGAGTTTCTTCGACTCGGGGTGCGGCTCCACGGACAGTATCTCCGCGATAACGATGCCCTCGATGTCTGAGCCTTTATTGAATATCTCGTTCTCCACCTCCGCTGTGGACAGTGAGAAACGGTGTATAAGATCGAGCTTGTCCAGCCCGTCAAGGTCGACGAAATCGCCGATCCAGTTCATTGAGATCAACATAATGCATTACCTCCCTTCATCAGCAGTCCTGTGTGAACTGCGACAGACGGCGAAGATCGCCGCTGTTCAGGTCGCGGATATCCGCGATACCGTACTTCATCATAGCCAGTCTTGTCATACCGAGACCGAACGCGAAGCCCGTGTATTCCTCGGGGTCTATGCCGCCCGCCTTGAGCACCTCGGGGTGTATCATTCCGCAGGGGCAGAGCTCCAGCCAGCCGCTGTGCTTGCAGGAGGGGCAGCCCTCGCCGCCGCAGATAAGGCAGCTTATATCGAGCTCGAAGCCCGGTTCCACGAACGGGAAGAAGCCCGGACGCAATCTCACGCGGATATCCTTCTTGAATACCTCGGAGAGCATTGTCTTCATGAAGAAGATGAGGTTCGATATCGAGATATCCTTGTCCACCATTACGCCCTCCATCTGGAAGAAGGTGTTCTCATGGCAGGCGTCGGTGGTCTCGTTGCGGAAGCACCTTCCGGGGAATACCGCCTTTATCGGCTTGCCCTCTTCGACAAGAGCCTTGCGGTACTTCTTGTAGATAGCGTTCTGTGCCGCGGAGGTCTGGGATTTCAGGAGCTGTCCGTTGGTGAGGTAGTAGGTGTCCTGCATATCGCGGGCGGGGTGGTGCTTGGGGATATTCAGCGACTCGAAGCACTCGTAGTCTGTGACTATCTCGGCATAATCCTCCACCGTGAAGCCCATGGAACGGAATACCTCCTCACACTCGCGCTGTACGAGGGTAATGGGGTGATAACTGCCGCGGTCAAGTGTCGGGGGCGCCGTGAGGTCGAATTCGGGCATCGACTCTATCTCACGCTTTACCGCAGCCTGCTGCATTTCCGTTACCTTGCGGGAAACCGCTTCGGCGATCTCGTTCTTGAGGATATTCACCTGCTGACCGAATTCCTTCTTTTCCTCTCCCGCCAGGTCCTTCATTCCCTTGAGCAGCTCGGTAACACTGCCCTTTTTGCCGAGATATTCTACGCGCAGCGCTTCGATATCACGGCTGTCAGCGGCGTTCTGTAAGCTCTCGGTAAACTTTTTTCTCAATTCATCTACATTTACCATAAAAAACATACTCTACTTTCCTTTCTGTTATATTTCCGCCGGAACGTGTAGGATATAAAAAAGCCCGTCCCGATCGTATGAGATCATGGGACGAGCGTAGCTTTTTCTTTACCTTACCCGCGGTACCACCCAATTTCGGGAACATACAAATTCCCGCACTTAGCATACATCATTTGCGTGGATGCACACACCCGCTTGATCGGAACGCGCCCCGTTCACGCTTTCGCGGGCATACTCCCATGCTGAAATTCACCCGAAGCACAGTCACCCGTTCTTTCAGCCGGTGAAACAGGCTCTCTGACACTGTCATCCTTCGGACTACTTACACATGATCAACGCAGCAACATTATTATAACACTATTTTCGATGTTTGTCAAGCGCTGTTTTGAGATTTTCGCGTAATTATATATAGTACATAGGCTCCGAGGAACCCTCGCCGGAAAGCTTGTCGTACTTGTCGGCGATATCGCGGAGCGTGACATTCTCCGCGAACTCCTGGAGATACGCGGTCATCTTGCTCCACAGGCACTCCGAGAGCGCGTCGGCGATAAGGGACTCCTCCTTGCCGTTGAAGGTGACATCTCCAAGCACGGTGCTGTCGAGGGCATTTATCACATCGAGGAGCGTTATCTTCTCGGCGGGGCGTGTCAGTATATATCCGCCCTTCGCTCCCTTAACGCTCCTTATTATATCTGCCTGCCGGAGCTGCGGGAGTATCTGCTCGAGATACTTTGCCGAGATATTCTGGCGGGAGGATATGTTTATGACGGTAACGACGTCATCGTGCGAATAGACGCATATATCAACGAGAGAGATGAGTCCGCATTCGACTTTTGAGGATATTTTCATAGTGCAGATCTTCCTTTTCACTTAATTCCTATCGTTTTAATAAGTATAACACATTTCCGACTCTTTTTGCAATTGTCGGAATAGATAAAAATATTCATTTCCTATTAATTCTATATGTTTAATATGTAGAAAAAGCCGAATTCCTATTGACTTACTATGAAAAGCAGGGTATAATATTGTAAAGCTAAACAGAACTTTTTAAGAAGGCAGTAACGGAATGAAATTCAATACTTCACTTTTGCACAGCAGCACTCCGGGCGATAAATTCGGTGCCACACAGACGCCCATATACCAGGTGAGCGCATTCTCCCTCGACAGCGCCGAGCACCTCGAAAAGGTGTTCGCCAATAAAGCGGCGGGCTTCGCGTACACCCGCATAGGAAATCCCACCGTGGACGCGTTCGAAAAGCGCATAGCGGCTCTCGAGGGCGGTATAGGCGCCGTAGCCTGTTCGTCCGGTATGTCGGCGGTGACTATGGGGCTGCTGAATGTATTAAGAGCGGGCGACGAGGTGATCGCGGGGTCGGGGCTCTTCGGAGGCACGATAGACCTGTTCGGAGACCTGTCGCAGTTCGGGATAACAACGCGGTTCATCGATACGGTGACAGCCGACAGCGTAAAATCCCGGATAAACGAGCATACCCGGGCGGTGTTCGCCGAGCTGATAGGAAATCCCAAGCTCGACATAGTGGATATAAAAAGTGTAGCCGCTGTGTGTCACGAGAACGGCGTGCCGCTCTTCATCGACAGCACCACAGCCACCCCGTACCTGATACACCCCTTCGAGTACGGCGCGGACATAGTGATACACTCGGCGTCGAAATACATAAACGGCGGCGGCAATTCCATCGCGGGAATGATAATCGACAGCGGCAGGTTCAAATGGGACACGGCAAGATATCCCGCCTTCGCGGAATACGGGAAATTCGGCAGGTTCGCTTACCTGGCGAAGCTCCGCGGCGGTATATGGCGCAATGTGGGAGCCTGTCTGTCCCCGTTCAACGCATATATGTGTTCGGTCGGGCTGGAAACTCTCGGAGTGCGCATGGAGCGGATTTGCGACAACGCGAAGAAGCTCGCGGAGTACCTGAGGACGCTGGACGGCGTGACGGTGAATTACCCCGCGCTGGAGGACAGTCCCTATTACCCGCTCGTGCAGTCACAGCTCGGCGGAAAGGGCGGCGCGATACTCACCGTAAGGGCGGGCAGCAGAGAACGCGCCTTCGCGCTCATCAACGCCCTGAAATACGCGCTCATCGCCACGAACATAGGCGACGTGAGAACTCTCGTGATCCACCCCGCAAGCACGATATACCTCCACGCCACGGAGCAGCAGCGTGAGAGCGCGGGCGTATACGACGACACGATAAGAGTGAGCGTAGGCATCGAAGATATCGAAGACCTGACAGAGGACTTCGGGAATGCGGTGAAGGCTTCACAGGAGCACTGACCGCGGACATACAAATATAATAAAAGTATTGGAGGCAATCAGAAATGGCAGAATTCAACATCACCGACACAGTGGATATCACAGATGTGGTATGCCCCGTAACATTCGTAAAAGCAAAGGTAGCTCTCGACGAGCTTGACGAGGGCGATATCCTCTCGATAAGGCTGAATGACGGAGAACCCGTGAACAACGTACCGCGGAGCCTGAAGGAAGAAGGACACAAGGTGCTGAAGCTCTCACAGAATGACGACGGTACATATCAGCTCATCGTACAGAAGGTCGGTGACTGATATGGCTGAAAGGATAACGGCAGCGGAGTTCAATGAGAAGGTACTCGGCGCGGGAACGCCGGTGCTTGTGGATTTCTACTCCGACAGCTGCGTACCGTGCAAGATGCTCTCGCCCGTGCTCTCGCAGCTCGAGCGCGAGCTTGCGGGTAAGCTCGCGATATACAAGGTGAATGCCCCATACGAGCAGGAGCTCGTCGAGCAGTACGAGATACAGGCTTCACCGACACTGGTATTTTTCCGTGACGGAGCGGAGGTCTCCCGCATCCGGGGCGCTGTAAAAAAGCCCGACATAATCGCGGAATTTGAGAAGATATCATAACACACCACTCAACCAAACAATAACAAATATAAGGAGAACACAGCAATGAACATAACCGTAGCAGGCGTAAAAAAGGAATTTGAAGACGGTCTCACAGTAGCAAAGCTCATAGAGCTCGAGAATGTGGAGACTCCCGAATATGTGACAGTGACCGTGAACGATGAGTTCGTAGAGAGCGGCACATTCGCCGAGACAGCTCTCAAGGACGGCGACACCGTCGAGTTCCTGTACTTCATGGGCGGCGGTCAGCCCCACGGCAATTAAGGAGGACATCGGCATGGCTTTTACAAACGAACAGCTTGAACGCTACTCCAGACATATCATATTGAAGGAAGTCGGCGCAAAGGGACAGAAGAAGCTCTCCAGCGCCAAGGTGCTCATTATCGGCGCGGGCGGTCTCGGAGCTCCGGCAGCTCTCTACCTCGCCGCCGCGGGCGTAGGAACTATCGGTATAGTTGACGCGGACGAGGTAGACCTCTCCAATCTCCAGAGACAGGTGATACACACCACCGCCGACATCGGCAAGCCGAAGGTTCAGTCCGCCAAGGAGACCATGGAGGCTATCAATCCCGACGTAACGGTCAACACATACCATACCTTCGTGACAAGCGAAAATGTTCTCGACCTGATAAAGGACTACGATTTCATTCTCGACGGCACCGACAACTTCCCGGCAAAGTTCCTGATCAACGACGCCTGCGTAATGTCGAAGAAGCCCTTCTCCCACGCGGGAATAATCCGCTTCAGGGGACAGCTCATGACCTACGTTCCCGGTCAGGGACCCTGCTACCGCTGCGTATTCAAGGAGCCCCCTCCGAAGGACGCAGTCCCCACCTGCCGTCAGGCAGGCGTTATCGGGGCAATGGGCGGCGTAATAGGAAGCCTTCAGGCTATGGAGGCAGTCAAGTATATAGTAGGCTCCGGCGACCTCCTCACAGGCTACCTGCTGACCTTCGACGCGCTCAAAATGGAGTGGCGCAAAATAAAGCTCCCCTCCGACACCCATAACTGCGCAGTCTGCGGCGACCACCCCACCATCACCGAGCTCATAGACTACGAGCAGGCAGAGTGCACCGACAAGTGAGCTCCTGCGCGCAAACGGGCGGCGGAGACGCGAGAGACGCGGGGGAGGGACTTTTTTGAAAAAAGTCCCTCCCCCGTACCCCCTCTTCAAAAAACTATTAATAACTTCGTGCCTAAATACGACAGTTATCTGCTCCTATTGTAAATATCTTTATAGAACGGAGATAGAAATGATAAGATTACATAAAGAAGATTATGAGAAAATTCTTGCCCACGCAAGAAAAGAAGCTCCCGTGGAAGCCTGCGGACTTATCGCGGGGCGTATTGACGGAAGTGATAAGTATATCGAGAAGGTCTACATACTGACAAACGTGGATCACGCCGAGGAGCACTTCACACTTGACCCGAAGGAACAGCTCGCGTCTGTGAAAGACATGAGGGCAAACGGTCTCGTACCCCTCGGAAACTGGCATTCCCACCCTGTCTCCCCTTCCCGCCCCTCCGATGAGGATAAACGCCTCGCGTACGACAGCAAGGCGAGCTACATGATATTGTCGCTTATGGAGGAGGAACCGGTACTGAATTCGTTTCATGTAGAAAACAATGAGGCGACAAAGGAAGAGCTTGTGATAGAATAAGAAAAAGCAGGGTGCTTGAACGCCCTGCTTTTTTGTATGGTCATTTCTTTTTCGACTTTATGACTGCCGCGGCTATACCGCCCACAACGGCAGCGGCTCCGACACCTATGGCTATCGGGATAACGGGACTTGCTCCGTTGTCCTGCGGTGATCGTGCGGGTGCGGAAGTGCTTTCCGCGGGAACCGCTTCGGTGCTTTCGGGGGCAGTGCCGGACACTTCGGGCTCTTCGGCAGACGCGGGAGCCGCCGTTGTCTGTGCGGGCTCTTCGGTCTTCTGCGGCTGCGCGGAGACGAAAAGCTTCGCAGTCTCCGCGTTGTCGAGCAGCACCTCGGCTGAATCAAGCGTCAGTGAACCCTCCTTCACCGTGACCTTCAGGGTATGGTGTCCGTTGTCAAGTCCGTAGATATTCCAGAAGGACTGGCGGTTCGCAGTCCTGGGAACAGCGTACCCGCTGACGACAGCATTCCCGTCCAGCTCCGCGTCCATGACTGCGCCGTCACCCTCAGCACCCACGAGAATAATGCCGGTGCCGTCGAATTCCACGCTAAACGACGAGCCCGCTTCGCCTGTGGAAGCAGTGCGTTTGTAGTTCTTGAAGCTGTCCATATTGCTGTGCGACCACTCACCGGTATATGTGATGCCGTCATCGGTGGAATCGAGACGGGTGATGTAGGCGTTTTCATCTCCGACAGGCTCGACCTTCACATTGTCGAAGCAGTTGTTGTAATAGCTGCTGTACAGAGCGGCTCTGCCGGCAGGCTGCATCGCGTATCCGTCGAGGTCCTCGGTCGTCTCCGCGACGAGCTCGCCGTTGATGTAACCGCGGACGGTATTGCCGACAGCCTCTATCCTGATGCTGTTCCATTCCTCCGTAAGAGCGGTCTCACCCGTCAGCACGGGGCGTGAGCCCAGACGGAGCCGCCATTCCCCGTTCTCGCTCAGCTGCATTCTCCAGCCGCTCGCTCCGCTGTCAGCGAGGTTATAGCGAAGTCCCACGGCTGCGCTGTTTCTTGACGGGTCATCAGACGCGGCGAATCTTACGTCGGCGCTGACAGAATAATTGAACCACCTGTCGTCGCCGAAATTCGTCACGGGAGAGGGTGTCGAGCCCCATTCCTCCGCCTTGATATCCTCGGTTATCTTCTGCATGAGCACCTTGCTGCCGTCGTCAAGAGCGACCACCTCGAAAGCTCCGCCCTCATCGGTGGTGTAGCGGGGAGCTCCGCCCCTTGCGGCAAGGTACTCGTCGGAGTACTCGAAGTCGTCGGTATAAGGCAGCTCAAGAAGGCCGCTGCTGTATTCGCTGAACTCACCGCGCTCACTCCCGAGCGTGGTTACGGTGACCATGGAACAGGGCTGCACCGTTACCTTGAAGCTGTTATCGGCTTCCGGGGTTACAGTCTCGCGGAGGCGGAGGTAGTTCTCATTCCACGCGCCGCTGTCGGGACCTCTGCTCTCCCAGACGCTGACGGGGCTGCCCGCCTTGTCGGTATTGCTGACATTGAAGGTGTACACTATAGGACTGTCGTTGGTATTCGTGATGACTGTGCTGTAATCGCCGGTATCTGTGTCCGCGCAGGTCATATAGCTGTATGTCGCGTCAACTATCGCGTGACCGTCGCCGCCAGCCTTGCCGTCGCCCGCGCAGGCTCCGTCTATGAATGCCCAGCCCTTCTTTATGAAGCGGGAGAAATGCAGACCCATATAGAAGCCGCTGTCGAGCAGGTAATAGCCGCTCCACGGTTCGTCCGCGAGAATGAGCTGCTTCTGGGAGTATGTGGCACCATCGTAGTATGAGGCTACCGCGGGCTGGAATTCGTACATCGTCATTCCCCCGCCCGGGTACATAGTGATGATACGGTTCGCGATATCGAGAGTGCCGTTTATGCCGGACAGCCCGGAGCCGTTCCCGTCATACTTACGCACGCCCTGCGCATACGCCATAGGGGAGCTTGCCTCGGAGAACCACACCTCCTTGCCGTACTCGCGCTGAAGCTTTCGGGTATTGTCGTCCGACCAGTCTGTGTAGTGGCTGCCGACGACGTCCACCGCGTCGAGAAGTCCGGGGAACTTCTCCTCCGCGAGCATCATCTTCGATATCCCCCATGTTCCCACAGCTTCGCCGTCAACTATTTTTATTTTCGAGAAGTCATAGGGGGTATCGGTATCGCTTTTCAGGTGCTGCGACAGGTAGATCGTCCAGTCCGCGTCGATAGTACGCTCATTGCGCGTGGCACTGACATAGTCGAATTTCAGTCCGTAGGTCTCGTACGCCGATATCAGAGTTTCGCGGTACCACTTGTAGCGCGCGGCATATACGTCCTCCGCGCTCGTCACCCAGCGCGGCTCGCTCCACCAGAGCATATCCAGCGTGATATCGGGGTCTATCTTCTTTGCGTCAGCCGCGAGCTGAAATCCAGCGCCGCGCGTCACATCGGCTTTCTCGTCCGCCGAGCGCATAGTCGCGGGCTCGGTGCCGGACGAGGAATTCACGTCCGAGCCCATTTCTATCTTGATATGTGATATATCAAGCCCGTCCTCACCGAACAGAGATTGAAGGATCTCATCGTACCTTTCGGGCTGCTCGTACTTGTAATCGAGCAGGAGCCTTGACGAGTTGTTCGCGCTGATGAGTCCGAAGCCTCTGTACCGGGTATTTTCCGCGAGTGAAGCATTGTCGAAATCGATGTTTATGTTCATTGTTCTCTCCTCCGCGGCAGCAGGAAACGCAAATGCCGCTGCGGTAACGGCTGCACTCAGAATTACCGATACTGTCCCTTTTAATGTTATCATTGTTTTTCCTTCCGCCCTAATTACCGATCATTTTAGCAAGGAAGTTCTCCCCTTGCAGTTACATTGTACCGTGCGGCAAAGCAAAAGTCAATCGTAAATATTTCGCAAATTCCTAATATTTGAACATGAACAAAAACTGCGCAGTCTTACGGCTGCGCAGTTATGCTGTCAATTATCGGTCAGCGGAGAACTCATTCCTCGTCCTCATCGCTGTCCTTATTCTTTTTTCTTGCCGCGAATATAACGGCTATCTCGGGAAGGAGCATCGTACCGCAGGCGAGAGCCCTGCTGCCGGTATTGGGATTTTCCTCAGCGCTGTCGGTCATCGTACCTGTATCACCGGGTGTCGAGGTGACGGTTCTGGAATCAGATGTGACAGTCTCCGACGACTCAACGGTGGTATCCTCGGAGGAATCCACGGAGCTTATCTTCTCCGGCTTCTCCGAAGACTTGTCGGGCGCGGTGGTTTTCTCGGGCTTTATCGAGTTCTCGATAACGTCCTCCTCATCTTCAGGAGCAGTCTTGCCGGGAGCGGTCGTCTCACCGGGGGCTGCGGACTCACCGGGAGCTGCCGTCTCATCGGGTCTGCTCGTCACGGCTTCCTCCGCCCCGTTCCCCGCGGGAGCGGTGGTATCGACGGGAAGCGTAGTCTCCCCGGGGCCGGCAGTTCCTGCGGGAAGAGTGGTCTCACCGCCGCCTGTGGTACCGGAAGGCGAATATGTCGTCACATCACTCGGAGCGACCGGTCCCCCGGGTACGGTCGTAGTGGTCACTGCCGATGTCACGATGTCAGGAATGTGAGGTATCACGGGCTTTGTCGTTGTAGTAGTGGTCTCGGGAATCTCGGGTGTTTCGGGCGATGTCTTAGGAGCGTCCCTGACGATGATTCCGCCGTCGGAGGTCCTTGCGACAGCGCCGCTGCCGCCTGCCTTTGCGACTGCGGAAACAACGCCGTTCTCCACTGTGAAGCTTATCGTACCGACCGTGTAGTACCCCTCGGGAGCGGTGAGCTCCTCAAGGGTGTAGGTGCCGTCCTTGAGCCCGGTGAACTGTGCGCTGTTGCCGGTGTAGGTGACAAAGGTGACTTCACCGAGCACGTCAGTTCCGAGCATAACGCCCTTCAGGTCCTTGCCTGTCTCGGTTATCGTGAGCTTGAAGGTCGCGGCGCCCGCGATAGCGTTACCGTCCATATCGGTCTTGGTTATGTTTATCAGGGAGAGGGTGTCCTTAACGAGCACCACACCGCTGCGGAGCTCGCCGCTGCCGCTTACGGAGGTCACCTTGCCGTAGTCATCCACAGTGAAGGTAACGTCCGTCGCTGTCAGCGCATAGCCGTCCGGAGCGACTGTTTCCCTTATGGTATATGCGCCCTTGTCGAGAGGTCCTACCTCCCACTTTTCCGACGCGGACGAGGTGTAGGTGTAGCCTATCTGCACACCGAGGGAGTCAAAGAGCTGGAGCTGCGCGCCCTCGACCTCGGTATTTCCGGTGGCGTCGGTCTTGGTTATCCTTATCTTCTCCACCTTATCATCGTAGATGTTAAGGGTGTCGGTGTCATTGAATATCATTTTTCCGTTCGACGAAGCGGAAGGAGTTACCGCCGCTGCGGTAATGGCACCGCCCGCCACGGTGAAGGCGAAGGAAGCGTCGGTGACCTTGTAGCGAATGCCGCTCGCGGTGTCGGTGAAGGACGCGCCTGTCTCTACCAGCACATATTCCCCGTCCGTAAGACCTACGGTATGGGTCTCGCCCGCGGTCGTCCAGCTGTCAGCCGGGATAGCTCCGGACTTTGGTCTGCCGTCCGCGCCGATATCGCTCTTGGCATAAACAGCAGCATTCGCGCCGAACAGAGCGTTCGCGCCCGAGCTGTCGTACTTGTTCACACGCAGCTTAGCCGTCAGCAGCGGGGATACCGCGTCGCACACCGTGAATTCCGCCATACTGTCGTATGAGGCGGCTGTATAGGTGATGTACCCGTTCTCCCTGTCGGAAGCGGTCACAGTGCCGCTGTTCTGACCGGTCACGGAGGTAACTCCGCTGCCGTCAACGGTGAAGTACACCTTTGAGGCAGTCACGTTGTAGTTCTTATCGGTCTTTGCGTCATAGAATACATTGCCTGTCTCGATGAGCACATAATCGCCCGCTCCGGGAGCGCAGATATGCTCCGTGCCGTCGGAGACCCAGCTGTCGACAGCCACCGCGCCCGACTTGGGAACGCCGGCAGCATCGACATCGGAAGCCCTGTATATAGCCAGCGACGCGCCGCTTATCTCGTCAAGCCCCGTTATATCGGTCTTTCTCACGGCAAAGCGGGCTGTTCCGGTATTGGTGAGTCTGCTCGAAACGACGAGACCGTCCTTGTTCGCGGGAAGTGCTATATCGGTGAGCGGCTGGCTCCACTGCGCCTTGTAGCCGTCTATCGAAGCCTCGTCAATGGTGTAGGAGTATCGGGTGGTCACGCCGTCCACCTCGGTAAGTGCCAGGAGCTTCAGCGCAAACAGCCACGAGCCGTCCGCAAGCTCCACCGCGTTGTCGTTGACGGTGATGACCTGATCATACCGGAAGGGAGTTTCCGAGGGGTTGGTAAGATTATTTCTCGTGACATGGAGCTTTATGCTCTCGGGTCTCTTCTTGCCGAAATCGCTGCTCCACATCTTCTTGATATCAAAGATGATGAAGTTCTGCATCGTACCGGCGCTTACACCCGCCTGTACATGGTAGTTGTCGGTGTTGATGACTACGCTCTTCGATATGCTGCTGCCGTCGTCGCTCCTGATGACGGCGGTATTGGTATATCTTGCCTCCGCCTCTATCTCCTCGAAGTAATCGGAGGTCTTCTGATAATCGAGGGTATAGCTTATCTTGTAGCAGACCTCGTCATCGAGCGTGAATGTCATCTTCTTTCCCACGCCGGTCTTATAGATCGCACTGTCGGATACGGGAACTCCGCCGAGGAGGAAGAAGCTGTGTATCGTTCCGTCCACCGAGCTGTATGCGGGGTTCTTCTGCACCGTGTACACCACAGGCGCATAAGCGGGGTCGTCGTAGGTAGCGCCCCAGCTGTACATGAGCTGCCGGGTTATGGTGACGGAGGTGGGATTTTCGAGGTTGCCTCCGAGCCAGTCGTCAACGACTATCTTGTCGCCGCTTGAGAGGTCAGCCGCGTACTTGTTGACGATGACGGTATATGTTACTTTGCCGAAAGCCTCGCTGTCGGAGCCCTTCGTCACGGCTTGCGTCTTGTCGAGAACGCCGGCGGGAGCCGTGAGCTCCTGGGAGCTCTGTATATCCTTCACCTGAAGGATATCGTCGGAATACACGTCAGCCTGATTGGTGACCTTTACGCTCTCCCCGAAATAAATCTTTCTCGAGGTCTTTTCGTCTGCCGCAGTGGCATAGACGATGTTAAGGGTATTCCCGCAGGTCTTTGCCGCTGCCGCGAGCGCGTCGGTGACAGTGATCCTGAATTCCGTCTGACTGCCGTTCGGGACGGCTGTGATGAGACTTGTGAAGTTATTCGCGTCGGAAATTCCGGGTATCCAAGTGAACGAGCCGTTGTCAAAGCTCTGCCCGTTCGTCACGAGGCGCACAGAGCCGTTGTAGTAGGAATGTCCCGTGCTCACCCTGTCCTTTACGGTCAGGACTTGTCCCGCCGTCAGATCCTCGTCGGACTTGAGCTTTATCTCCCAGAACGCGAGAACGGGATAGTCGCCGCCCGTGCCGTAATCGGAATAGATGCCGGGAGTGCCGTAGGTATAACCTATCTTCTTCGCCGAAACAGCAGGCTTGAACTCAGCCTCCGCATACGCTTTCGGCTCCAGAGCGGCAGCGCCGTTGTAGTATGTTGTGGCAGCCTTGTTCACATATTTCAGATACGCGTTTTTGTCGGAGGAGTAGTTGCCCGTGGTGTCGCCGCCCATTTTCGTGGTGTACGCAATTGTGAGCTTCTTGCCGCCGTAGGTATTTACAAATGTATTGTTCAGTCTGAATTTGAAGCCGTAGTCCTTGTCCGCGTCAAAGCCCTCCGACTTCCAGCCGCAGTACGAGCCGTAGTTGTAGTAGTACTGTATCTCGGACATATACGCCGCCATATCCGCGGGAGAGACAGCGGTGCCGTCAACGGAATACGAGAAGGAGCTGTCGTTCACGCCGCTCATGAGAACGGCAGCAATGGACACATTCTGGCTGATATCGCCGTCCCAGTAACCGTTTACCGCGGTGTCCTCGATCGTGAGACTGTCCACGGTCTCAGCTGCGGGGTCGGGGATATCCACGTCCAGCTTCCATGTTATCGTCAGTGCGTCGGTATCGGCAGACTGCACAGTCTTTGCGGTCTCGCCGATAGTCCCGGTATTGCTCACTCTGACGGAGGAGGTCTTGTCGGGCGTGAAGCCCTTGTAATCAGCCTTTGCCGTATTATTGAAATAGGACGCGTCTCTTTCAAGGAAATACTCGGTGCCTACGGGAGTGGTATAGCTGAGGGTATAGTTGTCCCCCTCCTTAGCGAACGCGGCGCCGCTTATCTTCAGCGAAGAGCCTTCCTCGGTATAAGCTATGCCAGCCGCTGTGAGAGCGTTCTTCACATCGGAAAGCCTGAGCTCCCCGCCCGGCGTATCGGTGACAGTGAGCGCCGAAGCGTCGAATACCTTTCCGAGCGTATTGGGATAGAAGGTTATCGTCCATTTTATATTCTTGTCGGTGCTGTTGAGAACACCGCTCTTGTCGATATACGGCGCGTACACCGTGGTCTGCGCGGTGCGTTCCGCGGCGGGGATATTGTCATTGACGCCGTTGCTGTAGGTGGCGTTCAGCTTATTGGTGATCGCGGAGCTGTCGCCCAGCGCATTGGCACTTATGGCGTCGGAGAGCTTCGTGGGGTCGATCTCGAGAGCGTAAACTATGCGTGTCTCGCCGGTGAGCGCCGCAAAGTTCGCCGTAAAGCTGTTCGCGCCGGGAGTCACCGCCGCGGCAGTCCCGTTAGTGGGGATCGCGTTCTCGACCCAGTCATTGCTGTAAAACATACCTGCGGGAACGCCGGTGTACAGGCTTCCGTATGTATCGGTCACAGCTACATTTGTCACAGTGCCGTTGGACACGGACAACTTGGAGTAGAAATTCTGATAGTATTTCCCGTCCTGCTCATAGATGCCGCCCATAGTGCCCTTCTCCGTATTGAGGAAGGGGGTGCCGTAGTTGAACTTGAGTCCCTTGAACAGCGGGCTGAACTCGAACTTGTTGTCCTCCAGCGACGCGGTATCGACGTGTACTGTCAGGCTTACGTTGCAGTCGCCCCTGAAGTGCTCCTGAAGTCCGTCGGGACGCACAGTGACCGTCATAACTCCCGTAGCAGGGTCGAGCACGAAATCCGCGTTACAGCCCGTGCCGGCAACGTTATGCAGATTCACGGTCGCAAGATCCGCGTGCTTGGTAAGGAGATTGTTGAATACGACGGTGAAGGTCGATCTGTCGTCATTCGTGGGCGTGGTAAAGCTGCCCGCGTCCCATTCGAGCTTGAACTCGAGGGTATCGCCGTCGGCTATGGACTCATTTCCCGTGAGAACGGTCCCGTTCTTTTTCAGTCCGCTGAAATCGAACGTGAAGCCGACAGAAGCCGCTGTATGCACCACATTATCATGGTCCGTGATGGTAACGGTTATATCGTTTCCCGTATAAGCCTCCGTGTCAAAGCTCCAGTTGCCGAAGAATGACAGTATCATCACTATGCTCAGCAGCAGGCAGATGATTTTTGTTTTTGCAGGCTTACTGTAAGTCATTTCCCCACCTCATTCGTTGAATGTGATCAGCTGTACCGCTCGTCCGAAAAGAGAGTGATACAATGTAAAGTTTAGCATATACGTTCTTAAAAGTCAATCAGCGGGTTGTAAGAAGATTTAACATCATTTTTGGCAGAATTGCTTACACGAAATGTAAATGTTTTCACAGCGCGCAATTTCTTCGCAATAGAAGCAAAACTGACTGCCGCATATCCTACGCAAGCAGTCAGTTTTCAAACAAATTTTCTGTTTTTTCTCATTGTGTCCCGTAAACGAGCTCCCGGTATTCCTCTGCCATGAATTCCTCCGGTATGTTCTCGCGGAACAGCCGCAGCATATACTCACAGGTCACTCCCGGCACCGCGTGGGCTGCCGCCATTTCCGAAGTGAACTCATCGAGCGGGTACATCGCGATATAGTCGTACGCGGGAGTGTAGAAGTCCACCAGCGGGACCGCGTTCGCGTCCGTCAGCGATATCTTCCCCGTTCCGCTGTCCTTTGTCACGGTTATCCGCCCAAGCATCTCCGCCATTGCACGCGGGTCGTCCATTGTGGAGATAAGGTTCCCGAGACAGTAGAAAACGAAGGCTTCACGCCCGTCAGCGGCTTCGAGATACTCCATGGACTGTACCGTGTGAGGCTGGGTGCCGATAATGATGTCCGCGCCCCAGTCCGCGAGCTTCCGGGAAAAGGACTTCTGCTGTTCGGTGACGATGTTCGAGACCTCTATCCCGAAATGCACGCTCACGACAACGCAGTCGGAGATCTCAGCCGCCCGCTTCACCTGCGCCTTGATAAGCTCCTCCTCCGACAGATATACCACCCTGCATTCCGAGCCCGCAGGGAGGCTTGCCCCGTTCGTGTGCTCGGTGTAGCCGAGGAAGGCAAAGGTGATGCCGTTCACCTCGAGAGTGCGGATATCGTTCATGTCCTCGTCATTCAGATATGCCCCATATACCGGCGTGTTCGGATAATTCTCCCGCCAGAAGTTCAGCGTGGAGATGAGCCCCGCCTCGCCCTTGTCGAGCACGTGGTTGTTCGATACGGAGAACGCGTCAAACCCAAGCTCCGTCATGTCCCGTGCCATTTCCGGGGGCGTGCAGAAGGTGGGGTAGGTGTCGGGCTCAAAGTCTCCCGAGATGATAGTCTCCTGATTGAGTATCGCAAGGTCCGCGTCACTTATCAGCGTGCCGAGGTGCTCGTAGGACGGCGAGAATTCGTAGCCCTCTCCTCCCGCGGCTTCTCTCGCGGCGCGGTATATAGGCTTATGTATGAGATTGTCGCCCGCGCATACTATCGTGACCGAGGTGTCCTCGGGGAATTCCGCCGTAGGCTCCGCGGACGTTTCCGGCACTGTGACCTCTGCTGTCGTGCTGCTCACCGGCACGGGCTCAGTTTCCGAAAAGGCTTCACTCTCCTGCGCCGACACTGTTTTCACAGCCTCGGCAGCCTCCGGCTCCGTACCCGTCGGCATAGGCGTCCCGATACAGCCGCACAGCAGCGTTATACACAGCGAAAACCCGAGCAGTCCGCTTATCCTGTTACGCTTCATGGTAACCTTCCCCACCTTTTCCTGTATTTCCGGCTTTTATTATAGCATTTCTCCCTCCCTTTTTCAATCATTATCCCGCGTTTTTTACAAAAATCGACCAATCGACGCGGGTAAAAGAGCGGGATTATCGGCGATACTTCACAAAAACAAAATTTTTTTAAAAAATCGAAAAAAGCACTTGACAAAAGGGTATATCCGTGATATAATAATCAAGCAGTTTGAAACGCTGGTGTAGCTCAGTTGGTAGAGCAGCTGATTTGTAATCAGCAGGTCGGGGGTTCGAGTCCGTCCACCAGCTCCATTATGCCGTTTCCCGACGGCATATATCTATGTCAACGTGCGGTTCGCCGCATTTGATATATTATGGGCTGCCGTAAGGCAGGTATGTTTCCGGTAACGGAAACTGATATGAGGAAGCGTTCCCGAGTGGCCAAAGGGGGCAGACTGTAAATCTGTTGCGTTTCGCTTCGGTGGTCCGAATCCACCCGCTTCCACCAATTCCTTCAGCAATTCACTTCTAAATGTTCGGAGCACCGAGCTACTTAGAAGTGAATTGTATTTAAGGAAAACAATGCAGAACGGTGCGGACACACCGCCCTGCAAAATTAAATAAATCAATTGATGTCGTTCTTGTTACCTTTTCTTTCGACGCCGCTGCGGACGA
>CAJOMV010000079.1 GCA_905235805.1 uncultured Ruminiclostridium sp.
CTCCGGCGGCAAGCCCTTTAAAAAGGGCTTGAGCCTAAACTGAGTACCGTCTGTTACGTCCTGCTTTTTTGTAACTCCCTGCCTCGCTGCCGTTATGCTCTGCAAGTATTCTAGTAAAATAAGCCTGTCATTTCAGCGCAGAAATGACAGGCTTTTGCTATATTATTCTTTACAAAGTTTTGCTGCCTCTGCCGGTTGCATGACGAAGCAACTGCTCTTTCCGGAAGAAGAGTGAGGTCAAGTGGGTTCTCTTCCTTCCCTTGGCGGCGCCAGCCGCTGGCTCAAGCGTCAGCGACCAACTCAAGCGTCGGCTTAATACGACACGATATCGCCTTCGGACAGACCGCTGAGGATCATCGTCTTTTCATTGACGGTATCGCCGGTCTCGATCTGTATGCGGGCGCGCTCGCCGTTCTCCTCAATATAGCAGTAGGTGGTGCCGGAATACTGCATGACCGCGTCCTTGGGAATGCAGAGCGCCGAATGCTTGCTGAACGACCTCACTATGACGGTAGCCCAGCCCGCGGAGATGATATTGCCGGCTTCTGCCTGCGCGCGCTCGAGCTCACCCTCATCGAAGGCTATCAGCACCTTTTCTCTGCCGTTCTCGGGCATCATCGCCACGGTACCGGAGTAGGTCTCGTTCGTACCGAATTTCAGCTTGACCGACCTGCCGAACGCGAATTTATCCTTGTTCTGTTCTACCGTGACATACACATCGTCGGGTCTTGCCACTGTGACAACGGGAGTTCCCGCCTCCACCGTCTGACCGGTCTCGAAGTGCTCCGCGGCGACTACAATACAGTCGTAGGGAGCTCTTATGGTATATTCGTCGATATGGTACTGCACCAGCTCCAGCAACTTCGCCTGCTGCTCGTACTCGAGCTGCGCGGCACGGCTCCCGGAGGCGAGGTAGTTGGAATAAGCACTGTCGGTGGCTATCTGCTGATTGCGCAGGTCGTAATTCAGCGCCGACGAATCGAACACCGCGATAACATCCCCCGCCTTCAGCATATCACCCTTCTTGACGTTGTACTCCAGCAGATTGGTGTCGTGCTCTATCGGATAGGTCTCCGCGAACGGGTATTCCACCGACGCGCCTATATTCATGTCCGTAGTCAGGTCGCACAGCTCCGCCGCGGCGGTACGGTAGCTCTTGGAGGAATCCCCGTCGAGTATCGGTATCTTTATCTCCGCTTCGGCAGTCTCCGCGCTGCAGCCTGACAGCAGTATCACAGCCGCGGTCACAGCGGCGATAAGTTTCTTTTTCATACTTGCTTCTTTCTTGTCAGAATATTTACGGAACTTACATAAATTATATTATATCATATATCCGCAAAAAAATCAATGGTGAAACACGCAGTGCAGCGTATTTTTATGAATAAAGCCATTTTTTTCTTGAAAAATTCTCTTGAAATATAGTGCGCGCTATGATATAATATCAGTGTATCTTTATTTAAGGGAGCGATCTTTTGAAAACAGCTTTGACGGACAGGACACTGTCATACATAAAATACAACGATGAGCACGTCACCAAGGGCGAGCTCGAGGCTTATACGAAAGCGGTCTTTGCCTGCGGCGCGGACTATATCGAGATAAACGCCGCCACCGCTAAGCTGCTCGACGCGGACGACTACTCCGAGCAGTACATTCTCAATGTACGTAGCTCCTTCGACCTCGGCTTCTGCGCGGTGATGAAGTTCGCGTATGTCACCATTCCCTTCACGTTCGCGGGGTGGATCGAGAAGGTTCCCGATGACCAGCCGATAATACTGGAAGTGAGCGCCGACGAATACAGCGCACAGGCGGTACTGCTGTACCTGCGCCGCTTCACCTTCATTCGCCGCATCGCCGCGGTACGGCTGACAGGGATAATGGGAGACCATGTTGAAGACCTTGTCAGATGGTGCAGGAGCAGCTATTTCACGCCCGTGGATATCTGCCCGCTAAACACCATGCTGACAGGCGCGTCCGACGCTGTGACCGCTGCCGCAGCGGGAGCGGATATGCTGACGCTGTCCTTCGGGCGCGGGTATTTCTACACCGCCCTCGAGCAGTACCTTATCAACGTGAACATCACGCGGAGGACTGTCATAAAGAACGATGTTATCAAGGCTATCTGCGTCGCGAGCCTGCTGTTCGCGGATATCTTCGGTATGCTCCCGACAGGGCTCGCGAACCTCGCGGACACCGACAGCGAGGTGATGAACGCGGTGTACGATACCGATACCGGGGTGATGTTCCGACCGTACCGCGTAATGAAGCGCAAAAAGTACGAGCCCCGCGAAAGCACCGTCGAGCGGCGGATAAAGAGCATCGGGCTCGAGCAGGATATTGAAACGGCTATCCTCGATATGCTCAAAAAGGTCGATTTCAGACTGTACAAGGAGATAACCAAACGCAACATCATTGACTGACGACACACGGGAGGGGAATATGGACAACGGAATTGTTGCTTACAAATGCCCGTCATGCGGTGCTCCGCTGACATACAGCGCGGCAACGCTGGATTTTGCGTGCGATTACTGCGGGTCGCACTTCACGAAGGAAACTCTCGACGCGCCGCTCGAGGGTCACACCGAGAAAATAAGCGCCGAGGAAGCGGAGCTCTACGAAAAGCAGAAGAAATTCGGCGAGGAGAATATGCTCTACCTCTGCCCGGGCTGCGGTGCTGCCGTTATCACGGACTCGGAGCTCTCGGCGTCGGCGGAGTGCGCCTACTGCCACAGTGCCGTGGTGCTGTCGGGAAGGCTCGCCGGGCAATACCGCCCCGACAAGATAATACCCTTTACCAAGACCCGCGAGGATGCGGTACGGCAGTTCAAAGAATGGATAAGCACGAAGAAGTTCTTCATGGCAAAGGGCTTCGGGAGCGATGAGGCTATCTCGAAGCTGCAGGGCATCTATATCCCCTTTTGGCTCGCGGACTGCAGCGTTGAGGGCAGGATGTACGCTGTCGGCACCAATACAGTTTCCAGTATCCGCAGGGGTGACTACATAATCTCCACCGAGGCAAAGTACGAGATAGCGCGCGAGGGCAGCGTGATCTATCAGGGAGTTCCCGCCGACGCCTCATCAAGCGCGGACGACGCGCTCATGGACAGCATAGAGCCCTTCGACTACACTCAGATGGTGGACTTCGACCTGTCCTATCTCTCCGGACACAGCGCACAGCGCTATGACGTGGGAAAGGATATGGTATTCCCCCGCATAAACAGCCGCGTCCTCGAGGCTACCGAGGCCGTTTTCCGTGACAGCGTCGGCAAGTACGGCAAGCTGAACGTCGGAAACAAAAGCTTCGGCATAAACAACATAAACTGGCAACACGTTATGCTCCCGTTATGGTTCATGTCCTATAAATACAAGGACAAGATGTACTACTACGCAATGAACGGTCAGACAGGCAAATTCGGCGGTATGATACCCGTGAACAAGGGGAAGCTCTTCCTGTTCACCGTGGGCATACCGTTTCTCTGCGCCCTCATCGTCTCGCTTCTGTTCGGATTTCTGGGAGGTTGGGTATGAGAAGGATATTCTGTCTGTTCGTTTCCGCCGTTATCTGCGCGGTCATGCTGTGCGTTCCCGCGTATGCCGACGACAAACCCTCCGCGTTCATAGTGGACGACGCGGACGCGTTCTCCGACGAGGACGAGCGCACCCTCGCCCGTGAAGCCGCAAATGCTGCCTATGAAACAGGCTTCAACATTGTCATCTTCACCTCCGACAATGTCGGCAGCAACAAGTCAGACGACGCTGTCACAGACTTTGCCGACCTGAAATATGAGGAGCTCTGCGGCATGAATACCGACGGCATTCTCCTCTTCATCAACTTCGACAACAAGTATGACCGCATCTCTACCAGCGGTGTCTGCATAAACTATTTCAGCGACTACCGCATAGAGCGTATGTGGGACAACATGGACCCCTTCTTCGCCGAAGAGGACTACACCGGGGTAGCACTCTCATTCATAGCCGATGTCGAGAACTACTACAGCGCCGGCAAGGCTAACCACCAGACCGAGCTGTTCGGCGGAGAATTCGACCCCTTCTATATGCTTGAGGAATTCTTCGGAACGTTCATGTTCACAGGCTTCGCGGCGCTCATAGTTTCCATATTCCTATACTCCCACTACTCCAAGTCCTACAAAATAGAAAAGCCCGAAACGCGAGCCTACACCCTTAAGGATTCCCTATACTTCTCCGTGCGCTCCGATACCTTCGTCGGAAACGTCACCAATCGCACCTACTCCCCGCGCAGCTCCTCAAGCAGCAGCGGCGGCAGTCACCACAGCGGTCACAGCTCCACCCACCACTCCTCCTCCGGCGGTCGCCACGGCGGCGGCGGACATCATAGGTAAGTCTCCGCGCATGGACACGCGCTTGTTTTTTCGTCAAAAGCGCGCGTCCATGCGCGCTTTTTGCGCTCCGCGCCATTTTTATCCCCGTTATAGTGATATTCAACAAACAGATGCGCAATTTTATACATTATTTTCACATATTTTGAGAATTATTCGGAAAAGTTGCGAAAAGATGTTATTTTTTTCGGGTTCCTGCCGATAAAACACATGGAGGCTAAAGAGAATACCCTCCAAAATGACAATTTTTGACCCTGATTTTTGTATATTATAATAATGAAAAAATCACCGGTAATCATTGACAAAATTGACCGCAATATGCTATAATTACCGTGGTGTGTAGTGTAAAGCGTGTTTGCGCACCCATTTTATAAAAAACACGTCCGTCAGTCTGTGAAAGGAGGTCGGTCCTTATGAGAATAACAAAGAAGTCCGTGCTGAGAGCGATCTCCGCGGTCACAGCCGTTTGCGTTGCCGCAAGCGCTGTTTGTGTTGTGCTCAACAATAAGCCCGATACTGTCATAGACTACAAGATCACGGATAATTTCGAGTTGTTTGAGGATATGTCCGTTTCCTTCAACGAGGGAACGCTTACATACGATGAGTTCGGGCATGACCTGCCGGACAGCCCCGCAAACTCTTGGTTCGAGACCGAGTACGCCGCCGAGGAAAACTACGCCGACTACGAGGAATATGCCGCATACACAAGTGACCCGTCACTGCTCGAGGTCGATCCCGAGTACGGTATGCTGCGCTCGTACAACGGCACGGAGGATACCGTCGTTATCCCGGAATATATCACCGAGATCTCCGGTCACTCCTTTGACGGCAATGAGACAGTCACAAGGATAATCCTTCCCGCAACAGTCCGCGTTCTGCTGCTTGACGCGTTCACAGGCTGTACGAACCTCTCCGAGGTAGTGTTCCTCGGTACGGTGGAGGAATGGGAAAATGTAGATGTGAGCGCCACAGCGATACCCGAGAGCGTTTCGGTCATCTATGCACCCTACCGTGAAGCGCAGGAAGAAGCTCCCGCGGAGGAACCTGTGAGTGAGGACGAAATACCTGTCGAGGAGCCTGTTATAGAAAGCGAAACTCCGGTCGAGGAGCCTGTTATAGAGAGCGAAACTCCGGTCGAGGAGCCTGTTATTGAAAGTGAAGCTCCTGTCGAGGAGCCTGTTAGCGAAAGCGAGGTTCCGGTCGAGGAGCCTGTCATTGAAAGCGAAGCTCCGGTCGAGGAGCCTGTCATTGAAAGCGAAGCTCCGGTCGAGGAGCCTGTCATTGAGAGCGAAACTCCGGTCGAGGGATCTGTTATCGAAGGTGAAATCCCTGTCGAGGAACCGGTCATTGAAAGTGAGATACCCGTTGAAGAGCCCGTGAGCGAGAGCGAGATACCGATAGAAGAGCCCGGCAGCGAGGACGAAACACCCGCGGAGACCTCCGGGACCGAGGACGAGACTACACTGGAAGCTCCCACGGCTGACTATGAAGAGACTCAGACCAATGAGGCTGCCGACACAACAACACCGGCAGAGTCCGACGAGACTCCCGCCGAGGATACAGACACAACATCGGAGACCGATACCTCAGAGACCTCGGAGACCGGCACCGATGAGACCGCCGAAAGCACTGCCCCCGAGACGGAAAGCTCCGACGAAACTACTGCCGTTTCCGAAGCCGACGGTGAGGAGACCTCCGAAAGCGAGGAGACATCAGTTACCGACGAGAGCGACAGCTCCGCGGAAACCGAAGAGACCTCAGCTCCCGACGAGCTGTCCGGGAACACGGACGAAGATACGACCGTTCCGCCCGTACCGGAGGATCTGAACGAATACGGCGAGGAGCAGTTCCCCGATGAAGCGGAGACCACGGACGAGCTACCGGCTTACGACGAGACGGAAGATACGGCAGAGCCCGACGAGAATTACGAACCTGACGGGACAGATGATACAGACGTTCCCGAGGAAGAGCTTCCCGAGGAGAACGTTGAAGAGGAAGAAGATACACCCAAGCCAAAGACCGTTTCGCTGGTTTCACAGCTCGACGGACTTGACGGCGGCAGAACGAAGATAGCGGCGCGTATGTCCTACTTTCCGAGCTCCGCTGTCGTAATGGTAGCCAACAGCGCGGAAGCCGAGAGCTACGCGGCAGAAGCGGGCTTTGACGGCAACTACTACGCGTTCGATATCAGCATTGTCAACGCAGACACAAATGAAGCTATCCACTCGCTTCTCGGCAATATCACGTTCAGCATCGGCATTCCGTCGATACTGTCCGCCGATGATAACCTCTATGTTTACCACATAAACAGCAGCGGTTATCCCGAACAGCTCCCCTGCGGAACCCTGTGGAGCAGCGACGGGGATCTCATGATAGAGTTCTCCTCCTCCGAGTTCTCACCGTTCGTGTTCACGAATCACGAGCTTACGGTGTCGTACATCAATGAGAGCGGACTGCTCGATGAAGAGAACAGACAGCCCTCCGAGGAAACGACCGGCGCTGACGGTATTTCCTACGGCGATAACGACGGGAACGGCTATACCGCGGATACAGAGGGCGGACAGAGTTCGTCCGGCGTTGACGGCGCTGCCGATACATACGATTACGACGAAGATGAGCCTACTATCAGAGTCACATTCCCCTCGTCCACCACGTTCATACTCAATCCCTACAAGCTCGACGTGAAGATCGGAGATAATGAGCTCTCCGATGCCCCGGTCATCTCGCCGCAGATGAGCATTATGAGCGAGAGCGACTGCAAGATCGATGTATATATGACAGCTACGGCGTACAATATACCCGATACTGTCCGCTACTCCAATACCTACCTCACTAACGGCGAGACCGAGAAGTCCATATTCATCTACGCCGAGGCGGGCAAGAGAGACCGTGAGAGCGGTCTGTATATGTACAACGGATATTATACAGGCGCCGAGGATCAGATCGCGGTCACAAATGACGGCAGCATTTCCGGCAAGCTGCTCGAGCTCGACGCGGCAGAGGAAGGCTCCAGCACGGAGGGCAGGTTCAAGCTCTTCGGTCAGACCTTCATGCCGAAGGACGACGCCTGGAATGAAGACGAGACTGTCGATATCCTCATGGTGTTCAGGATAGAGGCTGCCGGACGGCCGGTGCGTACAGCAAAAACGGCTGCCGAGGGACCCGCGGAGGAATATTCGTTCTCTCCCGCGGAGGAATACGCGTTCTCTCCTGCGGAGGAATATGTTCCCGAGGCTGAGCGGTTCGTGAGCGAGCCTGCCGCCGATGAGGCGAACGGCACAGATGAAGAGACGTTAAGTGAGCCGGCAGAGTACGGCGAGCCCATGAATGAGCCCGAAACCACACCGTCAGAGCTCCCCGGAATGTTCGCGGATACCGAAAGCGACCCCGTTGAGACTTCCGAATCGGTAGAACCCGAAGCAGTTCCCTCCGAACCGGAGGCTGACACAGCCGGGAACAGCGCGGAGGACACTCCCGCAGCCGCCGAAACGGTACAGGAGCCTGTGGAAAACGCTCCGGAAACGCAAGTACCCAATATTGAGGAATAATACGATACGGAGCCTGTAAAAAGGCTCCGTTTTGTTTGGAGAGCAATACGATTTCACACGGCTTTCACATACTTTTTATTATATCTCCATAAAAGAATTAAGTATCATTTAATTTCGGCTGTTATAATAATAGTATAAAATCACCGGACAGGAAAGGAGAATGTATATGAGCGACCCCTATACCACCCTCGGAGTGGCTTCGACAGCAACTGACGAGGAAATATCCAAGGCATACAAAAAGCTCGCAAGACAGTATCACCCCGACCTGAATCCCGGTGACAGGAATGCCGAGATGAAGATGAAGGAGATAAACGCCGCGTATGAAAGCATAAAAGATATACGCTCGGGCAAAAAGGCTTATACCTCCGCGGACAGCCCGTACGGCAGGAGCTATTCCGACAGCGGCAATGACAGCCGCACCGACCCGTTCGGGGCATATCGGAGCTCGTACGGCGGAAGATACTATGGCTTCGATTTCAGCGAGTTCTTCACGCAGGCACAGCAGCAGAGGCAGGAAAGCCGTCAGACCTACCGCGGCTCCGGTATTTTCGGGTTCTTCGGCTCGATAATACGATTTACCCTTATCATGGCGCTGCTGAGACTGTTGTTCTCGTTCTTCTTCTTCCCCGTGTTCTGATAAAAGGAGATGACAGATATGAAATTCAGGGAGAATGTTGTCCGCTTCATGGGCGGAAGATACGGCAGCGACCAGCTCAATATAACAGCGCTGGGAGTGTGTATGGCGCTGCTGCTCGTCAATACCTTCGTGCGCTCCGCCGTGCTGTACCTGCTCGTGCTCGCGGTGATGATATGGAGCGTTTACCGCACCATGTCAAGGAATATCGGCAAAAGGCGCAGTGAGAATGAGAAGTTCCTCGGCATGGTAAATAAGTGCAGGAGTACGCTCCACCTGTGGAAAAGACGGTTCGCAGACCGCAGGACACATGTGTACAGGACCTGCCCGAGCTGCGGGAGAACACTGCGGCTGCCGAGACAGAAGGGGGAGCATACCGTGTGCTGCCCGTGCTGCCACAGCGACTTTACCTGCAATGTACGATGATAACGCGATACCCCGCACAGTCCGACTGCGCGGGGCTCTTTGCTTTTCGGGGGCATGCCATTATAATAGGAAGGAGCAGCGCCATTTGGAGGAAATGCACAATGAAAGGCGGCGCGAGTTGTGCAGGTTCCACAATGTTGGCGTTTTTTCAAAAAAATTTCAAAAAAATGCTAAAGTTTTGGAAAAATCCGCCGATATAATATTCGTGAACGGCAAATGAAGGCGCGCACAAAATATTACCTTCGTTATCGCAGGACCAGCTACCCGGTGAGTGCCGATCATGACCAAAACACAGATCACACATTCAAACCAAAGCAAGCCGGTACCATGAGGGTACGGCTAAACACAGGACCCGACCGTAAAGGAAACGGTCGGTTGAGAGCCCGGCTCCTCCCATTGGGGCAGGCTCGGAAATCAAGGAGGAAATATTATGGGAATGGTAGTACAGCACAATGTAAGCGCAATGAACGCTAACAACGCAATGTCCAAGAACGTATCCGGTCTCAAGAAGCAGACCGAAAAGCTCTCGACAGGTTACAACATCAACCGTGCGGCTGATAACGCAGCAGGTCTTGCGATCTCCGAGAAGATGCGTTCGCAGATCCGTGGTCTTACACAGGCTACAAGCAACGCTAACGACGCGATCTCTCTTATCCAGACAGCTGAAGGCGGTCTTCAGGAAACTGAGGATATCCTCCAGAGAATGAGAGAGCTTTCCGTTCAGTCCGCTAACGGCACCTACACCGACGAAGACCGTGAGCAGATCCAGTACGAGGTTGACGCTCTTAAGTCTGAGGTTGACAGAATCGCTCAGTCCACAGAGTACAACGAGATGAAGCTTCTCGACGGTTCTCTTGACGGCGGCGCTGGCAATACCGGCGTTTACGGCGCAAGATACGGCGCAGCTCTCACACAGGCTAATGGCGCTTGGAGCAAGGGCGACGTTGTAACTTCCGACATCGCAGGCGTTAAGGTTTCGTTCACAGCTAACGCTTCCGGTAAGGGCGGCGAGAACGCAGCTTGGGACGCTACAGGTAAGACTCTGAGCATCAACCTCGTTGAGGGTCAGAGCTACAGCCAGAGCGAGATCGATGAACTCGTTAAGGGCGCAAATGAGCAGAAGACCGGTCAGACAGGTTCTACTGCTGACGTTAAGGTTACTCTTGCAAACGGCAGAACCGGTACAGTAGGTTCCGCAGCAGCAGGAAGCGGCGCGACAGTAGCAGGCGTAAGAGCTGATTCCGGCGATATCGACATCAAGGATGTGCTGGTTGCAGGCGCGTCTACTGAAAAGTATGCCGATACAATCAAGTTCACATCGAACTCCTACGGCGCAGATGATCGTAAGCTCACAATCAACTTTGACAGAGCTGCAGGTAAGGAAGAAGTCACCACAGATCAAGCTGATACCGATGACTACACAAAGGACGGCCAGTTCACTCTGCATCTCGCAACAGGTACAGAGTACACTTCGGATGATATCGAAAGAATCATGTCTAAGGCTGGTCTCGATTACAGCGTTGAACTGAAGGATACAAGTGCAAATCCTGACGGTGATACCAAGCTTTATGCTAACACAAAGGCTAACATAACTCAGTTTAACCTGAAGGCTGGCACAACCGGCACAGGTGTAGGTAAGGAAGCTATTTCTTCCACAGGCGAAGGTCTGACATTCCAGATCGGAGCAAATGGCGTTGAGGATCAGAGACTTACAGTCAATGTAGGCGATATGAGCTCCAATGCACTTGGCGTTGCAGGCGTTTCTGTTGCAAAGCAGGACGACGCTAATGCGGCAATCAACAAGCTTGATGACGCGATCAAGACTGTTTCCACACAGAGAGCTAAGCTCGGTGCGGTTCAGAACAGACTTGAACACACAGTTAACTCGCTGAATACTGCTAATGAGAACATGACAGCATCTGAGTCGCAGATCCGTGACACAGATATGGCTTCTGAGATGATCAAGTACACGAAGTCCAATATTCTCCAGCAGGCTTCGCAGTCCATGCTCGCACAGGCTAATCAGCAGCCTCAGGGCGTTCTCCAGCTCCTCGGCTAATAGTAGTTACCGTTTTAACACTATTCGGAGCGGTGCCGCGTAAAAGCGGCACCTACCTCCGATATTAAGTCGGAGGTATAGATGACTGAAGAAGAACAGCGACAGCTTGAAAAACGGGCGGATGATCTCGATCGTGAGCTGAAATATCTTGGTAAAGAGAAAGAAACTCTCGAAAAGGATAAGGAAGATCTCACCAAAAAGGTCAAACGTCAGAAGACTATTATTATTCTGCTGGTAATTATAATCATAATCTTGATAATATGCAAGATCATTATAATTATCCATTGTGTGACAAACCACACACAAACAACCTCGGGTATAAGCGGTATCAGTTCCGTGATAGTCCCGGA
>CAJOMV010000080.1 GCA_905235805.1 uncultured Ruminiclostridium sp.
GTATCTCGGCTGATTTCTTTCATTTTTATTTTAGCAGAGTAATCCACGCTTTGCAAGAGGGGTCACTTCATATTATCTGATTTATCTAAATGATCCTTAATTTTAACATTTCGGCAACAATTCCGAAACATTTCGGAAACATATCTCCGCTATAATATAGAAAACAAACAAAATAACGGAGGTAAAACACCATGAGCGACAATTTCACTTACGATTATTCTGCGGCACAGAACGTGGAAGCGGAGCGCATCATGCGCAAGTATACAGGCGGAGCAAAGGAATACAGCGATATCGAAAAGCTCCGCAGGCTCGACAGAAAGGCAGAGGGACCCGGACAGGTCGCAGCCATGACCGTCGGCATCATCGGCACCCTCGTAATGGGTGCGGGCATGAGCCTTGTAATGGTAATGAACAGCCTTATTATCGGCATAATACTCGGTGTTGTCGGTATTGTGGTCATGCTCGCAGCCTACCCGATATACAAGAAGGTCACCGCCGCACAGCGCGAAAAGGTGAGAGACGAGATCCTCGCCATAAGCGAGCGGATAAAAGCGGGTCAGCAAGGAGAATAAGAATACAGAAGCCGCCGTCCCCTCATTCCGGGACAGCGGCTTTGTCATATCCTGTTAATTTTGCTGCATTCATTCCGGCAAGCCGGGATTTCAGACAGTCCGCGCATGTCGTCTGTCGATCATCCGGCGAACGGTTTGAGGTTTTCAACTGCTTTCGCGGGGGAGATGCGCGCCTCGTCATTGTCGAGGTCAATAAGGATATAGCGGTCATTGCCCATGCCGAGCTCCTTCATGTAGCTGAGCTGTCTGTGACCGTGGCGGGTCTCGATGCGCTCAACGAGCGCGTGGTTCTCCTCGGGCTTCATTGCGTACAGCAGATCGACGCACGCCTGATCTGCCGCGAGTATATCCAAGGAAGCGAGTATGCCCACATTCGGTGTGACCACCGGCTGCGCGGCAACGCCCTCACAGTCGCAGGATACCGACATATTGCGCATTACGTTGATATAGGTGATGTTCTTTCCGAAGAAGTCTATCGTAGCTTTTGTGGATTCGGTTATGCGCTCCATGAGCTCCTCCTCGGCAACTCCCCACTGAGCGCCGGAAGAGTCCCGCGAGTGTATCCACATTTTGCCAAGCCTTCCGTCCGCGCAGCCGATACCGATGTTCTTGTTTGAGCCGCCGAAGCCGCCCATGGTATGCCCCTTGAAATGCGTCAGCACCAGCAGCGAGTCATAGTCCGTCATGTGCGAGCCCACCGACATCTCCTTCATCCACTTCCCGCCGTTTATCGGAAGTGTCGTTGTTCCTTCCTCGTCCATGATGTCCACGGGGCAGAACGTCCAGCCGTTGATCTTTATGGTCTTGCGGTGCTGCTCGGTAGTGTAGCGGTCGCCGTCATAGTAGGTGTTGGTCTCCACGATAGCCGCGCCGTTCAGCTCGGGCTCTGACTGTACCAGATCCTTCACCCAGTCGCGGGGAATGATGTTGGGTCCGTGCGGTTCGCCGGTATGGAGCTTGATGCCTATCTTGCCGGTCATAGTTCCGTTGACCTTCTCGTATATCTTTTTCAGTCCCGCGGGTGAAAGGTCACGGGTGAAATAGACAATGGATTCGTTTCCCTTTCTCGCGGAGTACGGAACATACTTTTCGCCGCCGGAGCCGGGGAGCTTTGTTGTCTCACTCATTATGTTTTCCTCCTGTTTGGTTTGATGTATCAGCAGAGCGGGATGCCGTTTGCTTTCATATATTCAAGGTTCCTGTCGATAAGTCCGCAGCGCTGCTTCACGCAGTCCGCACTGCGCAGCGGGTCGGACGGAGTCGAGAAGGTGTAGTCCATAAGCTGTTCGACAGTGGTGGACGCAACGTGCAGTCTTGTGTCCGAGGAAGCATAGTAGATATACACCTCGTTTTTCTCGTTGACCACGGCGCCGTTGGTGAACACTACGTTCGACACGTCCCCCACCCTCTCATATCCGTGGGGAGCCATGAACAGCCCCGAGGGCTCCGCGATGAGCTTCGACGGGTCATCGAGCGCTGTCGCGAACACATACAGCACATACCGCAGTCCCGCGGCTGTATTGCGCACTCCGTGAGCAATGTGTATCCAGCCTCTCGGTGTCTTTATCGGCACCGCTCCCGCGCCGTTCTTGACTTCGGTTATGGTGTGGTATCTTCTCGGGGATATGATCTTTTCCTCCGTGCAGATGACGGGGTCTGTGATATCCTCCGCAAGTCCCAAGCACACACCGCCGCCGGAGCCTGTGCTGATGAAGTCGTCCTGTGGGCGGGTATAGAAGGCGTATTTGCCTTCGATGAATTCCGGGTGCAGAACCACATTTCTCTGCTGCGGGGACTTTGACTTCAGGTTCGGCAGCCGCTCCCAAGTCTCGAGGTCTTTGGTGCGCACGATGCCTGCCTGCGCGTTGGCGGCGGAGAGATCGCCCGAGGAGGTATCCTTGCTCTCTGAGCAGAACACGCCGTATATCCAGCCGTCCTCATGCTTAGTGAGACGCATATCGTACACGTTCGTCTCCTCCGGGCAGGTGTCCGGCAGCCTTACGGGGTAGGGGCGGAACCGGAACCCGTCCACGGGGCTGTCGCTCTCGGCGACGGCGAAGAAGGATTTCCTGTCGTTTCCCTCAACTCGGGCGACGAGGTAATACTTCCCGTCCATATACAGCGCTCCGCTGTTGAGCACGGCATTTATCCCGAGGCGTTCCATGAAATACGGATTGGTCGCGGGGTCCATGTCATACCTCCAGAAGAGCGGAGTATGAGCTGCGGTCAGCACCGGGTGGGCGTATTTTCTGTAAATACCGTTGTAGCTGCTCTTTTCATGGTTCTTGCGGGTGATGAGAGCCTCATAGCGAGCCTGCTCCCGCCTGTAATTTGTCATAAATTCGTTATTCATATCCCTGTCCTTTCACAATCAGATAACGTGTAATATACATAATAATTAATGTCTGCTCATCAACCGCGAAAAGGCTTCATAGCGCAGCTTGAAGGCTTTTCACGGTTGCAAAAGTGCAAGGAAAATCCA
>CAJOMV010000081.1 GCA_905235805.1 uncultured Ruminiclostridium sp.
CGTGCACCCCGATAGGGTCTACGCCTGACGATAGAAAAGAATACAGAAAGCCTGTCATTTCAAGCGCGAAATGACAGGCTTATTTTACTAGAATACTTGCAGAGCATAACGGCTGCGAGGCAGGGAGTGACAAAAAAGCAGGACGTAACAGACGGAATTCGGATGCAACGTGTCTCCCCCACTGGGGGAGGTGGAGCTTTTGCGAAGCAAAAGCCACAGAGGGGGTTGACCGACAGACCGCGCGTTGCCGCCCGCCGCGTAGGCGAAAAAACTCAAGCGCTCAAAGCACGAGGCTTTGAGTTTTTCGCCAAAAGCGCGCATGGACGCGCGCATTTAAGCGAAAAACCAGCGACCCAACTCGAGCGCCAGCGCCGGCTCGAGCGGAAGCGACCTACTCGGGCGACACGGAGACTTCCCTGCCGAGCCAGAAGGAATACAGCAGCCGCTCCTTGACCTTCATTCCCATGGACTCGGTGAGGGCATGGGCATAAACGGCGAGCTGACCGCGATACTCGCGGATAAGGTCTTCCTCGGTGACGTGGGTGTTTGTCTTGTAATCGACAAGAACTATCTCGTCCCCTTCGATAAAGAACATATCGGTGATACCCTGTATCACCGGCTTGCTGTCGTACTGCCAGCCTGCGATGTCGATGCCGTATTTCAGGCAGATCGCCCGGAGCTCGCTGTCGTCGGGCTCATAGAAGAGCGGGTGCTCCTTGTAGATATTGTCCTTTCCGCATGCCACGGCACGGCGGCAGAGCTCGCTGTTCAGGAATTTCACCATATCCTCATCGTTTATCGTGGCGCGCTCGACCGCCGAGAGCCTTCCGCGCTCGCACATCATGTCGAGCTCCGCGGTCACTGCGTCGGGAGAGGTGGAGAAATCAAGCAGCTCAAGGGCTTTGTGGTAAGCGTCACCGCGCTTCTTTCCCGTGAGCTTCGAGGCGTCGCCGCTTTTCAGAAACGAGGGTACGCGGAGCACGCGGGTATCGTCATCTTTTCTGCCCTCATGCTCAAAGCTGCTGTCTACGCCTATCTGTGTGGCGGTGAATTTCGCGGGAACAGCCGCGTAATCACGGTATTTGTAGTCTGTGGAGAGGTTTATCTTCTTGGTTTTCACCTGCGCCGGCGGAGTGGGTACCGTGACGGGGGTAAACTGCGGGTCGGTGCTGATGCCGAAAACATTCTCATTGTATGCCTTGCTGTCACGGAGCCAGCCCCAGTGCGATTTGCTGACCGGCTTAGGTCCCAGCGGGACTGTGATGATGAGCTTCTCCTTTGCCCGGGTCAGCGCCACATACAGAAGCCTCATCTTTTCACTGCGCTCGAGACGATCGTACTCTTCCTTTACAGTCTCATAGGTGTATGTGTTTATTTTCAGCCTTTTTTTTGTGTCAACTACAGTCATTCCGATGCCGTACCGCGCGTCGCAGACTATACCGTCGGTATCCATCTTTATACCGCCGGAGGACTGCACGTTTACGATAAAGCATATCGGGAATTCCAGACCCTTCGAGTTGTGGACGGTCATCATCTGTACGGCATTTCGGGCGCTCCCGTCCCCATCGGCTTTGGAGAGCTTTATCTTTTTCTTGCCGAGCGTTTCGAGGTACTGCAGAAAATCGTACAGGCTTGCGCTCTCGCTGCCCGGGAAGCTCTCGGCGTAATGAGCGAGCATACGGAGGTTAAGCCCCTTTTTCAGCCCGCCCTTTCCGGCTTCAAACGAGGGAATGATAAGGCTCTCATCGCATATCCTGCGTATCAGCCGGGCGGGGGAGTTCTCCGCCGCGAAGTCCCGCCAGCCCTCTATCTCACGGAGGATCTCGGCGGCGCGTTGATCCTTCCCGGCGTAGGCGCAGAGCCCCGACCAGAGGTCGGAGCGCTTTTTCCTGCCGTATTGGCGAAGCTTGTCCATGTATACATCATCGGCGGAGGGGTCGAGCTCCCTTATGGCGGCTTCAATGTCCGCCTCATTCTCCGGGAGCTCCCCCTCAAACTTTTTGGTGATCTTGTCACGGAGCTCGGCAATATCGCTCCTTGTCTGCGAGAGGTTTATCAGCCCCGCGCGAAGGGTCCCCTGCTCCTCCAGCTTCATCTCCGCGAGCTCACGGGCACTGAAAAGATACGGCTCCTTCATAAGCACCGCCGCAAGGTCACTGTCGCGGTAGGGGTCATCTATCACTCTAAGCAGCGAGAGCATATATTTCACTTCATCAAGGTCGGTGTACTCGCTCTCGTCCTTTGCCTCATAAGGGATATCGGCTTCATCGAGAGCCTTCTTGAATTCCGCGGCGTAGCTGCTGTAGCTGCTCATTATTATCGCGAAGTCGCCGTAATCGCAGGGACGGGTGCCCGTTCCCTTATCGGCGACCTTAAAGCCGTCCGCGACCATTTTTTCGATGCGGTAAGCAACATACGCGGCTTCACGCTTGCGCGCTTCATCGGTATCCTTGTCCCTGAACTCGATATACTCGGTCTTGTTGAGCTCGTCATCGGTCCTGTAGGAAGCCCCCTGCATGAGCTTGCATTCGTCGTTGTAGTCCACGTCGCCGAGCTGCACGGTCATAAGACCCTCGAACACGGCGTTGACGGAATCCACCACCTGCTTGCAGCTTCTGAAATTCTTGTTGAGGGGCAGCACCCGATAACCCGAGCCTTTCTTTGTGAGTCTCTGGAATACCAGCGGGTCGGCACCGCGGAAACGGTATATCGACTGCTTGATATCGCCCACGAGATACAGGTTTGTCGTGTCGCGGGAGATGAGTCGGTATATCTCGTACTGCACCTCATTGCTGTCCTGGAACTCATCGACTATGATCATCTTTATGGCGGCGGAGAGCTCCTTTGCGGCGGCGCTCTGACCTCCGTTCCCGTCGTTTAGCAGGGTGAGGGTCATCAGCTCCATATCGTCGAAATCCAGTCCGCCTTCAGCGGATTTAAGGCGGGCGAACTCATCGTCGTACTGCTTTGTCAGCTCCAGCAGCGCCTCCAGTATCGGCGCGCACAGCTTGTTCTCCTCGGTGACTGTGAGCAGAGGCGCCGCATTGCTGCGAAGCTTATCACATATCTTCTTGAGCTTCGAGATGTAAGCCTTTATATCATCGGACTGTATCTGCTTGGTCGTGCCGGTGTAGTCCGTGGATCTACTGTCCTTTGCTTTAAGGTAGGCATTATCCGCGGCGGCGAGCTTATCGGCGAAATCGGCATTCCCCCATACTGCGGCGGCATAGTTCGCCGCGAGCCTCTGCCATTCCTTTCCCGCGTCGGCGGCGGGGTTTGCGGTAAGCGAGCGGGCGGACACGCTGCCGTCCTTGTTGTATACCGGCGTGGGAACTGCCTGCGTCAGCGGGTACAGCGCTGCGGCGAGGGTCTGTATATCCGCGAGCGGCTGTATTATCATATTGTTTATATCTTCATTCAGTTTATCGGTTATAAGTCCCGCCGACTTTGTAGGATCCTTATAAAACGCGAGCGCGTCGGAAAAGAATTTGTTCGCGTCGGGTATCTTCTTTGAGAACTTATGCAGATATTCTATGGTCTTTTCGAGCTTGCTGTCGTCCTCTCCGGCAAATCTGTCATACAGCATCTGCCGTTTCTCCGCCGTTACCGTATCATTCGCGTCGCAAAATCTGTCGAGCACTGTTTTCATAGCCTGTGCGGCGAACAGATTTGTCTGAGAGTCGTCGAGCACCTTGAAATCGGGGCGCAGTCCCGCCTCGGAGCTGTATCTGCGAAGTATGTTCATGCACAGGGAATCGGTGGTGCAAATATACGCGTCCTTAAGCCGGAGCTGCTGCTCGGTTATCCGTTCTCTTGTCTGAATGTCGTCCTCGGCAGTATCCGCCAGCGCCTTTTCGAGCGCCGCCTCAAGCCTTGACCGCATCTCAGCGGCAGCCTTCTTTGTAAAGGTGGTTATTACGACCTCGTCGGCAAATACCGGGTCTTCGGGATCGAGAAAGAGCCGCTTCACCCGCTCTACGAGCACGGCTGTCTTACCGCTTCCCGCCGCTGCCGATACTATGGCGGCGCCGTTACGGTGTCCGACAGCGTCGAGCTGCTCATTCGTCAGTCTGAGATCATCTGCCATGTTATTATTCCTTTTCTTTGTCATCGGGGGAAAGCAGATAGCCTATCCCTCTCGCTGCTTTTATTGCGGCATTTCCGCCCACGGAAGCTATCTTCTTCCGCAGTCCCGAGATATTCACCCATACGACGTTTATCTCGGCCTCGCTCTCATATCCCCATATCTTCTCGAGGAACCTCTCGGTGGATATTGCCTGACCCGGGTTCATCATCATCATTTCGAGCATCTGGAACTCCTTGTTCGCGAGCCTCACCGCCCCTTCCGGACCGCTGAGGCTGTAGTCGCCCCTGCTGAGGGAGATGTTCCCGAAGCGCAGGAGGTTGTCCGTAAGCTCCGGCTGCCGTCTCGTCATCGCGCGCACACGCGCCAGCAGCTCCTTCGTCGAGAACGGCTTCGTCATGTAGTCGTCAGCCCCGCTGTCAAGCCCTTCTACCCTGTCGTCTATCTCGCTCTTTGCGGTAAGCAGCAGCACAGGTATGCTTATCCCCTGCGCCCGTATCTGCTTCAGCACGGTTATCCCGTCCATTTTCGGCATCATCACGTCCAGCACCGCGCAGTCGTAGTTCCCCGCCTCCAGATAGTCCAGCGCGTCCTGCCCGTTGTACACAGCGTCCACCGAGTAGTTGCTGTGCGATAGTATAGTCACCAGAGCGTCCGAAAGCGTCCGCTCGTCTTCCGCTAACAGTAGTCTCATGAATTTCCTCCGTATATTTATGGTCGCTTGCGCTCGAGTCGTGGGGGAGAAAACCTTTTTGAAAAAAGGTTTTCTCCCCCACAC
>CAJOMV010000082.1 GCA_905235805.1 uncultured Ruminiclostridium sp.
TCACAAAATGTGCTATTTTGCGAAAAAATCATATAGAGGTGTTTCCTGTGAAAAAGATGACCGTTTTGATAGTAAGCGAGGATCGGGACTACTGTATCAATGTTTCCAATTACTTCAAGAATTACTATAATGAAAATACAATAATAGTATACTGCAATTCCTTGGAGAACCTGAAGGAATACATACATAACAATAATGCTCAGATCGTGCTGTGTGAACCGGAGTTCAGGGATACTGTCGGAGAATACGCATCAAACATCGGCGCGATATATACCATTGTTGATTCCAACGGTTCGGAGGAAGAGGGAACTGTCTCGAAGTATATAAGCGCTCCTGCGCTTTACAGCGAGCTATTGTTCATCTATTCCAGGTTTGCCGGTCGCGATAAGGCGTCCAACCTGCAAAACTATGTACCTATATATATGTTCATCAGCCCCGACAGCTCCGGAGCAAGCACACTTTCCGCCGCATTCTCCTACAACCTCGCAAGTTATGGGAAAAGAGTATTGTACATCGGACTTGACGGGCTTTCTGATTATTCCATGCTGGTGCCTGTTAACGGCACCAAGGGAATGAGCGATATAATAGGGTCGTTTAAGTCGAGCGCCGGAAATGTGACGCTTACAGCCCGTTCCGTCACAAGCAGCGGGTCCGTGGCATTTATCAACGGCTGCAAACGTTTCGACGATATGTCCGAGCTGAATGATCAGGAGTGCGAGGACGTATTCGCCGCCATATTCTCCTCCGGCGAATATGACGCGATAGTGATAGATTTCTCGCTGTGTTTTGTAAATCTTTGGAATTACGCGGCGAAAAACGCGAATATCATCTTTGCTGTGGCAGAGAACAGCCAATGGTCCATAAAGAAAATGAATAAATTCATCGACGCGGTGAATACGAGGGATTTCCGCGGCGGTCTTGAGGCTGCGGAAAAGCTGGAGGTCATCATCAACCGTTCCGCAACGGGTCAGCCGGTCTGCGAGGTAAGCTGTCCGAGGGTAAGCTTTGTACCGAAATATCAGGGCAGCAGCAATATGGAGACGGCGCAGAAAATATCCGTTGACAGGCTTTGGACAGATGTTGTCAGGAGGTGACACGGTTGAACAGCAGGACGGAAGCAAGCTATGAAAAGATAAGAGAGCTCGCCGTTGCGTATGTGAATTCCGGAGAGGTGAGCGACAGTGAGCTGAGAGATTTTATACGGGAAAAATCAGAGCTTATACCCGAAATAAGCTATATGACTATCTCGGACATATCCGCTCTGCGGGAACGGATATTCAACTCGATAAGAGGTCTCGGACTGCTCGACGACATAATGAACGATGAGAATATCACCGAGATCATGATAAACGGTCCCGACAACATCTTCATAGAGAAGTCCGGCAGACTGATAAAGCTCGATAAGGTGTTTGAGAGCGAAAAGAAGCTCGAGGATATCATTCAGCGTATAGTGGGTACGGCAGGCAGAGAGGTCAATCAGGCTAACCCTATAGTTGATACGAGACTGAAGAACGGCTCGCGTGTCAATGTGGTAATGCCGCCGATATCACTGACCGGACCTATCGTTACGATAAGAAAATTCTCTTCGCAGCCGATGACCTTCGAAAGACTGGTGAGATACGGGTCGCTGTCGTGGGATATCGTGAATATCCTGAAGCTCCTTGTCAAAGCCAAGTTCAATATCTTTGTAAGCGGCGGTACAGGCTCTGGCAAGACCACCTTTCTTAACGCGCTTTCCAACTTTATCCCCGAGGACGAGCGTATCATCACCATAGAGGACTCGGCGGAGCTCCAGATAACGACTGTGCCGAATATAGTGCGGCTTGAGACGAGAAATGCCAACTCATCGGGTGCGGGAGCCGTCACGATCCGCGATCTGATAAAGTCGGCGCTTCGTATGCGTCCCGAGCGTATCGTTGTCGGAGAGGTCAGAGGCGCGGAGGCTCTTGATATGCTCCAGGCGATGAATACGGGACACGACGGCTCTCTTTCCACCGGTCACGCGAACAGCGCCTACGATATGCTCAGCCGTCTTGAAACTATGGTGCTCACGGGCGCGGAGGGGCTGCCGCTGCCGGCGATAAGACAGCAGATAGCCTCGGCGGTGGATATCATCGTTCACCTTTCCCGAATGAGGGACAAGAGCCGTAAGACCGTTACCATAGCGGAGATAAAGGGCATAAACAGTCAGGGAAACATAGAACTCAATCCATTGTTTGAATTTATCGAGGATCCGGTCAAGTCCGATGAGAACAAGGTCGTCGGAAAGCTGGTCAGAACGAAAAATCCGTTCATGAGGTATGAAAAGCTCAGGAACGCGGGAATAACGGAGGCTATTTTCGATGGCACAAACTTTGAATGATTTTTTGCAGGAGCCGACGGATTATTCGGTGTACAGGCTGAATGCCGGAGAACGTGCTCTCGCGTTCGTTATCGGGTTCGTGGTGGCTGTGATAGTGATGCAGGTCTTTTTCGGGAATATAATTTTTGACGTGATATGCGGTATAGGGACCGGGATAGCGTTTCAGCCGCTCCTTGCCGGGATACTGAAAAAGCGGCGGAAAAACAAGCTCCTGACCCAGTTCAAGGATATGCTCGACTCTCTGAATACGTCATATTCCGTCGGAAAAAACACCATGGGCGCATTTCAGGACGCGATGAACGATATGTCGCTCCAGTACGGCGCCAACAGCTACATAGGGCTTGAGCTCGGAAGGATAAACATCGGGCTCGCGAATGTATCGAGCATAGAGGATCTCCTCGCGGATTTTGCGCAGAGGAGCGGGCTTGAGGACGTGCGCACCTTTGCCGATGTATTCTATTCCGTAAACAGAAGAGGCGGCAATATAAAGTCGGTCATCAGCGAGACCAAGAGCATCATCTGCGAAAAGATCGAGATAGAGCAGGAGATAGAGACCGTTACCTCCGCGTCAAAGAACAGCCTTTACGTCATTATGGTGATGCCGCTCCTGATAGTACCCGTCACCTCCGGGTTCATGGAGGATACGTCGCCCATAGTGAGCATACTCACCAAGCTGGGTGCGATAGTTCTGTTCGTTGTCGCGTTTCTGATAGGAAATAAGATAACGGACATAAAGTTCTGAACAGGGGAAGAGCCATGCTGAATGTAATATTGTTCGGGCTGGGGGTCATTTCGGCGGCTGTGTGGTCGCTGCTGTTTCTCGCGAATTACGGGAAGTTCAAGGGAATGATCGCGGCGGTAAATGATGATAACTATTTTTTCAAGGATATTTTCGTGGTCGGAATGGGCGTTATACAGATGTTTCACATTGACTGTGTGAAGCTCGGGCAGAAAAACCGTCCGCTCATGGCGGAGCTTTACACAAAGCAGTATGCCGATTTCAACGTTCTTGTGACGATAAGCGCGCAGATATCCTATGTGATGATGTTCATTCCGATAGGGTGCTTTATGGGAGTCGCGTCGGGAGAGCCGATAATCGCGCTCGCCCTGTGGGCTATGGGCATATTCCTGGCGGTATATACCGATATGAAAGCCAGGAATCTTGTCGAGGAAAGGCACGACAGTATGCTTATGGCGCTTCCGAACGTGCTGTCGAAAATGGCGCTGCTCGTCAGCGTGGGAACGACATTCCGCGAGGCGTGGAAGGTCTCCGCGGAGAGCGCCTCGGGAGTGCTCGGAGAGGAAATGCGTGAGACCTCAAAGCTCATAGACAACGGTATGCCCGAAAAAGAGGCGTACGCGGATTTTGCGGAGCGCTGCAAGATACAGCAGATAAAGAAGCTGGTATCGGTGATAATACAGAATCTCGAAAAGGGCAGCTCGGAGCTCGCGCGGGCGCTGACCGAGATCGCGACGGAGACCTGGACGGAAAAGAAGAACATTGTCAAAAGGCTGGGAGAAAACGCGAATACCAAGCTCATCATACCGATGATGATAATGTTTGCCGGTATCCTTGTGATGATACTTGTCCCGATAATGACAAATCTCAATATGAATATGTGATAAGGTAACAATGCAGAAATGCATTCAATATTATTTCAAACAGGAGGAAAAAACTATGAAAGAGCTTGCTTTTAAGTGCTGGGTCAAGGCACAGATGGCAAAACAGAACATCAAAGAGGGAATAACTACTCTGAAGAGTGAGGAAACAGGCGGTGCGGACGGTATCGTTATAGCGGTCATCATTCTTATTATCGTCATAGCGCTTGCCGCGATCTTCCATGACGCGATCTTTTCATTTGTAGGCGATCTTATGGATCAGTGGACAGGAAAATCCGGTGGCTGGGGAGAAAAAGACAATCTGGATGAATCTGCTGTCAATAACGTCCTTATCGGTCTTTTCGGTTAAATATTTCCCTGTGATAAGCTTATTTGTCTCTGCCGTCCGAAAGCGGCAGAGACAAAGATTCCTTTAAAAGGAAGAGGTTTTAAAAATGAAAAAAAGGTTTCTTGCGGAGGACGGAGCTGCCTACGTTGTCGAGGCAATTATCATCTATCCCATACTTTTTGTGTGCACGATGTTCCTGATCGTGAGCGGTTTTATTTTCGTGCAGAAGTCAATGCTGCAAAGCACCGCCGACAGGCTTTCGACATACATAGCGCACTGCATAGCCTGCCCCGGCTACAGCGAGATAGTTGACCCGTTCTATGAGGCTCCGAAGAATACCGGAATGACGACACGCATTGAAAAGGCGATGCAGCATTCCGACCCGTACAGATATGTGGCTGGATTTCTGGGGCTCAATTCCGACGTCAAGACCGTATCCGACCATGCGGGTAACGTGATGGCGGAGAAATATCTGCCCGCGGTTTCATTTTTAAAGCCTTCCTCCGGAGATGTTTCGTACCCCGACGAGCTGAAGAACCTGAAGCCCAAAACAAAAGACGGATATGTGTGCGCTATCTCGGCAAACACATCTACGATAACCGTTTGGCTCGGGCAGAACTTTGTTTTCATGGAAATGTTCAGGTTCATAGGCATAGGCGGCGAAAGCACGACAGTATTCGGAAAATCCTCGGCAAGTGTGTGTGATACTCCCGAGATGATACGCGTAATAGACTTCTCGTTCGATACCGTTGAGGATATTGCCGGGAGACTCGGAGTCGATGTCAAGAAGATACAGGATTTTATTGCTAAGCTGAAAGGTTGAGAAAATGAGCAGGTTTTTCGCAAGATTCAGAAGAGTTTTTCGCCCAAGGCACGGCAGCAGTTCGTCAAGAGGCTCGGTGACTGTGTTTATAATGTGCATTCTCTGGGCTATGCTTGTCTTTTCGTTCACGGTGGGGGATATAGCGCGGATCAATCTTGCCGTGGCAACGGCGAGAAGTGACGCTGCGCTTGCGAGCAATGCCGCGCTGACGAGCTATGACGAGCTGCTGAAGGACGCTTACGGAATGTTTGCCAACTCAAAGAGTGTAGACGACCTGTCCAAAAACGTCGCTCAGTATTACGTCACCACTATGAAAGCCACAGGCATCGAGCCGGAGAATCTCAATGAGACCTATGCGCTGATAAGACAGGTCATCAACGGCGCAAATGTCCCCTCCGATAACGAAAACCTGCTCAGAATGGACACTCAGGAAGCGGATAACGGGACCGTGAAGAACAGCGACGGTATAGTGGTAGAGCCCATACTCGCCTCCTCGATATCCAACCCTGTCATCATGAAGCGCCAGATAGTTGAGTATATGAAGTTCCGCGCGCCGGTAAATCTTGTCACCGGAATGCTCGAAAAGATCAACGTACTCAAGGATCTCGGCAATCAGTCCGCCGCCACCCAGCAGAGAGTAGAGTATGAGAACTCGCTGAATAACGTGCAGAACGCGTCCGATGATGCGTATAATTTCCTGATATCCTACCTCAACAATATAGAAGAGGTATGCGAAAATCAATATTTTTCGTCCGATACAAGAATAAAATATCCCAAGAACTACCTCATAGCGGATCAACCCGTCTCGGGAAGAATAAACAACAGCGACCAGCAAGCCGACCAGGTGCTCTGTGATTCCTACAACGACCTTATAGAGAGCATTGAACGCCTTGCGCCGGTCAAATCCATAATCAATGAGAGCGGAACGCTCAACGACAAGATAGAGTTGGAGGCTGCCCATCCCGACCGTCTGGAGAATTTCTTCAATCTTGTCAACAACGCAATGACGAGCGAGACCAAAGCGGCATACCAGTATCTTGAGGGACTCTATGACAGCAAAAGCGCTATCATGGATATACAGAACGCGACAGTCACAAGCGCGGCATCGTACAATGAGGACGTGTATAAGCTCCTCTATGACGCTACCGGCATATATTACGGCGGAGCACAGGAGGAAGCCAAACAGGGATTGTCATATCTGTACAAGAGCTTCTTCAAGATGTACTATTATATAAAAGAATACCGTGACGAGTATGAGGGCGCGGAGGATGCGGCACTTGTCTTTGACGGCGATTATGAAAAGATACACAAGGTGCTTGCGTGGGCTTTCGGCGAGCCGGAGGTCCGTGATAATACTCATGGTGGCAGCAAGGTCATTTCGGAGGCGACCGACGGCAAGCTTCAGGAAACGATCACGGGACTTATAAACGCTTCCCAGGCTGCGCTCGATAAGTACAATGATGTAATGAAGGACTATGTGGGTCTGCTCTACTACCAGACCTACATTTCCGAGCATCTTGCCGATTCAAGCGAAAAAGGCGTTCTCGTAAAGCTTAAAGATGAGATCGCTAATACTATTGAGAAAGGCGAGTTGTGGGATAAGGCTATTGAAAATGTAAAGACAGACTCCATAAAAGACAGCATGAGCAATACCCATGACGTTGAGACACAGAACTTCCAGAATATCGACGTCGATCACATGAGAGAGCAGATAGCCGAACAGTATAAGACCTACAAGGCAGAGTTTGATAAGATAGCCGGCACCTACGGCGTTATAAAAGAAGCCGGGGTGAATATCGAGATGTATAAGCTCGATGAAGTTGGTTCACCCGACTTCACGCCCATGTTCAGCAGCGCTCTCGATATCCTTAACCATTACTGGCATGAACCTGCGGCATCGTATCAGGACTGGACGGGTGTTCTGGACGATATGCAGGTAAAAAGCTATGAGATGCCGCAGGCTAAGTGGGATTGGTACGCATACGCAATGGAGCTGCGTAACGAGGTGTCCGGTAACGCGCATATCATAGCGCTGGTAAAGCAGATAAGCGAGAAAAATATCATCGAGAGCGAGGAGGACCGTGAAAAGCTCAAGACGAACGGTGAAGGCTCCAAGAGCGCCGCGAAGAGTATGCGCAATGAGGCTCAGGAAAATGAGGAGGCTCAGAAACGCAAGCTCAATCTTGATGAGGACAGCAAGAAAGAAAGCGAGTCTCACAGCTCGATGAAGGACGTTACCGGGATCGAGACCTTCTCCGCGTATAAGGAGAGAGTCAATCTCGATACACAGACCTTTGGGGATTCCGCGGATATCCAGACCCTGAAATTCAGCGGAGTAAGCACAGAGCCCGATGATGACGGAAGCTATCACATGGGCGGACTTACGGATCTGCTCAAGAATATTACCGATCTTTTCAGCAAGATAGCAGAGACCAGCCGCGACGATCTGTATGTTACCGAATACCTTACCAGCGCGTTCACCTGCCTTACCACCGGAAAGAAAAACGGAAAGGACGTTGAAGAGAAGAGCATTACAGGCTACACCTTCGGTGAGAAAGCCAATAAGCATTACCGCGCGGAGCTCGAATATATCATCTACGGTCAGGATTCTGAGGTGGGAAATCAGGCGCTTGCCATAGCGTCTATCTCCGCGATACGTTTTGTGCTCAACCTGATATATTCGTTTACCGACCCGGAGATTACCACGTTCACGACAACTACCGCCACCGCTCTGACCGCGGCGTTCCCGTTTGCCATGCCGGTGGTGAAGGCTGTGCTGCATGTGCTACTGTCTACGGCAGAGACCGCGTGGGATATGCTCCAGCTGTGCGACGGCAATTCCGTGCCGATCTACAAGACTCAGACGACATGGGTATGCAAGTGCTCCAACATCATAGGCAATGTTGCGAAGAAGGCCGTGGACAAGGTCGCGGATGTAGCCGTCTCCGAGGCTGAAAGAGCGGCACAGGAGTTTATCGACAATAAAGAGAAGGATATCAATGATTGGGTAGAAGCAACATGTAAAGAAAAGAAGGAAGAGCTTATCGCTCAGCTTGACGCGCATATAACCGTACCGGTCAATGAATTTATTTCAAACGCTGTTACTATGATAAAGGACTCGGATTTTGAGAACGATCTTCCGAACAAGATAAACAGCAAGGTCGATGAGATATTCATAAATATGGAGCAGAAAATAGCCGCCGAGGGCAGCGGTGAGTTGAGCTTCCTTGCGCAGGCTATGCAGACGCTCATAAACGACAGCGGCTTCAAGGATCAGATCAAATCAAAGGTCAGCGATCTTATAAACAGTCAGGTCAGGAACTTTAAGGAAAACCTTACCAGTGCGGTAGACTCGGGCAGAAAACAGATAGATGAGGGTCTGAAGTTCATCAAACAAAAGATCAACTCCGCTGTTGACGCTCTTTCAAAAGAGATTACGAATTTTGTGAGCAAGGAAGCCACAAAGCTTAAGGAGACCGCAAAGAACGGCATAAACAAGGCGGCGGACAAATTGACATCGGCGCTCGACTCTCAGATCTCGTCGAAGCTGACCGGCACCAGAAACGTCAATATCAATATGGGGTCGGGAACAGGTACACAATCGACGCTGAACAATCTTCTCTCCATGACGTACAAGGATTATCTGTACCTTTTCCTGTTCATCGGTCTGCTCGACGGAGGGAAAAATGAGCTTGAACGCGCGGCGCAGCTCATGGCAGTCAATATTCGCATGTTCGACGATAAATACGAAATAAATCAGGCGTGTACGATGTTCAACGTTCAGGCAAGCTCCAAGATAAAGACCGCTATGATAGGAAGAGTAGCGGATTCTGACGGCATCACGATAAAGAATTTTGCTGACGGATATTATATAATCAATGTTTCGGAATTTGCGGGGTATTGAGTATATGGAAGAAAACAGAACGAACATCAGATCCGAAAACGGGTCTTATACAGTAGAGGCATGTATATCCCTGTTCTTGTTTCTGATGGTGATCTATGTTGTATTTTTGCAGATAAATACGATGATAGTTGAAAACGTCCTTCAGAAAGCGGTGAACAGCTTTGCGATGGACGTGTCCGGGTACTCATATATTCTTGACAGAGCGGGACTTCTGTATGAGTCGAAAACGACGGACAATATAGATAACGCGAGCAGTAAGGGCGCGGCTGTATATAACAATACAAAAGGCGCTTATGATAAGTATGTGGCAGGCTCGGAGGATATGGGCAGCTTTGTCTCGAAGCTGTATGAGGACCCGGAGGGCGCCAAAAGCGATCTTACCTCCGTCGGAAACTCGTTCAAGGATTTTCTCGGAGCAATAAAAAGCCTCAAGCCCGATGATTTCAAAACTGTGGGCAGACAGGGCGCTGTTGAGCTGATAAAGTGCGGGATAAACTCGCTGATATCCGTATACTGTGAGGGCAAGCTGAAAAACGGCGCATATCTGCCGATGCAGTACGATGATTTCTGCCGTGTGTACAATATCGCCGATGGTAAGATCGATATAAGCGCCCAGTTTATGTCGGGTGACAAAAACAACTTCACCGTACTGATATGGGCTGAATGTGACATCAATTCTCCGCTGCATATCTCGCTGTTCGATCATCGCAAGATAGTTAAAGCCGCGTACAGTCCGCTGTGGGTGAAATGATGGATCCGATATTTATAGGTGTTGTTTCCGTCACGGCTGCGGCAGCTTTATTCGGCGGGCTTATGTATACCGACAGATATTTTGACCGTGTGTGTGATACAGCCGCGGAGAAAAAGCTGGGACTGAGAGCCAAGCTCCTCATTACGGCAGCCTTTCTGGGCGGCTGTGTGTTTCTGACGGCAGTGTCCGGCATTACTGCGCAGGGTAATTTCTATACGATCGGTACCGTTACGGCGTTATGCGGTATGACGGTAAGCGCCGTGACCGATATAAAAACAAGGCTCATACCGAATACGGTCTGTGCTGCCATGATAGCGGCATGGCTCGTTGAATACCTTACCGAATGTATTTTCTTCGGCGGAGATCTGCTGACGGAGCTTATCGCGTCGCTTATCGGCGCTGCGTTCGGGGGAGGGCTGCTGTTCATCGGAAGGCTCATCTCCAAGAACGGTATGGGAATGGGCGATATCAAGCTGATGTTTTCGGCGGGGCTCCTGATGAAATTCGACGGGGTCTTCGGAGTGCTTTTCTGGGGATTTGTTTTATCCCTTATTTATTCCGTGATACTGCTGGCTCTCAAAAAAGCAAAGCGTGACACTCTGATCTGTATGGCTCCGTTTTTTCTTGCGGGAGCTGTAATATCAAAGATATTTCTGTTCATTTCGTATCTTAACTACCCGGAATGAGATAGCTGTGTAACGGATAATTTGCGACAAAAGGAAGGAAACAGATATGGCAAAAGGGACCCTGGTCATTTTAATATTTGTGATCCTCGCATTGGCGGCGATCGTTAATTTTCCCAAGGACGCCGGCGCGGAGGAAAGGGAATACAGAAACGAGGTACTGGCGTCTATCGAGCTGTATGACGCAAAGCTGATGTATGAGGACGCCGCGGAGCAGTATTATGAGCTGGTGCGCAAATATCCCGAGGACAGGGAGCTGGGGTACAAATACGCGGAGTACTGTGTTGAACATGGTTTCAACGATCAGGCTGCCGTTTATTATGAAAAGCTGCTTGAAAATAACTCCAAGGATAAAGAGACAGTCACACGGCTCCTCGAGCTGTATAACAGCACGAACTCGAAGAGCATATACGGTGTGATGCGCAAATACAAGTCTCTGATATCCGATACCCAGATATATATCGACCTGACTGAAAAGGAGTTTGAAGATCTGCGCCTGAAAAAATCATATATGGACGATGTAAAGGACTGGCATGACGGCAGCTATACCTTTGTGCTTTCCGACGACGGAAAGCTCGGAGTGGTCTCATCAGCCGGAGAGATCATCGTGCCCGAGAGCTTTGATGAGATAATCGCATATTCGTCCTCATCGAAGAACATCGTGCTAAAGGATCAGGGACAGCTGGTGTACGCAGATAAGAACGGCAACCGTAAGCTCGTGCCCTATGACAGCAGCAGCGAGGCTCTTGTCTATTATGATCATCTGGGACCTATGGAAAACGGCATTGCCAACATAGAGCTTGACGGAAAATGGGGATATATGAATTCGTCAATGAAACAGGCGTATGTGAAATTTGAACGCACCACGCCGTTTTCGAACGGTATCTCCGCGGCAAAACAGACGGACGGCTGGGTGATCCTGAATGAGGATCTCAAAACGATATCCGACGGTGTGTTTGACGACATCTGCACCGACGAATACGGTTACTGCTGTTTCAGAGAGATAATATATCTGCACAGCGGCAGCGGCTGGAATATGTACCGCGTGACTTATGACAAGGACAAAACTGCCGTCGGACTTGAAAAATGTACGGATATGGTATTTGAGGACGTTCGTCCGTTCATTGAATACGGCGCGGTAAAGCAGGGCGGTAAATGGGGCTTTGTCAGAAAAGACGGAACGTGGCTGATAGAACCGACCGCGGATTACAGCGATGCGCGTTCGTTCAGCTGCGGCTTTGCTCCGGTATGTACGAACGGAAAATGGGATTTCATATCGGAAACAGGGAAGCGCGTTTCAAATAACAGCTATGAAAGCGTGACTACGATAAGCAAGAACGGTTGTGTCGGGCTGAAGTCGGCGGACAGCAGCTGGAAGATTATGCAGCTTCCTGTCTACTATTACAGCGACTGAGCTGTCGGGAGGAAAATGATATGAAGGATATCAACTTAAACGTAGAGGTAGTAAACGGAAATACCGATTTCATTTACAGGTTCAAAAACGGCGAAGAGGGGATAAACAACTTCGTACATAAGATGATAATCTACAATAATATCCCCTGCTTTGTTCCTTATGTATATGAGTATTCAAATAATGTCCCGCAGTTAAGATATTCCGCGGGTAAACAGATGGCGCTGTCGGATTACGCAAAAAACAGGTTTACGGCTATCACCGCCTGCGCCGGTCTTGTCGCGGATATATTGTCGGCGCTGAAAACCGCCGAGGACTATATGATAAGCAGCCGGTTCATACTTCTGGACGCGGATCACATCTTCCTGAGCAGTCATAAAAAGAACATATCAGTAATGTGCATACCGATAAATAACGCCGAGCAGAGCCGCCTTTCGGATTTTATACGCGATCTGATAATGCCCGTCAATTTCGGTACTACAGTGAACGGCGATTCATTTAAGATAACGGTTTATCAATATCCGTTCGATTCGGAAAAGCTTGAGGATTCCATCAATTTCTTCAGGAAACTGGAAAAGGGGCAGGTACAGCGCTCCGAGCTCTTCGGCGGTTCGACGGTCGCGAAAAACCCCGGTGCGCCGCAGGCGGAACAGAATATTATAAATCCGGCAGCACCTTCGGTCCAGTCTGTTCCCAAGGAAAAAGAAGAATCTGTTATCCCCGTGAATTACACAGTGAAGAAAAACTCGTCATTAAAAGGCGTGCTTGACAATGTACAGAAGGGCGTGCTTGACAATGTTCAGAAGTTCTCGAAGGGAAAGGAAAAAGCACCCTCCGAGGTATTTTCAGTTCAGACTCCCGCAGCCGGTGAAAAGAAAGACAATATCGGAACTCCCGTGTCTGTGACCGGAGCGTCCGTGGACAATCCGTTCGGTATAGCTATGCCGGGAGTTCCCGCAGACAGCGGCGCAGCGGCAAAGAAGGACAAGAAATCGTCTCTCTTCCAGAAACAAAAAAAGGATACGCCCAAGAAGGAATTGTTCTCGTTCACAGGTAAATCAAAGCAGGAGCCGAAACAGCCGCTTGCCGGGATTAATATACCGCAGACCGGTCAGCCGGCAATGCCGCAGGTCGGTGCAATGCCGCAGGTCGGTACAATGCCGCAGGTCGGCGTGATGCCGCAGAAACGAGAGAATATCCCCGCCCACGCGTCCTACGGAGCCGATAATTCCGAGAATACGGTATTTGAGGATGAGTCCACGGTATTTGAAACTGCCTCAGGCGCGTCCGCAATGCTGGTGGACAGCAACGGAAACAGATATCCGATAAATTCTTTCCCGTTCAATATCGGAAGGAGCGGCAGAGGCTCGGTAAAGCTCGATCTTGAATTGCAGCAGAAGACGGTGAGCCATCTTCATGCCACCATATATTGTGATGACGGTATCTATAGCATTGTCGATAACGGCAGCGTAAACGGTACCTTCGTCAACGGAAAACGCCTGGGCGCAAATGAGAAAGCTGTGCTCAACAACAAGACCAGAGTAAGCATCCACAATGTGGATTTTGTATTTGAGCTGATGTAAACAGCTTTTGATATTCGGAAGGAGCGAAAATATGCAGCTTACAGATAATACGCTGCTCTTTTACGGCGGTCTTTTGGTCGCTGCTTTATCAATAGCGGTCATGATCATACTGCTGATCGGTTTTCATGTAAAAAGAAAAAAACTGGAATCAAAGCTGTCCGATGAGTACGGCAAAAAAGAAAAATGAAAGGATCATGACAAATGGCTGAAGTAATAGCCGCCACATACGAGATCATAGATAAGATCGGATCCGGCGGCGGCGGCATCGTCTATCTCGCAAATCATCTTCGCCTTAACAAGAAGGTCGTGCTGAAGGCCGATAAGCGGCACATGAACGCACGCCCCGAGCTTCTGCGCCGTGAGGTCGATATACTCAAGAATCTCACTCATGCGTATATACCGCAGGTTTACGATTTCTTCGTTGAGAACGAGACGGTATATACGGTAATGGACTTTATCGACGGCGAGAGTCTCGATAAACCGCTCAAACGAGGGGAGCGCTTTACACAGCCCGAAGTGATCAGGTGGGCAAGACAGCTCCTGCAGGCTCTCGAATACCTTCACAGCCCTACGCACGGCGACCCGCCGAAGGGGTATGTACACAGTGATATAAAGCCCGCAAACATAATGATCACCCCGTACAATGATATATGTCTCATTGACTTCAATATCGCGCTTGCGCTGGGTGAGGAGAATGTGATAGGACGCAGTGCGGGATACTCTTCGCCGGAGCATTACGGGATAGACTATTCGTCCGGGCTCGACGGAAACGAGAACAGCTCCCAGAGCGTTACATACGCCAACACCGAAAAAACAGCTCTCGCGAACGATGACGACTCCACCCGAACAGTCGCGGCAGCCGAAAATGAAAAGACCTCCGGTACCGGTAAAAGAACGATAGTTCCCGATGTGCGCTCCGATATATACAGCGTGGGGGCTGTTCTGTATCATCTGCTGAGCGGTCAGAGACCCGCAAAGGACGCGAAGGACGTTGTCCCGCTCTCCGACGGTACGGTAAGTCCCCAGATCGCGGCTATGGTCACAAAGGCGATGAGCCTTGACCCCAACAACAGATACCAAACAGCGACAGAAATGCTGTATGTGCTGGATCATCTGTACGAGAACGATCCCCGGACAAAGCGCTTCAAGCGTATGCGCGCCGCCGCGTTCTCGGTGACGGGAGTATTTCTTGCCGCGGGCATATTCACCTCCTTCGTGGGACTGAAGCGAATGCAGGCTTCCGAAAGCAGTCTCAAGCTTTCGGAGTTTTCGCAGAATGCGCTGGATAAAGGCGATACCGCGTCAGCGATCCGTCTTGCTTACGAAGCGTCGCCGGAGGGTGACCTGTTCACACCTGCCGCGTCTTCGGAAACGCAGTACGCGCTTGCATCTGCGCTCGGGGTATATGACCTTTCCGACGGTTTCAAGCCGCACAAGACCCTTACCTTACCGTCCGCGCCGATATCCATGGCGCTGTCTCCCGACGGCAGGACAGGCGCGGCGCTGTGCTCGGGGAGAATGGTGGTATTCGATACGGATACCGCGGCGGTATCCGCGGAGCTGAATGCGGGTATCAGCGCCCGCTCACGGGCAGCTTTCCTCGATAACGGGAGAGTCATCTATTCGGGGCAGAACGGCATAAATATATATGATACGAAAACCGGCTCGGATAAGCAGCTTACGGCTCATAACGGTATTTTCACCGTATCGGGGGACTGCCTGAGAGCGGCGGTGCTGGACAAGGCTGCCGACACGCTGTATCTCCTGGATATTTCCGACGGAAGTGAGCTTGCGGAGGTCCCGCTTGGCGGCAGGAAAACGCCCGGTATAGAGAACGATATCTTTGTCAACGCTTCCGACAGCATCCTTGAGCTTGACAACGACGGTACAAGCCTTGCGGTAAGCTTTTCCGACGGCTCACTCGGAGTATATACCTTTGACGGCGCCATGGAGCAATACGACGTTGTTGACGGCTCCTACGGTTTCAAGAAGCTCAGCGGCGGGTTTTATGAGAACTACCTCGCATTTTCGGCAACGTCCGATGAGATATCGGTATTTGTTATCATAGACCTGCTGACCGGTGAACAGACCGGCGGATTCCAGAGCGAGGACAGGACTTTCCGTACGAGCACCGACAAGGACGGCATCTACATAAACACCGATAATTTCTTAAGCCGGATAGACCCTGTCACCGGTGAACAGACCGGGCTCATCACGACCGCGGAAAAGGTGTACAGCTATGCGTCCGAAAACGGTAACACGGTGATATCCTCCGACAGCGCGGTGGTATTCTTTGACAGTAACGCAAGGCAGTCGGGCAGAATGATCTGCGGTATGCCGAACGAGCACCTGTGTATTTCCGAAAATACCGCCCTTGCGGGAGGCAATAATTCCCCCGATGTCAGGATAATGAAATACGACGAGCGTTCGGAAAACAACATTATATCCTATGACATATCATACCCTCACAATGAGGCGAGGGTAGATGAAAAAGCAAAAACAGCCATGCTGTTCTCAATAGCCGGGTTCAGATTATACGACCTGAACTCGCAGATCATCGCGGAGCACAGCTTCGAGGACTACGAGTCTATCCACGATCAGCAGTACATACGTGATGAGAGCGGCTCATATCTAAGCGTGATATACAGAGACGGACGAGTCTGCGACTACAGCGCGGTGACGGGCGAGCTTATCCGGGAAAGCAGCGGAGAGATCCCGGATATGTCGCTCAATGAGGTCTTTTACACCGACAGTCTGCGTATCGAGGCACCGCTCCACGGTGCTCCGGCAGTGTATGATATAAAAACGGGCGATAAGATCGCGCAGCTCGAAGAGGACGCATACCTGACTTACGTCACTCAGGCGGGCGATAATATCATAGCACAGTACATAACGACCGAAGGGTATGTTTATGGTACTTTGATGAACGAGAAGTGCGAGGTCATTGCAAAGCTGCCGTATTTATGCGATGTGATCGGTAACGACCTGATCTTCGACCAACCAAACGGATATCTGCGCAAAACGCGCATTTATACAACCGATGAGCTCAGACAGCTTGCGGAGAAAACTATTATGGAGGTATAAATTATGAAACCCAAGAAATTGCTTGCGCGTATTCTTGCGGCAGCGACAGCTGTGTCAGTGTTTGCCGCCTCAAGCGTACCCGCGGGCGCAACATTGCTGAATATCAGCGAAAAGTACGGGTATCTGTCTCTTAACGGATACACCGCGGAAGAGCTGAGAGCAGTACCGACGACCGAGATCACAGAAAATCTGCGTACGAGCTACTACTTTGAGAATACCTATGATCTGCCGTCAGACAGCAAGGTGGTCTATATTGACGACTACGATACAGTGGCGATCGTAAGCGGAGCCGACGGAACGGTTGATCTTATGAGAGGGAACGAATCTGTTGATACATACCGAGATTCTTTCTCTTTGAGTGGAGAATATATCATAGGAAGCGGAAAACAGCTTGACCCGAACAATGTCAGATATAATATCAGTACAAGCGTAACAGGTAAATATGAGGCAGGGATAGCCGGATTTTCCGTGTATGCGAGAAATGATTCGGGTTCTGAAAATATTACATACACCGAAGACCATTACAACGTTTCAAACTATCTGCGTGATTATTATTATAATACACCATATTACAGCGGTTATGTAAGTGGAATAGATTATACTATTCGTCTCAACAAAGAGGTAAAAGCAGATGATTCTCTGTATTTCTATGTTGAGCCTCAGCTTATGAACAAGAAGACAGATACCGCTGTAACAGAGAACGTTACTGTAAGAGCATTTACCGATAGTTATCTTGAAGCGGAAAGTGAAGTAACGGACATGGTGCTGAGCAAGGATACTGAAAACGGCGGTTTGCTTATCCCGCCCACGAGTTTTTACAATTATATATTTTTTGTATTCTTTGTTGACGGCGTAGTGGTTGACTATTACTGCATGGAGTTCAGGATAATAAACAATTATCTTAACGCTTCGTTCAAACTGTATGATGCAAACGGAGCGGCAAGCTATGGTGCATACACGCTCACCGGTTCAAATGAAGACCCGACAATTGATCACAGGCTCGTGTATCTTAACGGCGGTTATACAAAAGACGCACCCTATGGACTGGGACTTACTCTGACTGATAACGGTGACAAGGAAGAACTGAAGGGCAGAGTAGCCGGTATATTTAAAGGGCATTATGAGACCTATGATGACGCAGTCGCAAGCGGCGAGGCGGATATCAAGGACTCTATCCTGAACACCAGCAAAGATAATCTGGCTTATGTTCCCAATCTGAGCGCCGGGGATCTTGACCTTACATTATTTGTTAAGGAAAAAGGCAATGAGACCGTAATTCGTGCATATAAGTTTAAACTGACACTTCAGAGCGGCGAATTTGGTATTTATCCCTACGAGAGCGGTTGTGATCTTTATTTAGGTAATTATAGTTATAGCAGTTATGAAGCTTATGACACGGTTAAAATGCAAAGCACCGAAACCGAAGATACGATCACATTTACGCTAAAAGAAGGATATAGCATTGACAGAACATACCGATTCAGAGCATATTTATCCGAGAACACTTCTTTAAGCTTCACAGATTTGAATGCCGCAGTATATCTGGGTAATTTTGCAACCCGTGAGGAAGCCGAAGCTGCGGGAAGTACAAAAGTGTTAAAAGGGTCGAGTTCTTATTATATCGAATATTCAACAATTTTCACCGAAGACGTTTCTTTTACTCTCTTTGCGAATGTTCCGAGGGATAGTTTTTATACAGGCGACCCGGAGACCTTTGTCAGACACATTACCGTCAAGGTAATCGCACCGGAAGTTACTCCCGAACCCGAGCCCGAACCCGAGCCCGAGCCTGAGCCCGAGCGCCCCGATCCTCTGACCCTTGATTTTGACGTTCCTGTCATCAGAGATGTTGACCCGTGGTTCAATATTACAGGTGCTACCACAGAGGACGGCACCGAGCTTGACAGCTGGGTAATAAGGAACTCTTATTCCAAGAACCTTGATACATATTATGGCTATGGTTATCAGACCTTGTTCATAAACGACGAAGATGCTGACCTTTCCAAGATCAAGCTCAAGGTAAATGGTGAGCTCGCAAATAAGGTGTTCAGATTGAATGATGACGGTGAAAAGGTATCCTCGGAGACCGTTGATTTTACACAGGTACAGGATTTCAGCGGAGACGGTATAATCCAGTACGCGATCACCTCCCAGAGCAAGACCAAGAACTATTTTATAAGAGTCGTAAAGAAGTCCTCCGAGGCAAAGCTGTTCGTGAACGGTCCCTCCGGCGGTACCGAAGACGACCCTGACAGACTCGTTTATTTTGACGAATTCTTCGGTTATACACATGATATCCTTATCGCAAACATCGGTACGAGCGATCTGACAGGACTCAGCGTTGAGCTTGACGCCACCAATGTCAAGCTCGATGATTACTGGACAGTCGGCGGTACAGACAACGATACGCTCAAGGGCTTTACCTCGACGGACAGTGACGAGATGAACAACCTGGCGAAAATACGCCTTGTTCCCGACGGAGATGGCGGTAAGATCTCCGGAACCCTGACAATAAAGGCAGACGGTCAGGAAGACGTCAAGATCCAGCTTACCGGTAATATTTCCAATTTAAACATAATCTCCGATACTCTTCCCGAGGCGGTAAAGTATGTACCTTACTCTGCTCTTATAGCTACGGATAATATGTTCGATTTCCGTACCGTAAGATTTGCTGTAGTGGGAGATAATTTACCCGAAGGAATTGAGATCAACAATAAGACAGGTGAGCTTTACGGCGCTCCGCAGGAAACCGGAGAATACAAGCTGACCGTCATAGCAAACCTGTATAATGACAGAAGTGCGACCGACTGGATCTATCGCGCGACCAAAGAGTTTACTATCAATGTAAAGGAAAACACCAACACGAACGTTTACGAGACCAGTGATGAGAACTATGAGATCAAAACTCCTCTCGGCGTTGAGCAGACCGAGGGTGAGCATGACTTCGTGCTGGAAGACTATTCCGAAGATCAGGTATTCGCGTCCAACGGTACCTTCAGTGAGTTTGAAAAATTATGGCTGAACGGTCAGGAGCTTGTAGAGGGAACCGATTATTCCAAATCAGAGGGAAGTACCGTAATAACCATATTTGCGCAGACATTCGAAAATCTTACGGAAAATGAAACAAATACGATAGCCGCAGAGTTCAGACAGGCGGATCCCGATGCAGACAGCGAGGATACCGATGCTTATCAGGTACTGACGCGTACCGCACAGAACTTCACGCTCAAGGCGGCAGAACCTGAGCCTGAGCCCGAGCCGGAACCCGAGCCTGAGCCCGAGCCAGAGCCGGAGCCCGAGCCAGAGCCGGAGCCGGAGCCCACACCCGAGCCCAGCAGCCCCACAAATCCCAATCCGCCTTCGATACACGTCTATGAGCCTTCAACTGCCGGCACAACAACTACCGGTTCTACCGGCACAAGCAATACCGATAAGATCAATTCTGTTATCGCACTGATCAATCAGATACCCACCAATGTAGCGGAAACCGATGAAAAAGCGATCGAGGACGCAAGAAAGGCATACGACGCACTTCCGACAGCTGATAAGGCAAAGGTCACCAATTACAGCAAGCTGACCGACGCGGAAGATAAGCTGGAGGAGCTTTCCGATACCGTGGAGAGCAGCATTGACAGCGGCACAGAAAACACCGCACAGAACAATGACAGCAGTAACGGCGGCAGCAATTCTGGCAGTGCGGCAGCTGACACTGCTACGATCACAGGAACAGTTTACGCAGAGAACGGCGAACCGCTCTCCGCTGCGACCGTGGAGATCCACTCCGTAGTCAGGACCGCGGTAACAGACGCAAACGGTGATTTCAGGATCTCCGGCGTTGAATACGGCGAACACACTATCAGGATTATCGCGCCGAACGGCGAGTCCAAAGAGATCTCCGTCACTCTCGTAAAGGGCAGTGCGGAAGATGTATCCGGCGGTGTTCTCACCACTGCCGCAAACGGTTCTCTGGATATCGATATCACCTTTGAGAACGACGGTCTGGTAATAATACCCGATTCCGAAGATAAACCTGAGATCATCATCAATGAGACCGATAACGGCACGAATTCCAACTCCAATGCCGGCAATACAAATTCGGCAACGGAAGAGGAAGAAAACCCCGTCACAAGTACGGCACTCAGCACATACTTCATCATGACAGCGTCTTTAGCAATAGCCGCGTCAGCCGGAGTATGCAGAAATTCAAAGCGTAAAAACAAGAAGAAGTAATAAATAACAAATATGCCGGAGTCCTTCAGGGCTCCGGCATTATTTTTCAGCTTTATTTATTGAGGAAAAGGTACCTTACTAATGTGCCGCTTTATACGCGATATAATCGGGGTTGGCGTCACGGGTCTCTGCCCAGCGCTTGTTATTATCCGCGAAGATCTCCTCGACTGCGGAGAAGTCCTTGCCCTCGATAGCTGCTGCGGCAATTTCGAGCTTGTAGTTGCCGGGTTCGCCGGTATTGGTGCCGAGCCCGGACTCATTGTCTATCGCGTCCCAGACACCGACAAGTCCCTCGGGCGCATCGACGGTCGCGAAGGTGAAGCAGTTGGTGAACGCCTCAAAATGCGGCGGGAGCTCTATCTTTTTGAGCGTGGAAACGCCGCCCTCCTTTTCCGCGAAGCCGGACTCCTCGATGAACCATGTTATGTACCTCCTGCCGAGCTCCTTGCGCTCGTCGGGGATATTCTTGTTGATGCCGAGGCAGTAGTCCGCTCCTATCTGTCCGAACTGTCTGCCGTCGTAGGTGAAGGGTGCGGGCATATAGCCCATGTCCTCGCCGTTTTCGCCGGCTTCGGCAAACTGCGACACCGCCCACGAGCCCATGACCATGGTAGCTATCTCTCCGCGGTTTATCATGCCCTTGCTGCCGTCCCAGTCGGTGTTCTGCGGGTCGCTTTCGATGAGGGTCGGATCGCTGAGTATGTCGTAAAACAGCTTGTAGACCTCATAGAACGCGCCGCCGGGAACGAAAATATCCTCTCCGTTTATCAGGATATCATTCAGATAGTTAGGATTGCCGGAGGCGGGTATCACCATCGCCTGATACTGCACGAACGTCCAGAAGCCGTCCTTGTAGTTGGTATAGAACGGTATGGCGTCGGTGTTGTCGCGGATAAGCCGCAGGTCGGCGAGGAATTCCTCCGGGCTGACGGGAAGCTCGGTCACGCCCGCTTCCGCCCATATCCGCTTGTTGTAGCAGATGCCGCCGAGAATGGTGCAGACGTGGGAGAGCCCGTACACCGTGCCGTCGTACATTTTCTGATTGGCGCAGTTGTATTTCTCGCTCAGGGTCTTGTAGTCGCCGAGCGGTTCGAAATATTCCCCGAGATCCTTCAGCTTTATCGCGTCGGGTATCATCAGTACGTCGGCATATTCGCCTCCTGCCTGTATCATTTCGGGTACAATCGTGGGGTATTCGGTGACAGAGATATACTTTACCTTGCAGTTATTTGCTACCTCAAACGGCTTGGTCATCTCGGCAAGGCTGCCGTCGCCGCCGTCCTCGACATCAACGCGGTCAACACGGTGGGTGAGTACGGTGAGAACCGGCTTATCGGAGTCGTCCGCAGGCTCCGCTGCCGGTGCTGCCGCGACAGGCTCGGCTGGTATATCACCGCCCTGCGCAGCGCTGCCGCTGTTCCCGGAGGAGCTGCCGCAGCCCGCCGTGAATGCCATTAATACCGCGAGTGTGAGGGTAAGGGTTCGTTTCAGTCTCATGGTCATTTTTCCTTTCAGTAAAACGTATTTTAAGCTTTACAGCTTATCGTACATCATAGTAGAAGCTGTCTGCCGCTTCTCTGTCCTTGCCGGTAAATATGCGTTTCGTAAGGCTGCGGTTCTTGATCAGATACCAGTCGCCGAACTCATCGAATTTCCGCGCCGAGGTCAGCACATAGGAGCGCTTCAGTGTCCCGTATCTCTGACCCCTGCGGGCACCGAGCTTTTTCAGCCGTGCGGCGAAGTCCATGTCCTCAAGGCTGACTAAGCTCTCATTGAAGCCGCCTATAGCCTCGAAATCCCGCTTACAGCACCAGAACATCGCTCCGCTCAGATACCCGCCGTTCTTCATCATGACGGGCAGCAGATTTACGGCTACATACATAGCGGAGAACGCTATCCCCACCGACATTCTGTCAAAGCGCGGGTTCGTCCCGCCGCCCACATACAGTCCGCTTTCCAGCATCTCCCTTATCTCTGCGAGTGAGCGCTTCGTCATAAGGCTGTCGGCGTCCACAGTCACCACTATCCCGCCTCTGGCGGCTTTCACGCCGGTATTGCGTACAGCGGCAATGCACTTGTCGTCATTTTTCAGCACCCGCGCCCCGTAATGCCGCGCAATGGCGGCAGTCCTGTCGGTGCAGCGGTTTGCGACGACTATTATCTCCACAGTGTCGGGCTTGACGTATTTTGCCGCGCTCCTGACAGCCTGCAGACACTTTCCGATGTATTTTTCCTCATTGTGTGCCGGTATCACTACCGAAAAGCGCGGTGCGTCCGTGCAGCTGCATTTTACCGTGCCGACCCTTTGTTCCATAGAGCACCTCACCCTTTCCGCGCGGTCATCTTACGTCCTGCTCCGCGCCCGATTTCATTGCTTTTTTCTTCTCATACATTCTCTGATCCGCGAGCTTTTCCGTCTCCTCGAGCGCGTCCGTCCGCGCTGTGCAGCTTGCGCTGCCGTAGGCTATCCTGAGCGGTACGGGAGGCTTCTCGGTCTCATTGTACGCCTCCACAGCCTTCTCCATATCCTCCAGCGCGCTGTTCACCTGCTCCTCGGAGCAGTCCTGCGCCACAACGATGAACTCATCGCCGCCGGTGCGGTAGCAGGTGCCGATACCGGAGAAGCTGCCGCTTATGATACGGGCGGCACCGATTATATGCCGGTCTCCCTCAGCGTGACCGTAAACGTCGTTCACCTTTTTCAGAAAGTTTATGTCAAGCTGTATTATCGTAAAGTCGGGGCACTTGCGGCGTATCTCGTCCTCCTTCAGGTGGAACGCAGCGCGGTTCGCAAGCTCCGTGAGCCCGTCGGTGTACGCCATTTTCTTCATGAGCGCCGCCTGTCCCTGCTCGACCGCGATCCGGGTGCGCTCCTTCATTAGGTGAAGTCCCATGAGGATAAGGAATGTCATCACTCCTACCCGCGTGAAGAAGCTTGCCGGGAAGGAAAGCTCCGGGAACACCTGAAAGCGCACAAGGTCTGCCGCGGCACCGAGTATCGCCGCAGACATACCCACTATGACAGTGTGCAGGAAGGAGCGGGCTATGGTTTTCTTTCTTGCCGCCCTTATCATAAGATATATCGTCATAATAAGAGCTATGCCTATATTTATGTGCGAGAAGCGCAGCATTTCACGGATATCTGCTATCCCCAGCACTGACAGCGTCATTGTCAGCGCGAAATTCACCAGCGTCAGCGTCAGCATTACCGGCAGAAGCGCCGTTTTGCGGTGATTTGTGACCGTCGCCATGAACGATACCGGCAGGTAGGACACGAATATCAGGCAGAGGTAATTACTCAGCCTCACATATTCCGGGTGCTGGGTGAATATCTGCAGTACCATGGTGTCGTTTGCCGACCAAACTCCCACGAGTATGGCGAACGCACCGAGAGAGAAGAAGTCGAGCATATTTCCCTCGGAGGACTGCAATGTGGTGAAGCCTATAATGAGCATCAGCACGCCGAACAGCGCGATAAGAGCGCACATAGCAAAGCCCGGCAGCCCTTCATGGTACAGGTCGCCGATAAACAGTCCCGCGTCCTGCACCGATGTCTCACGGAGCACGGCTGCGGAATCGTTATATATGGGGTGGAGCGACAGCGTGACGTACTCCGCGTCCACGGGAATGGGTATCATCTGTATGTACATTCCGTAGGACTTTCCGAGAATGCCGCCGAGCTGCGGCGCGTAGGTGTACGCGCTGACGCCGTCAAAGGAGGCTGTGACGTGCGTGTCAATGCTCCTGAAGCAGAGGCGCTTTCTGCGCAGGTCTATCCCCGCGAGCGAGTGTGTCAGCACGATGTCGCCATTCGGGAGAGCATCGAGCGACAGTATTTTCCCGTCATCTCCGACCCACCCGACAGTAAGGTCGGTTATCTCAGCGTCATAGCTGTAGTTCGCGGACTCTTGCCTGCTCCCTGTTACAGCGACGGTTACGCACAGTATGATCAGTATAATAGAAAGAAGGTCGGTAAAGACCATACCGAAATTCTTGTATTTTCTTTTCATATATACTCCGTCAGTTTTGTCGTTGTTTGTTATATTATAGCATATTCAAGCCTGTTTTGCAAGTTTTTTGATACATATTTACCAAAAAACTTGAGCAGTCGCCTGTTTTTCGCTTATGTGCGCGCTTTTGGAAAAAAACCAAAGCCTCCTGCCTTGAGAGCCCGAGACTGTTTGTTCCTGACGGGAGTTTCGGGTGACACGGATATGATTTGACATTTCTTTTTATTAGTGCTATAATCAAATAAACTTGTACGGAGATAAAGGAGAAGCATTATGAACAGGCTGAGTAAAGCATTTACAGCGGCGGTGTTATGCGCGGCTGTCATTGCAGTCCCGGGCTGTGCGCGGAGCAATGCGCCGGAGGAAAGCACAGCAGCGGAACAGAGCATAACAACGACCGTGACGGCGGCAGTAACAACCGCTGCGGAAATGACAGCAGGCGATACGACAACTGCCGCTGTGACCACCGAAGCGGAGACCGGGACCGGGGAAGTATCGGAAGCAGATGTCACCGACAGTGCCACGGAAATATTCCCGTTCAGATATGGCGTATGGCTCGCGACAGACGGGAGCTATGGAAGCGAATACTATGATGAGAGCTACTACTGCTTCAATGAGGACGGCAGCGGCTCCGTGCTCTCGCAGTCTATGGGTATAGGAGTCCCGTTCGGGTATGCGCAGGACGGTGACGACCCGACGAAGTGGCTGTTTGAGATGGCGGCTGTAGATAGCTTATCACACATGGAAGTGCTTGAACACGATGACGATACTATGCGGATAAAGTGGGATGCCGGCGATACTCCTCTGACGCTTACATACATGGGAACACGGGACGAGTTCAGCTTCTACGACAATTATTCCCTCGGTCTTATGGCACAGTTTCTTTACGGTATGGGGCAGTACAGCGTGGCGGATACAACTGTGGAGACCGCTTTCGAGTTTGACAAGATATCTGTGATAATACGCGACCCGGAGACAGACTCTATACTGAAATGGTATTTTATAGACAGGTATACCGCAAAGGGTAACGACAGCGACGGAAACGATGTCGATCTTGCAATGTTCGACGGCGAGTGGGCTGAAATGCCGTACCCGAACACCTTCAGCTCAATGCCCGCGATAAAGGAGCTGGACACACTCCGTGAAAATGGGGAGATGCTGGGCTTCTGGTATATCGGGTATGCCGAACCGGACATGGACGACTTTGACAATTTCCGCGACCTGTATCAGCTCATTTTCGAGAAAACGGACATGAACACAAAGGTCCGTTATGTAAACAGCTTCCCCTCCGACAGCTTCGTGACCTCCGGCGGCGGTCAGGAGCTTTACCTGCTGCTCCCGTCGGATATCCACGGCAGCATTACGATATCGGAGCTTGTTCTTGATGAAGCAATGGCAATAATGAAAGAGGGCGATGTGATGTATGAGCAGAACGACGACCTGCGTCCGATACTGCTCAAATGCAACCGCGGCGAGATACTGCCCGATGTGATCATCAGAATTACCGACAGCAAGGGAGAGCTGCTTGAATGGAGTCCCTTCATAAGCGGAATGGACGGCAGGGTCGTTACCGTCAACGACACACAGAAGGCAATACACGATTTCACCGACTACGACAGCCTTATGTACCCGGACGATATGCCGGAGGCTATGGGTTGATGATTCGTTCGCAGAATGAAAAAGCCTGTCATTTCGTGCCGAAATGGCAGGCTTTCTCTATCCCTTTCCCCGGGCGGCGCCAGCCACTGGCTCGAGTGCTCAATAAAAATAGATTTATACAATTTTTCAGAAGAAATTTCATATTTCCCCACAGGCAATGGTGATATAATATACGGTATCATAAAACGGGGAGGTGCGGACTATGAAAGAGAACAAGCCGCATATTCTTGAAAAGAAACTTACTACCGATGAAAATATAGACGAGGACATACTGCTGCGGAGCTTTGAGCAGAATGAGCACCACAGCCTGAAAATACTGCTGGGGCTGTACAAGGGGCAGTATTTCCGCCTGTTTCTCGCGGTGGTGATGTTCGCGATAAAGCATACCCCCGTGTGGGTGCTGCCGATAGCGACGGCGAACATCATAAACGCCGCGACCGGGCATGACGACAACGCGGTGCGGACTATCATCATAAATACCGTGATAATGGCGGTGCTGATAGTGCAGAACGTGCTGACGAACTACTTCCATACATACTTCTACGCAAAGGTGATACGAAACGTGGAGTGCAGGCTCCGCAGCTCAATGGTGCGCAAGCTCCAGCAGCTCTCCATCACCTTCCACAACGAGATGCAGTCGGGACGCTTGCAGTCCAAGATAATGCGCGATGTGGAGCAGATAGAGAACCTGTCGTCGCAGATATTCATTTCCGTGCTCAGCATCATAATGAATATAATCGTGGCGTTCACTGTTGTAGTCAGCTCGTCGTGGGTGGTGTTCATGTTCTTTCTCGCCACCATTCCCGTCGCGGTGGTGATACGCACGGTATTCAGGAAGAAGATAAACCTGCGCAACAAGAGCTTCCGCAAGGAAATGGAGGAGACCTCCGTAAAGGTCATGGAGATGGTGGAGCTTATCCCCGTCACCCGCGCCCACGCTCTCGAGGAGAACGAGACCGAGAAGATAGACCGCCAGCTCCGCAGTGTTGCGGACGAGGGACTGAAGCTGGACGTGATACAGTCCTTCTTCGGGTCGATAAACTGGGCGTCCTTCCAGCTCTTCCAGGTGCTGTGTCTCGCGTTCACCGGCTGGCTCGCCTTTCAGGGCACCATAAAGCCCGGAGACGTTGTGATGTACCAGACCTACTTCTCCACGATAGTCAATCAGGTCAGCGGTATCATCACCCTTATCCCCATTATCTCAAAGGGGCTTGAGTCCGTCAACTCCGTGGGCGACATACTTCTCTGCGCGGACATAGAGCAGCCAGCCGGACTGCCGGAAATGAAGGAGGTCGAGGGGAATATAGAGTTCCGTGACCTGTGCTTCAAGTTCCGTGAGGCAGACAAGCCGGTAATAAAAAATCTCTCCCTTAAGATAAACAAGGGAGAGACCGTTGCGTTCGTCGGTGCGTCGGGAGTGGGGAAGAGCACTCTGCTCAACCTCGTCATCGGCTTCCTGCGTCCCCAGTCCGGGCAGGTGCTGATAGACGGACAGAATCTTGGAGCCGTTGACCTGAAAAGCTACCGAAGGCACATCGCGGTAGTCCCCCAGACTCCGATACTCTTCACCGGCACTATACGGGAGAACATAACCTACGGCGCGGAGGATATCAGCGAGGAGTTCCTGAACGAAGTCATAAAAGCCGCCAATCTGGAGGAGATGATAGCATCTCTGCCGGAGGGTCTGGACTCCCCCGTGAACGAGCACGGCGCGAACCTCTCCGGCGGGCAGAGACAGCGCGTTTCCATTGCGCGGGCGTTCGTGCGCGACCCCAAGATACTCATACTTGACGAGGCGACCTCCGCGCTCGACTCGGTATCCGAGAAGATGATACAGGACAGCATAGACCGCCTTGTGAAGGACAGAACGACCCTCATAGTCGCCCACAGGCTCTCCACCGTCCGCAATGCCGACAAGATAGCAGTCATCAGCGACGGCGACGTGATAGAATACGGCAGCTATGACGAGCTTATGGAGAAGAAGGGTGAGTTCTACAAGCTCCGCTCCCTCCAGCTATGAGCGTCTCGTGTCCCTGAACCTCTTCGGGGTCACGCCGCGGAACTTACGGAAGCTCTTGATGAAGTGGGAGCAGTCCGAGAAGCCCGTTTCCTGCCCGATATAGTCAATGTCCCTGTCGGTGAACAGCAGGTATTCCTCCGCCTTGTATATCCGCATTCTCTCGATATACTCCTTGCAGCTCATGCCGTACCGCTCCCGGAACTTTGCCGCGAATGCCGAATAGCTGAGGTGGCACTCCGCTGCTATGTCCGATACCCGCAGAGCTTCACCGAGCCTGCGGTCTATGTATTCCGTGATGTTCTCTATGCTCCTGTCGTTGTCGGAAGCGGCAGGGCATTCCGAGATGTTCAGTCCCTCGTCCTCCCAGTGCCGGATTATGCGGTAGAGCAGGCGGTATATCTGCGAGCGCAGCATTACGTCGTAGCCGTACCGGAACTCCCTCATCTCGTTCACGCAGTCGTGGAATATGCTGCCGCAGCCCATTTCCTCCGCCGTACGCGCGTCGAAGAGCACAGGCATGGCGTTTTCCGCCGCGCAGCGGAATATGCTTGCAGGTGAAGGGGAGTAGGACGACACGCTCGGGAATTTCCCGATATCGAATTTCAGCACCGCGTATTCGGGCAGCTCTCCCGGCTCCTTCGCTGATATCGAGTGCACGCATGACGGCGGGAATATCACAAGGTCGCCCGCTCCCGCGGTATATTCGTCATCGTCGGCGGTCATCAGGGCGCTGCCCCGCAGCATATAGATGAATTCGGTGAAGTAGTGCCAGTGCTGACGGATAGGGAAATCCTCCTTTTCCGCGTCAAAGACGAAGCATTCGATAGGCGTGTTCAGACTCGATGTCTTCTCAAACAGATTGTTCATTTTTCCTCCGTGACAGGTCGGTACAGTTCATTTCCGTACTGTATTATACCACATCGCGGAGCTTTTTGCAATACGGCTGTTTTATCGGAAAAAAGATAATTGACAGCGATGAAAGTATATGTTATAATAGAAAAAATATTTGTTTCAGTATGCGGAGAAAAAATATGACACTTGACAACACGAAAAGAATAATAGACAGCGCCATTGAACATCACGCCGAAACGGGCGCGGCGTTCGTGCTGACGCGGGACGGTGAGCCCGTCTGCACATACAGCGCGGGGCTTGCGGATATCGAGAAGGGTGTCCCGTTCACGGAAAAGACGATATGCCGCGCATACTCCCTTACGAAGGTGGTTACGGGAACAGCCTGCATGATGCTCATGGAGCGCGGGAAGCTCGACACCGGCTGGCAGCTCGGCTGGCTGATACCGGAGTTCGAGCACGCGGTATATATCGAGAACGGAAAGCGGGTGGAGAGTCCCCCGATAACGATACGCGACCTTCTGAACATGACCTCGGGTATAGCGTACCCGGGCGGCTCTTTTGAGGGCGCGGAGGGCATGAACAGCGTGTGGGGAGATCTCGAGCACAGCATAAGGAGCGGCAGCTCCATGACCACACAGCAGTTCGCCGCCGCCGCGGGCAAGGCTCCGCTTGCGTTCCCGGCAGGCAGGGAATGGCAGTACGGCTCGTCCGCTGATATCCTCGGAGCGGTGATAGAAAAGGCTGCGGATATGAAGCTGTCGGAATTCTGCGCGGAGAACGTCTTCCGTCCCCTCGGAATGGGGGACACTGCGTTCTATGTGCCGCCGGAGAAGCGTGACAGGCTTGCAGTGCTGTACGACGGGGCAGGAGAGCACCCGAAGAAGCCGGACTATGTGAACCTCTGCATTTTCGACTATGACACCGACCCGGCATTCTGCTCCGGCGGAGCGGGGCTGTTCTCTACGGCTTCGGATTACGCGAAGCTCGGGGCGGCGCTCTCGGACGGCGGCAAGGGCATCATCTCCGCCCGCGCGATAGATTTCATGCGTGAGAACGGACTTGCTCCTGAGCAGAAAAAGACCTTCAATTGGGATTCCACCCGCGGCTTCGGTTATGCGAACCTTGTGCGCTGTCTCACCGACAGGAACGAGGCGGGTCTGTTCGCGTCGAAGGGAGCCTTCGGCTGGGACGGCTGGACGGGGACATACCTGCTGTGCGACCCCGTGGAAAGGCTGTCTGTCACGCTGTTCGTGCAGCGCTGCGGCGCCGGTACAACACAGCTCTCGCGTGATATCGTGAACTCGGTGTATGCCGCGGTATGACAAGGGAAGGAGCGGGAACAGTCCCGTTCGGAATATAAAAGGGAGGATATGAAAATGACATTTGACGAGATCCTTACAAAAGTGAGGGGGATAGGCGCGAAAGCCGATGTTTCGGGCGTTGATTTCCTCGCGGCGCAGATAAACCTTACCGGTGACAACGGCGGGGTGTTCTATGTCGAGGTGAAGGACGGAAAGGTGAATATAGAGCCGTATCCGTACAATGACAGAAGCTGCGAGATCACAATGTCGTCCGATAATTTCAATAAGCTCATAGACGGCAAGCTCGATCCCGTCGCTGCTTTCACACTTGGCAAGCTCAAGGTCAACGGTGACGTCGGAAAGGCTTTGGAGTTCTCTAAGATAGTCAAGAAAAAGTAGTCCCTTGAGAAGTCGCTTGTTTTTCGCTTAGATGCGCGCGTCCATGCGCGCTTTTGGCGAAAAACTCAAAGCGTCCTGCTTTGAACGCTCAACCCAGCGGCTGGCACCGCTCGGGGGAAAGGGGAAGAGGAAGGGCACCCCATTTCTCTCACGACATGATGTCGTGAAGAGCCCGCCCAAAAGCGCGCAGCAGCACGA
>CAJOMV010000083.1 GCA_905235805.1 uncultured Ruminiclostridium sp.
CAGCAAGCGCGATTTTTGCTTTGTTTTTGCAAACCTTATTGCAACATTTTTGACCCAAGTGTTGCATTTAACTTTTCAATTGACCGTGATATATTGACACTACGGAGGATAAATTGTCTTACGACCTTAAAGTACTGACTGTCGGCGCTTCCTGCAAGCTCAATATGAACTGCGGCAGCATTATCGCCGAGCGTACAGGCGGCTTCGGCGCGCTGAACGCGGAGGCGTATCCCTTTGCGGCGAAGATAAGCGGAGAATGGTTCGAGCTTGTGAAGTACGATACCGATAAGCTGCTCGGCTCGTTCGATGTGTGCGATTTCGATTTTGACAGAGAGACGGAGCTGTTCTGGCGAAGGGAGTCGGCTGACCATTTCAGCTTGTTTTTCAGGTCGGAGGAGCTGTCCGGCGATTTCAGACGTATAATGAAGCACCTGCAGAAGCTCTCACCCACCGGAATGCTGATATTTCTCGCAAGATTGCAGGGTGAGGAAAGGAACGATATCTGCGGAGTACTGACGCTTGAAGAATTTTTCGCGCTGATACCCGAAAAACGTATATACAGCAATGTATGCTACATAATTCAGAACTGAGACGGAGAGTATTATGGAACTGACGGAAAAAACACTTAACAGCGAGCTCAAATACAAGGGCAAGGTCTTAGATGTATACTGCGACACGGCACTGCTCGAGAACGGGAAGGAGGCACTGCGTGACGTGGTGCGGCACCCGGGCGGAGTGTGCGTCGTGGCGCTGACGGAGAATAACGAGGTGTACTTCGTGAAGCAGTTCAGATACCCGCATCAGAAGGTGCTGCTGGAGATACCCGCCGGCAAGCTCGAATGGGGCGAGAGCCACCTCGAGTGCGGCAGGCGTGAGCTCCGCGAGGAGACAGGCAACACCGCCGACGAGTTCATCTACCTCGGCTGCCTCTACCCTACTCCCGCCTACGACAGCGAGGTCATACACATGTATCTCGCCAAGGGTCTGCATCAAGATAAGCAGAAGCTCGACGAGGACGAATTCCTCGAGGCGTTCACCATTCCCTTCGACAAGGCGGTTGAAATGGTGATGAACGGTGAGATCGAGGACGCGAAAACACAGCTCGCTATATTAAAAACTGCCCGCCTCACGGTCTGAAACATAGCGCTCGTAAGCGGAGATGATGCTGGCTTCTATCTCGCCGCGCGCTTCGGGACTTATGGGGTGGATGATGTCGCGGAAAATGCCGGTCTCGTCACGGCGGCTCGGCATGGCGACAAATACCCTCTCGTCTCCCTGCACTATCTTTATATCGTGGACGGCTATCGCGTTATCGACGGTCATCGAGACCACCGCCTTCAGCCGCCCGTCCTGCATTACCCTGCGTATTCGTATATCGCTTATGTTCATATACATTCTCCTTTCGTGGGGTCGGGATTAGTTTTAGCAGATACGGCGCAATTATACGGCATAATGCTCCGCATACGGTGAATAATCTTTATATAAATACATTATTTCTAAAAGGACAAAAGCAATGGAAAATTTTCTCACAGGAAAGAAGCACATTCATTTTATAGGCATAGGCGGGAGCGGAATGTACCCCCTCGCGCAGATACTCCACAAGCAGGGATATTACCTGACAGGCTCGGACAACAACGAGACCGAGACCCTGAAGGCTGTGCGGAATATGGGCATACCCGTATACCTCGGACAGCGCGCCGAAAATATCGAGGGCGCCGACCTGATAGTGCATACCGCGGCAATAATGGCGGATAACCCGGAGCTCATCGCGGCAAAGGCGAGCGGTGTGCCGGTGATAGAGCGCTCGGTGCTGCTGGGGCTGATAACGAGCATGTACGACAACGCCGTATGTGTGTGCGGCACCCACGGCAAGACCACTACCACCTCCATGCTGACCCACATATTCCTCGCCGACGGGAACGACCTGTCCGCGGTGATAGGCGGCAAGCTGAAAGCGATAGGCGGGAGCGGGCTCTGCGGGACGAGCGATACAATGGTGTGCGAGGCGTGTGAGTTTGTGGACACCTTCTTAAAGCTGTACCCCGACACCGCGGTAGTGCTGAACATCGACTGCGACCACCTCGACTATTTCAAGACTATGGAGAATATGAAGCGCTCCTTCACGAAATTCTGCGAGATGACCACAAAGACGATAGTGTACAACGGCGGCGACGCGAATACCGTCGAGGCGGTGAGCGCGGCTCAGACAAAGGCGCGGCTCGTCACCTTCGGCTGGGACGGCGGGAACGACTACTACCCCGCGAATATCAACAAGAAGAGCGATTTCGATACGGAATTTGACCTGTACAAGAACGGCGCGAAGGTCGGCACCGCGGCTATCAAGGTGCCGGGAAGGCACAATGTGCTGAACGCTGTGGCGGCGATCGCGGCGGCGCTGGAGAACGGGTGCAGGTTCGAGTCGGCGGTGAAGGGGCTTGCGGAGTTCCACGGCGCGGTAAGGCGCTTTGAGAAGCTCTCCGAGGTGAATGGCATTACCTTCGTGGACGACTACGCACATCACCCCACCGAGGTCAGGTCGCTGCTCGAAACGGCAAAGAACATGGATTTCAAGCGGGTATGGGCAGTGCATCAGCCCTTCACCTACTCCCGCACCGCGACGCTGATAAACGAATTCGCGGACGCTCTGAGCATAGCCGACAAGGTAGTGCTGACAGAGATAATGGGAAGCAGAGAGAAGAATACCTTCAACATCTACTCGAGCGACCTTGCCGCTAAGATAGACGGCGCGGTGTGGTTCCCGACATTTGAGGAGGCAGCGGACTATGTGGTGAAGAACGCGGAAAGCGGCGACCTTGTGATAACCCTCGGCTGCGGAGACGTGTACAAGGTCGGGTACCTTATGATAGATAAGCTCGGCGGGAAACTGCTGTAAAACAATATACAGAAAGGAAGTAACAATATGTCCGAGATCAGAACGATAACCTTCGAGGAGCTCCCTAAGACAGCGGAGCAGCTTCGGAAAATGCCGCAGATGAGCCAGAAGGACCCCTTCGAGGTGGCTGCTCTGACGGCGGCGGTGCTCTGCCGGTACGAGGAGAACGCGCAGGACACGACAGATATGCTGAACGCTCTGCGCGGATCGAGACAGATGTCACCTTATGACCTGCAGTTCCTGCGCGACAGGCTGACGGGCAAGGGCTATATCCCGCGCTCATACTTCGCGGGTGCGACCCCGGGAAACAACTACACTCCCACCGTTCCCTACACGATAGAGGTCTCGGACAATCTTTACTCATACACCGAATCCCTTGAGGGGTATGTAAAGCTCGACCTGCGTTCGAGCGGCGCGGATAACCCGCGTCAGGTGCAGCTCCGCCAGAAGGGGGAGCAGTGGTTCCTGTGGGAGAATTTCCTCATGGCTGACATACGCCCCCCGGAGGGAAAGAGCGAGTGGCAGTGAGTTATCCCCGACAGGACGGCTTCGTGAAAGGAGTGCAGGGCAGGCTATGATGATAAAAGGAGACAGGCTCTCCGAGGATATAAAGAAGGGCAGGACAGGCAACCTGTATTTCATATACGGCAAGGAGCCCGTGCTCATCACCATGTACGCGGACAGGCTCGTCGAGAAGGCGGTCGGAGCGGACGCGGACGATCTCAATCTGCAGCGGCTCAATGAGCTTCCCGACCCGGAGCTGCTCTCGGACTATGTCGAGGCTCTGCCGGTATTCGCGGACAAAAAGGCTGTCATGGTGAAGGATTTCGACCCGGAGAAGCCGGACGCGGAGCTGTCAAAGCAGTACCTGCGCATCGTCTCGGACGTTCCCGAGACCACGGTGCTGATATTCTACAGCCCCTCCCTTGACATAAGCGAGAAGGGCATGAAGTCCAAGACAAAGAAGTTCATAGAGGCTGTGGACAAGCACGGCATCGTGTGCTCCGTGGATCAGATGGACCCGGAGAAGATAGCGGAGCTGTGCGTCAGAAAAGCGGCGCAGACGGGGATAGTCATATCCCCCGAGGACGCGATGTTCCTCACGGAGCGAACGGGCGGACAGATGATACCCGCGCGCGACGAGATGTCCAAGCTGATAAACTACGTCGGCAAGGGCGGACGGATAACCCGCGGCGAGATAGAGATGCTCGTAGCGAAGCAGCTCTCGGCGAGCGTTTTCGACCTTGCGGACTCCATAAACGCAATGAAAAGAGAGGAAGCCTTCCGTATCATCGACGAGTTGTTTTTGCAGCAGATAGACGCGATAAACATAATGGGAGCGCTGTCGAAAACATTCCTTGATATGTACTGCGCGAAGCTGGCAAAGGCTGACGGGATATCGCCGCAGAAGGCCGCTCCTATGTTCGGGTGCAATGTGTGGGCGTTCTCAAAAAAGATATACCCCGCTGCCGAAAGACTGCCGGTATCATATCTGCGCAGGACCGTCTCAGCACTGTCGGAGGCGGATATCACGCTGAAATCCCGTCCCATCGATCAGCAGACCGTCATTGAGGAGACGGTGGTGAAGCTGTTTGAGCTGCGAAAGAGCCTGCGGTCATGAGCGACGGAAAAATAAGACTCGATATGCCCGTCATCGTTGAGGGGAAATACGACAAGATAAAGCTCGACAGCCTCATTGACGGCATAATAATAACTACGGACGGCTTCGCGATATACGGCAATAAGCAGAAAATGGCGCTTATCCGAAAGTACGCTAAAACCACCGGCATAATAATACTGACCGACAGCGACGGCGCGGGGTTCCAGCTTCGGAATATGCTGAAAAGCAGGCTCGGAGAGGACGCGCGCATCGTGAACTTATATATCCCCGATGTATTCGGCAAGGAGCGCCGCAAGGACAAGCCCTCAAAGGAGGGCAAGCTCGGCGTGGAGGGGATAGATAAGGAGACCCTGCTGGAAGCGTTCACCGCCGCGGGTGTTGTCGGCACGGCAGCGCCCCGGGAGAAATGGGCGGACAAGCAGAGACTCGTGGACGACGGGCTCTCGGGAGGAGAAAACAGCTCCGAGCTGCGCGGCAGGCTCTGCGCAAGGCTGAAGCTCCCCGGGCGCATCTCGGCAAAGGGGCTGCTCGACGCGCTGAACACGCTCTTCACCGAGGAGGACTACATATCCGCACTGAACGAGATACGAGGTAAAACGAATGGTTGAATCCAGAGAATGGGACTGGAAGAATATGCAGCGTGAAACGTGGCTGATACCGTCGGAGGAAAGCTACTACTACGCCGCGAAATGGCAGGGCGAGGGCAGGACAAGACTGCTCGACCTCGGCTGCGGGCTGGGACGGCACTCGGTATTCTTCGACGCGCATGGTTTCAGGGTCACAGCGATAGACCTGTCGGAATACGGGGTGAAAAACCTGCGTGAATGGCAGAAAAAGAACGGCACGGACTTCCGCGCCGTGGTCGGCGACATGAAAGCCCTCCCCTTCGCTGACAACGCCTTCGACTGCATCTACTCCTACCATGTCCTCTCACATACTGATATGGAGGGGCTGCGGCAGATACTCTCGGAGGTCCGCAGAGTGCTGAAGCCCGGCGGGGAGATATTCTTCGACCTGTGCTCGAAAAGCGGGTGGGCATTCAACCACTCGGACTATCCGCACATCGACGAAAATACGCTGCGCTTCGTGGGAGGTCCCGAGGACGGTATACCTCACTGCTTCGTTGACGAGGACGATATAAAGGCGCTTATGACCGGCTTTGAGGTGAAAAAGCTCCGCCACATCGACGATATCCGCACCGAAACATGGAACGGCGGCGGAATGCACTACTTCATAGAGGCGGACGCGAAGAAGGAAGCCGTAAGACCCGACTTTTCCGATATCATCGGGAAAACTGTCAGCGGCAGGATAGACCGCCCGCTCGGCAGCACTCACCCGAGGATACCCGATATGACATACACCGTCAATTACGGCTATGTCGAGGGAGTGTTCGCCGGTGACGGCGCGGAGCAGGACATCTACCTGCTTGGGGCGGACAAGCCCGCGGAGACCTTCACGGGTAAGGTCATCGCGGTATGGCACAGATACAACGATGTTGAGGATAAATGGATAGTTTCGGCGGACGGGAAGGACTATTCGGACGATGAGATAGCAGAGAAAATACAATTTCAGGAAAAATATTTTGACGGGGAGCTGTTCAGATGAAAAAGATACTTATTATCACAACGGGCGGTACGATAGCGGGAATGAACTCGGGGTTCGGGCTTGCGCCCGCGCTGCTGGGTGAGAAGCTCGTTCCGGTCATAGACGGCGTGGAGACTGTCATTCTCGATCTGTATTCCATTGACAGCACCGATGTAATGCCGATACACTGGAGAAAGCTGCACAACGCGATAACCGAGAACCTGCCGCTGTACGACGGCATCGTGATACTGCACGGAACGGACACCATGGCATATACGGGAGCGGTGCTCGAGTTCACGCTCGACGCGGACAAGCCCGTCATACTCACCGGCTCGATGCTGCCCTCCGACGCGCCGGACAGCGACGCGCAGGACAATGTCAGGTTCGCGGTCCTCACGGCGGCGGACGAAGCGAACAAGGGCGTTTACCTCACGTTCGCGGGACGTATCATAGGAGGCGCGGATATCGTCAAGACGCGCAGCTTTGAGAAGGACGCGTTCCGCAGCTACGCAGGCTTCAAGCCCACTCATAAATACAGCTTCCCGAAGCGTAACGGGAGATTTCCCGCGGTCGTGCGGCTCACACCGTTTACATACGGTCTTGACATCTCGCAGCTCGCGGAGGACAGAGCGGGCATAGTCATCGAGACCTACGGCGCGGGCGGCATTCCCGACAACGAAATAACACTTGTCATCTCGGAACTTGCAAAAATAATGCCGATAGTGATAACCTCCCCCTGTCTCGGCGGCACAGACCTCGGCAAGTACGAGGTGGGCAGACGCGCTCTTGACGCGGGAGCAATCGACGCGGACAAGCGCTCGACGGAATGTGCCGCGGTCGAGATGTGGCTGAAACAAAATCAATAAAGTTATGCAATTTTGACAGTTTATTCTTGCAATAACGGGAAAAAGGCTTTAAAATGCCGATTTTCCCGTTATTTTATTGACAAAAGCCCTCCGGGGGAATATAATAAATCTATCACACAGAGAAACGGAGAATTATCATGTCCGACATAAAACTCAGCAACAAGAGCTATCTTCTTGAACAGGACCCATATATGTACGAGCTTCAGGACGTGGAGAAGCCCGAGCTTTTCCGCGAGATGTTCCCATACACCGAGGTACCGAAAATAGCGTACAACTATCGCCGCGTACCTATGAATATGCCCGAAAAGATATACATTACCGACACGACCTTCCGTGACGGTCAGCAGTCCCGTGCCCCCTACACCACCGAACAGATGGTGCATATCTACAAGCTGCTCCACAAGCTTGGCGGCGAGAACGGCATTATCCGCCAGACCGAATTTTTCGTATACTCCGACAAGGACAGGAAGGCGCTTGAGCAGTGCATGGAGCTGGGCTACGACTTCCCGGAGATAACCACCTGGATACGCGCCACAAAGTCGGATTTCGCGCTTGTCCGCGATATCGGCATAAAGGAGACGGGTATTCTTGTAAGCTGCTCGGATTATCATATCTTCAATAAAATGGGTCTTACCCGTAAGCAGGCGCTCGATAAGTACATAGGCATAGTTTCCGACGCGATAGAATCGGGACTTCGTCCGCGCTGCCACTTCGAGGACATCACAAGGGCGGACTTCTACGGTTTTGTAGTGCCCTTTGCCACAGCGCTCATGGAGCTCTCCGTGAAGAGCGGCATACCGATAAAGATAAGAGCCTGCGACACCATGGGATACGGTGTTCCGTACCCCGGAGTAGCGCTGCCGAGGAGCGTTTCCGGCATCATCTACGGCTTGCAGCACTATGCGGGCGTTCCCTGCGAGATGCTCGAATGGCACGGTCACAACGATTTCTACAAGGGCGTGGTGAATGCCTCCACAGCTTGGCTGTACGGCGCGCAGGCTGTCAACTGCTCCCTTCTCGGCATAGGCGAGCGTACCGGCAATGTGCCGCTTGAGGCTATGGTATTCGAGTACGCGCAGCTTCGCGGCGATTTCGGAGGAATGGACCCGCGTGTTATCACCGAGATCGCGGACTATATCGTGAAGGAAACGAACTACGACCTCCCGCCCATGACCCCCTTTGTCGGCAGAAGCTTCAACCTCACCCGAGCCGGTATCCACGCGGACGGATTACTGAAAGACCCGGAGATATACAACATCTTTGACACGGAGAAGATACTGAACCGCCCCCCGCTCGTAGCGGTCAGCAATGTATCGGGGCTTGCGGGTATCGCCTGCTGGATAAACAACTACTACCGTCTCTCGCCCGAGGAGGCTGTCAGCAAGAAGGAGCCCTTCATAGCCGAGATAAAGGAGTGGATAGACGCGCAGTACGATGCCGGACGTATAACGGTCATCAGTGACGATGAAATGCTCGAGCAGATAAAGCTCCACGGAGCGGAGTTCCTGAACAGAATCGGTCGCTGACGATCGAGCTGTCGCCTCGCGGCGATGTGGTCGCTGTCGCTCGAGACTGGGGGAAACTTTTCTGAAGAAAAGTTTCCCCCAGACCCCCTTCAAAAGACTTCTGATTGCTTCGCGTGAAGATTTGTTATGTACTGCATATTAAAGGAGAAATAAAAAACTCGCCATTCCATACAGAATGACGAGTTTATTTTTGATATTCCCGGGATCAACCCTTTACAGAACCTAATGTAACGCCGCCGATGATGAACTTCGAAAGGAAGAGGTAAACTACAACGACCGGCACGATAGCCAGAAGGATTATCATGTAGACCTCACCCATATCGCCCGCCTGCGAGTTGATACGCGAACGAACGATGGAAAGCATAATCGGGAGTGTGTAGAGCTCCTTCTTGTCGAGAATGAGGGCAGGTGTGAAGAAGTTGTTCCACGATGCAACGAATGCGAATATCATCTGTACCGCAAGCGCCGGCTTGAGTATCGGCAGGCAGATGAAGTTGTAGGTCCTGAACTCATTGGAGCCGTCAACACGAGCCGCTTCAACGATCTCCAGAGGAAGGGTACTGTCGATGTACTGCTTCATGTAGAAGTATGTTGCGGGAGCCGCGATAGTCGGGATAATGAGAGGCCAGTAGGTGTTCGTAAGACCGAGGCTGTTTACGAGCTGTACGAAACCAAGTGCGGATACCTGCGTCGGGATCATCATAATGAGAATGATGAACTTGTGAGCAACGTTTCTGCCCTTGAAATCATATACGCAAATGCCGTAAGCGGTCATTGCGGAGAAATACGAGGTAAGAATACATGTGCATGCCGCAACTATAAAGCTGTTCAGCATACCCTGCGGGAGGAAGAAGATGCTCGTGTCATTCCATGCGGTAACAAGGTTATCCAGGAAATGCTCTCTCGGGAGCAGCGTGAAACCTGCCTGCAGCTGTGCGTTGCTTCTTGTCGCGTTGATTATCAGCAAATAGAATGAGAATAAGCTGAGGATCGTAACGAATATAAGGAATATGTAAGAAACGACTCTGGAGATAATGAGCGTTGTGCGATTGCCCTTATCCACGAAATCCATATTTTCTCTTGCCATTACTTCTTCTTACCCTCCTTTTTCGGTTCTGTCGATCTGAATACGATGAAGCTCAGGATGCCTGTTATAACAAACAGTACAAAGGATACCGCACCCGCCATACCGTAGTTCTTTGAGGTTCCGATATAGCTGTTCAGTGCCATAACGAGCGTCTTGGTCGTATTGTTAGGACGACCACTTCCCGCTGTGATAATCTGCGGAACATCAAACATCTGAAGACCGCCTATGAGGGCAGTGATGACAACATAGATTATGATCGGCATAAGCAGCGGTATAGTGATCTTGAAGAATACCTGCGTCGAAGTGGCGCCGTCTATGGATGCCGCTTCAAAGAGGCTCTGATCTATACCCATGATACCTGCCATAAGGAGGATAGTGGTATTACCGAACCACATAAGGAAATTGATAAACGCGATTATTGAACGGGTTGACCATTCCTTGTCAAAGAACATGAATACATCGCCGCCGCTGGCTGTGATTATCTGGTTGATAGGACCAACAGAGGAGAAGATCTGGAAGAACAGCATTGCGAATGCCGAAGCCATTATCAGGTTAGGCATATAGATGACAGTCTTGAAGAAAGTCTGACCCTTTATCTTCAATCTCTCGCTTGTGAAGATTACAGCAAGCAGCAGAGCGAATACGACCTGCGGAACAGCGCCCATGATCCACATAACCATTGTGTTGATAGTGTAGTTGAGGATCTCGAGACGTCCGTCGGAACGGGGGGTAAAGAGCTTGACAAAGTTATCAAGACCGACAAAATTAGGACCGATCTGCTTCAGACCGTCCATATAGTTTTCAAACAAACTGTTATAGAATGTTGAGAGCAGCGGTATCAGCGAACAAGTGATATAAATAATGAAAAACGGCGCAATAAATAAATAGCCCCATTTTGCATAGCTTATTGACTTGTGCTTTGCCGGTGCGGTGCTGGTTGTAGAACTCATAAAGCCGTTATCCTCTCATAATAATGAATTAGTTTTGTAGTCTGAATTATTGAAGAGGCGAAGCAAGAAACTTGCCTCGCCTCCCAATTCAGCAATTATTTATTTTTCTGTAAGATAACTTACGGAGTTACAACTGCCGGATACTTCTCGTTGATGTAGCCGTAGAAGTTAGCAAGAGCTGTATTCTTATCAACAGTACCATTAATATAGTCCTTGATGAACTCCTGATACTTCTCATTGCAGAGCTGATCGTAGATCGTTGCGTTAGCCCATACGATGTTATCTGTCATCTCGCTGAATACTGCTGTATCGTTCTGGTTGCCAAGGAATGCGTTACCGAAGTCAGGATCGTTAGCGAACTTAGCGTTAACGGTCTTGTTGTTGGAGAACTGACCTTCGTTCTTAACGAGGTTCTCGCAAACTTCTTCATTCTCTGTGAATGCTCTCATAACGTCAGCAACGAGAGACGGGTTGTCTGTGCCTGTAGCAGCAAGGATCCATGTACCGCCCCAGAAATGAGCCTGAGGACCTTCGCAGATCGCCCAGTCGCCGTAGCAGCCCTTATCGGGATCCTGTGCATTGCCCATGCAGAAGTTGAAGTACCAAGCGGGTCCGAAGAAACACATTGACTTACCGTCAGCAAACATCTGAGCGGTCTTGCCGTCGTCCCATACACCCGGAAGAGTATCGAGGATATAGCCCTTGTCATAGTAGGACTTAGCCTGCTCTGTCCACTTGTCTACAACATCAGGAATTGTGAGCTCGCCGTTTGTTACCCAAGCGCTTGTAGCGTTGTTGGAGAATACACGGTATGTTTCAGCGAAGGAAGCATGCATGTAGTAACCAAGGTCCTTAGCCTTAGCAGCTACTGCGTCATACTTATCCCAAGAATCGAGAGCAGCCTGAACGTCTGCCGGATCATCGGAACCGATAACTTCCTTAGCTATCGAACGTCTGTAAATAAGAGCAGACGGGCAGCACTGGAAGGAAACGCCCTTGATCTTGCCGTTGGAATCGGATGCAGCCTGTACAGTGTATGTGTACTCTGTATCTACCTGAGAGAGACCGATCTGGGAGATATCCATTGTGTAATCGGAATCTGTGTACTTGAGGATGTAGTCAGCCTCTGCAAGGAACATATCAACCTTGTCATCAGCGGAAGCGGAAGCCTGTGCCTGAAGAGCAGCGTCAAGCTTATCCTGATATACGCCGTCATCGGAAGGATTGATCGTCCACTTTACCGGAACACCGTTAAGTGTAGCTGCACCAGCATCATAGCCGGGCATATACTTCTCGAAGAAGCCCTTGAACTCTTCGTTCCAAGCATAGATGTTGAATACATTGCCCTCATCGGAGCCTGCAGCTGCGGGAGCTGCGTCTCCGCCGCCTGCTGTTGTGTCTGCTGCTGCCGCGCCGCCGTTATCTGCTGCTGCGGTTGCTGCTGTGGTGGTCGTAGAATTGCTCGAGCCGGAACCCGAGTTGCTGCATCCTGCAACCGCTACTACGCTGGCAGCAGCAAGAAGAACAGCCATTATTCTTTTCTTCATAGTTCTTTCCTCCAAAAATTGCGACCCATATATTATGGATCTGTGTTAGATTTTTTGAAAGCACCCGGCGCTTAAATTTACGTCTTGTGATTTCATTTGTAACTATATCACAATTTTTCTTTTTTTGCAAGTCCTTTTTTCAAAATTTTTTCTTCCAAAAGCTCGGAAACGATTTCAACCTCCCCTTCACATTGATATTTTTGTGCGTTTTGCCAAAGTGATAATTTTTTGACAAAATAAATTGCTCTTTCTAATTTTAATTCCTGCTTTTCCTCATTTTTTCAAGGTTCCCTCACATTTGTCACAAATTTAACACAATTTTCCGCAAGCCTCGATATGTACGTTGTTACCAATTTGTAACCTTTTATTTGTGCAGATAGCCGAAAAATTTTATCTCGCTCTCGTAAACGTTTACAAAACTCCGGGTCGCTAAATTGTAATAACTTTGTTACCGCTTTTAGCCTTAATTTTAAGTAAAAACATATTGTTTTCTGTTTATATTTCAGCTTACAGGCAGCTTAAATTTCTCTTTAAAACAGTTTTCAACAGGTACGCATTGTGCAATATCACTGTAATAATATGTAAGCCGTTTCAAAAAAATGTTAAAATTATTTTCGGAAAAAGCTTGAATTTAAAGCCGAAATATAGTAAAATATAAGTGTAGTTTTTCAAAAACTCCCCCGGTCCCCTGACAGCAGGAATGACCGGAAAATTTTTCTTTATTATATTATAATGGTATATTTCGGATCGGAGTGAAATTTATGTGCGGTATGCGTCCCGTTTGTCCCAAGGCATATCCCGCAATAAGTGTGACCAATTTTAAGCTGTACTGAAAAAGCACGGCTTTTTTGTTTTATGAAAGGAGATATCTATGAAAAAGGTCGCGATAATCATGGGAAGCGACAGCGATCTTCCCGTTGTAAGAAAGGCGGCGGAGGTGCTGAAGACATTCGGCGTTCCCTTCGAAATGCACGTTTTCTCCGCTCACCGCTCGCCAGCCGAGGCTGCCGGATTCGCGAAAAGGGCAAGGGATAACGGCTTCGGAGTGCTGATAGGGGCTGCGGGAATGGCGGCACACCTTGCCGGAGCGCTGGCGGCGAACACAACGCTGCCTGTCATAGCGCTCCCCGTAAAGGCAAAAGCTCTTGAGGGAATGGACGCGCTCCTGTCCTCGGTTATGATGCCCCCCGGAGTTCCCGTGGCGACTGTCGGTATAGACTGCGCAGCAAACGCCGGATATCTCGCGGTGCAGATACTCGCGGTAAACGATGACGTACTTGCCGCGAAATTTGAGGATTTCAAGGAAAATCAGCACCGGAAAAACCTCGACGCAGACAAGAAAATGCAGGAAACTGTCAAGGAAATATAAATCAATTTAAAAAGGAAGGACAAACATCATGGAAAAGAAAGAACAGCTCTATGAAGGAAAAGCAAAGAAGGTATTCGCTACCGACGATCCCGATCTCGTCATCGTATCCTACAAGGACGACGCCACCGCGTTCAACGGGCTCAAGAAGGGCACCATTGAGGGCAAGGGCGTTATCAACAACAAGATGACGAACTATATGTTCGGTCTGCTCGAGAAGGAGGGGGTTCCCACCCACCTCGTAAAGGAGCTCAGCGACAGAGAGACCCTCGTAAAGAAGGTAGAGATCGTACAGCTCGAGGTCATCATCAGAAACGTCGCTGCCGGAAGCTTCTCCAAGAGAATGGGCGTTGAGGAGGGCAAGGCTCTGCTCACTCCTATCCTCGAATACAGCTACAAGAACGACGACCTCGGCGATCCCTTCATCAACGACTACTACGCTCTCGCCCTCGGCATTGCCACGAAGGAAGAGCTCGACACTATCGCAAAGTACGCGTTCAAGGTGAACGAGTTCATGCTGAAGTACTTCAAGGAGATAGGCATAGACCTCATCGACTTCAAGATCGAGTTCGGTCGCTTCAAGGGTCAGATCCTCCTCGCGGACGAGATATCCCCCGACACCTGCCGCTTCTGGGATTCCAAGACCCACGAAAAGCTCGACAAGGATCGCTTCCGCAGAGATATGGGCGGCGTCGAGGACGCTTACAAGGAAATAAGAAGAAGGATTTTCGGCGAATAATCAACATTTACGAAAGGTTTGATAGACAATGGGAGGATTTTTCGGAGCAATATCCCATAAGGACTGCATTTCCGATGTTTTCTTCGGCACAGACTACCATTCGCACCTCGGCACAAGGCGCGGCGGTATGGCGGCTTACGACCCGGAGCTCGGGTTCCAGAGAAGCATTCACAGCATTGAGAATTCGCCGTTTCGCACCAAGTTCGAGAGCGACGCGGCTAATATGCGCGGAAAGCTCTGCGTCGGCTGCATAAGCGATACCGACCCCCAGCCCATACTCGTCACCTCGCGGCTCGGACTGTACGCTATCTGCAACGTCGGCATAATCAACAACGCGGACGAGCTGTACAGGGAGCTGCTGAACGAGGGCTGCGCGAATTTCGAGGCTATGAGCAGCGGCAGCATAAACTCCAGCGCCCTCATCGGCGCTCTCATAGCGCAGAAGAACAGCTTCACCGAGGGCATAAAGTACGCGCAGGACAAGATAGACGGCACGATGTCGCTGGTCATCATGACAAACGACTGCATAATCGCTGCCCGTGACAAGCGCGGAAGACTGCCTATTATAATAGGTAAGAGCGAGGACGGTTACTGCCTGTCATTCGAGTCCTTCGCATATCAGAAGCTGGGCTACACCACGTTCAAGGAGCTTGCGGCGGGCGAGATAGCAAGGATAACCGCCGACGGCTGCGAGACCCTCGAAAAGGGCTCCCCGGATATGAGTATATGCACCTTCCTCTGGACATATTACGGCTATCCGAACGCCGTGTATGAGGGAGTGAATGTCGAGGCTATGCGCGCCCGGAACGGTCGGATAATGGCGGAAAATGACATCAAGAACGGGCGTCTCCCGGACGTGGACTATGTGTGCGGCGTGCCTGATTCGGGCATTCCCCACGCGATAGGCTACGCGAACCGCAGCGGTATCCCCTTCGCGAGACCGTTCATCAAGTACACCCCCACATGGCCCCGCAGCTTCATGCCGCAGACACAGGCTATGCGCAACAAGGTCGCGAAGATGAAGCTTATCCCCGTGCATGAGCTCATCGAGGGGAAGAAGCTCCTGTTCGTGGACGACAGCATAGTGCGCGGAACGCAGATGCGCGAGACCGTGGAATTCCTCTACGAGAACGGCGCCAAGGAAGTGCACATGAGGTCGGCTTGCCCGCCGATAATGTTCGGCTGCCGGTATCTGAACTTCTCCCGGAGCAATTCCGAGCTCGACCTTATCGCAAGACAGATAATACAGGAAAAGGAAGGCGACGAGGGCGTAAAGTACATAGCCGAGTACAGCGACGGCTCCACAGAGCGCGGAAAACATCTGCGCAGCGAGATATGCCGCCGGCTGAAGCTCACCTCCCTTGAATTCCAGACACTGGAGGGCACCGTCAAGGCGGTGGGACTGCCCGAGGACAAGCTCTGCACCTACTGCTGGACGGGGCGTAAGTAATCAATTATCTGAAAGGAATAACGATATGAAAGACAGTCATTCCGAAAGCTACAAAGCCGCGGGCGTTGACGTTACCGCGGGATATGAGGCTGTGCGCCTTATGAAGGAGCACGTCGAGCGCACCCGTATAAAGGGCGCTATCGACAGCATAGGAGGGTTCGGCGGACTTTTCGAGCTCGACCCGAAGGAATATGACGACCCCGTGCTCGTCTCGGGCACCGACGGCGTCGGAACAAAGATAAAGCTCGCATTCCTGCTCGATAAGCACGACACTATCGGCATCGACGCGGTGGCTATGTGCGTGAACGACATAATCTGCTGCGGCGCGAAACCGCTGTTCTTCCTCGACTACATCGCCTGCGGAAAGAACGAGCCGACGAAGATCGCCTCCATAGTAAAGGGCATAGCCGACGGCTGTGTTGAGTCGGGCTGTGCGCTGATAGGCGGCGAGACCGCCGAGCACCCCGGACTGATGCCCGAGGACGAGTACGATGTGGGCGGCTTCTCCGTCGGCATCGTCAGCAAGAAGAAGATAATCGACGGCAGCAAGGTGCAGGAGGGTGACGCTATCATCGGACTTGCCTCCTCCGGCGTTCACTCAAACGGCTTTTCGCTGGTGCGCAAGGTGTTCGGTATCGACAAGCGTGAAGTGCTGGACGAGAAGCTCCCCGACGGACGCACTCTCGGCGAAGCACTCTTAACTCCTACAAAGCTGTATGTAAAGCCCGTTCTCGAGCTTATGAGCAAGGTGGAGGTAAAGGCTGTCAGCCATATCACAGGAGGCGGCTTCTACGAGAATATCCCGCGCTCTATCCCCGACGGGTTCACCGCCCTCATCAGCAATGGAAGCTGGGAGATTCCGTATATCTTCAGGCTTTTGCAGGAGCGCGGCGGCATAAGCGAGCATGATATGTTCAACACCTTCAATATGGGTATAGGTATGTCGATAGTCGTTCCCGCGGAGGACGCGGCTAAGGCTGTGGAGACCCTGAAAGGCTGCGGCACAGACGCGTATGTCATCGGCAAGATAGGCAGAGCGGAGAAGGCTATTATAATAGAATAAGGATACGGATATGAAAAATATAGTTGTTCTGGTATCGGGCGGAGGAACCAACCTTCAAGCCCTCATAGACGCGGAAAGGCGGGGGGAGCTCGGCGGCGGGAAGATAACCTGCGTGATATCGTCGAAAGCAGACGCTTACGCGCTGCGCAGAGCAAAAAACGCCTTCATACGCACGAGGGTCCTCGAGCGCAAAGACTACCCCGACATAGCGGCATACAGCAAGGCTATGGCGGATGCGCTGAAAGAAGCGGAAGCCGATCTTGTCGTATACGCGGGCTTTATGACGATACTTGACGGACAGGTATGCGACGCGTTCCCGTATAAGATGATGAACGTTCACCCGGCGCTGATACCCTCGTTCTGCGGAAAAGGCTACTATGGGCTCAGAGTGCATGAGGAAGCCCTGAAAAAGGGCGTGAAGGTCACGGGTGCCACGGTGCATTTTGTCACCGAGGATTGCGACGGCGGACCCATAATCCTGCAGAAGGCGGTCGCCGTGAAGAACGGCGACACCCCCGAAATACTGCAAAAACGCGTTATGGAAGAAGCGGAATGGAAGATACTGCCCGAGGCGGTAAGGCTGTTCTGTGAGGATAAGATAAAGGTAGTTGACGGCATTGCCGTCGTTGAGGAATGAAAGGAGCAGATATGGAACTGATAACACTCGAAAAGGAGCTTAACAGCCTCGAATATCACGGCAGAGGCATTGTCCTCGGCAAGTCCCCCGACGGGAAGAATGCCGTTATAGCCTACTTCATCATGGGCAGGAGCGAGAACAGCCGCAACCGCGTATTTGTGGAGGACGGCACGGGGATACGCACACAGGCGTTCGACCCGTCGAAGATGACCGACCCGCACCTCATCATCTACGCCCCCGTAAAGGTGCTCGGCACAAAGACGATAGTCACAAACGGCGACCAGACCGACACTATCTATGAGCAGATGGACAAGCAGATGACGTTCGAGCAGTCGCTGCGGTTCCGTGAGTTCGAGGACGACAAGCCGAACTTCACCCCCCGCATCTCCGGCATTGTCCATGCCGACGGCGGCAATATGAACTATGCCATGCACATAATCAAGAGCCTTGACGGAGACCCCTCCTGCACTGTCCGCAATACCTACGCGTACAGCTGCCCGAAGAACGGCGAGGGACGCTTCATACATACATACAAGGGCGCGGGCGACCCGCTCCCGAGCTTCGAGGGCGAGCCTAAGCGCGTAGTTATCCCCGACCTTGACATCGACGCCTTCACAAAGCTCGTATGGGACAACCTCAACAAGGACAACAAGGTCTCCCTCTTTACCCGCTACATCGACATCGAGACGGGTAAATTTGAATCCCGCATAGTCAACAAAAATCAGTAATTAACGGAGGTAACGGATATGACAGAGCTTGAACTCAAATACGGCTGCAACCCCAATCAGAAGCCGTCGAGGATATTCATGGAAAACGGCGAGCTTCCTATCGAGGTGCTGGGCGGCAAGCCCGGCTACATTAACTTCATGGACGCGTTCAACGGCTGGCAGCTCGTGAAGGAGCTGAAAAAGGCGACGGGACTTCCCGCGGCGACCTCCTTCAAGCACGTTTCCCCCGCCGGCGCGGCAGTGGGTCTCCCGCTGACAGATACCCTCAAGAAGATATATTGGGTGGACGACCTCGGGGAGCTCTCTCCCCTTGCCTGCGCATACGCGAGAGCGAGAGGCGCGGACAGAATGAGCTCCTACGGCGACTTTATCGCGCTGTCCGACGTATGCGACGCTTCCACCGCCAAGATGATACAGCGTGAGGTGTCCGACGGCGTTATAGCTCCCGGCTACGACGATGGCGCTCTGGAGATACTCAAGTCCAAGAGAAAGGGCACATACAACATCATAAAGATAGACCCCGCCTACACACCCGCGCCCGTAGAGCGCAAGCAGGTGTACGGCATAACCTTCGAGCAGGGGCGCAATGAGCTTGTCATAAACGACGAGCTGTTCGCGAATATCGTTACGGAGAACAAGGACCTCCCCGAGGACGCAAAGCGCGACCTCGCTATCGCGATGATAACACTGAAATACACCCAGTCCAACTCCGTGGCGTATGCCTGCGGCGGTCAGGCTATAGGTATCGGCGCGGGTCAGCAGTCGAGAATACACTGCACACGCCTCGCCGGTCAGAAGGCGGACAATTGGTATCTCCGCCAGTCCCCGCAGGTGCTGGGCTTGCAGTTCGTTGACACTATCAGACGCGCGGACAGAGACAACGCTATCGACCTGTATATCGGCGAGGAATATATGGACGTGCTCGCAGACGGCGCATGGCAGAACATATTCAAGGTAAAGCCCGACGTGTTCACAGTAGAAGAGAAGAAGAAGTGGCTCTCCACCATGAAGGGCGTTTCCCTCGGCTCCGACGCGTTCTTCCCCTTCGGCGACAACATCGAGAGAGCGCACCGCAGCGGCGTTGAGTACATCGCGCAGCCCGGCGGCTCCATACGCGACGACAATGTTATCGAGACCTGCAACAAGTACGGGATAGTGATGACATTCACCGGAATAAGACTGTTCCACCATTAAGGAGTGGACAATGAAATTAAAAATAGATATCTCACGCGAATATATAATGTCCGACGATGCCGACCCGATGGAAATAATAAACCCGGTCTGGTGGGAACTGGATATCTACGACAGCTATGACAACTATCTGAAAAGCGCAGAACGGTTCACAAAGCTGCAAAGATATGTAGTCGCAGCCGAATGGTACTCCGGCGAAGTCTGCAATGGCGGTCACGACCAGTTTTACTACAACAGCACCGGCATTGTCTGGGAAGATGTGCTGAACTGCTTCAAAATGTTTGATGATAAACGGTACGCGGATATTTTGCAGAGAAGCGCGGAACTCATGGGCGGCAGACCGTCCTTCGTTCGTAAAGAGCGCTGGAAACAGCAGGAGGCTATGTCCGATGAGGAATATGAGCGGCTTGAAGCGCTCGACAGCGAGTTCTACGACCTCGACGGGCTGAACGATGAGCTATTGAAGCTGATACGCGCCAATATCGACGATTTTGTATACAGCGGCTTCACCGAGATTGACGATAAGGCTGCTGAACAAATGCTCAAATGGAGCAGAACGTTAAGCAGGTGTGACTGACGGCGAAAGGAGCGGACTATGAGCTTCTGCAAGGACATATACCCCGAGCTGTACGAATATCTGCAGGGCAAGAAGGGCGTGGAGATAGATTACCAGGAGCAGTGGGGCTGGACGAGGTTCATGCTGCGGGGGAAGATGTTCGCGGCGATATGCGCCGACGGCACCGACAACGCGCTCCTGAACATCAAAGCGCAGCCCGATTACAACGAGACTATCCGAAGGCTGCACGAGGACATCAATGAGGGCTACTATATGAATAAGCAGCACTGGAACAGCGTGAGGCTGACCGGGACTGTGCCGTATGAGGTAGTCAGAGATATGTGCGACAGGGGTTACAACGAGGTGCTGCGGCACTTTCCCAAAAAGGTGCAGCACGAGATACTTGAAGATATATGGGCATAGAAAGGAATACACTCAATGAAGATACTTGTAGTAGGCGGCGGCGGACGTGAGCACGCTGTGATAAAGGCGCTCGCGGCTTCCCCGAAGACCGAGAAGATATGGTGCGCCCCCGGAAACGGCGGCATTTCGTCACTGGCGGAGTGCTGTCCGGTAAAGGCTACCGACGTTGACGGAATGGTGGCGCTGGCGGAGCAGCTTAAACCCGACTATGTGTTCGTCACCCCCGATGACCCGCTGGTGCTGGGGATGGTGGATAAGCTGAACGAGAAGGGCTTTAAAACCTTCGGTCCCCGGGCGAACGCCGCGATACTCGAGGGGAGCAAGGTCTTTTCTAAAGGACTTATGAAGAAGTACGGCATTCCCACGGCGGCTTATGAGACCTTCACCGACGCGGAAAAGGCGATAGCGTACATCAAGGCGCAGAACTCCTACCCCGCAGTCATCAAGTGCGACGGCTTGGCTCTCGGCAAGGGCGTTATCATAGCTCAGAACGAGCAGGAGGCTGTCGAGGCGGTGAACTCCATGCTGCTCGACGGCAAGTTCGGCAAGAGCGGCAGCGAGATCGTCATTGAGGAATTCATGACAGGTCCCGAGGTGACAGTCCTCGCGTTCACCGACGGAAAAACCGTTAAGCCTATGGCGTCCTCCATGGATCACAAGCGCGCGAATGACGGCGACGAGGGACTGAACACCGGCGGCATGGGTACCATTGCACCAAATCCCCTCTACACGAAGGAATTCGCCGACGAGTGCATGGAAAAGATATTCAAGCCTACCACAGAAGCGATGCGAAAGGAGGGCAGACCCTTCAAGGGCTGTCTGTATTTCGGGCTTATGCTCACCCCGAACGGGGCGAAGGTGGTGGAATACAACTGCCGCTTCGGAGACCCCGAGGCGCAGGTGGTGCTTCCCCTGCTGAAGACCGACCTAGTTGACATAATCGAAGCGATATGGGATGAGAGACTTGACAAGCTCGATATCGAGTGGTATAATGGCTCCTGCGCGTGTGTGGTAATGGCAAGCGGAGGCTATCCGCAGAAATATGAGACCGGAAAGCCGATAAGCGGGCTGAACGACAAGGGACAGCTCGACGACGGCAAGGCGTTCGTTTACCACGCCGGCACAAAGCTCGAGGGCGGCACCTACCTCACCGCAGGCGGACGCGTCCTCGGCGTTACCGCGACGGCGGACACACTGGAGGCGGCGCTTGGCAAGGCTTATGACGCGGTATCGGAGATAAGCTTCGAGAAGGCGCATTTCCGCAAGGATATCGGACACAGGGCGCTCGGAAAATAATTACGAAAAAACTGCAACCTTTTCCTTTTTTGCGGGGTGTTGTATATGAAAGCGCTTGAAGGACAAATACAACACAGCAAAAAGGAAGGTAACATAAAATGAAAAAGATGATCTGCGCAATAGCGGCACTTACAGCAATTACGGCAATATCGGCATGTTCGGCACAGGCTCTTGACGCGGCTGCGGAAACAGCGGCTCCCGCGGAGACTTCGGCGGCAGCGTCGGCAGTCACCGCACTGGAGACTACTGAGGACAGCAAAGCCGAAACCTCTGAAGAAGCAGTTCTCTGCAGCGAGGAGGTCGAGGTGTATGCTCCCGGCAGCTTAACGGCGGTAGGTATTGCCGAGGACGACCCTGTGTGCTTCGGTTGCGCTCCCGAGGAGACTTCGGAGCTGAAAAACAGGGTGTTCATCGTATCGGTAGAACCCGATACTCCCGACGAGACAATAAACGAGCTGTTCGAGAAATGTGAGCTGGATATCCTCTACGATTACGACAACTTCAATATGTATGCCGTATCCGCAAGGGAGCCTCTGAACGAGGAGGATTCCGACGCTGTCATCAGGACACTGGAAGAATACGACTTCATACTTATGGTTGAACCCGACAGCGTTGTTTACTTAGACAACGCCGAGGTGCAATAAATACAAAAAGCGAGTTCGCAAAATCCTCGCTGCCGTCAGCACGGCAAATCAAAACTACGAAAGGAAAAGGAGCGTATCATGCTTTTGCGCTCCCGGTACAGACAAATGAAAAACAAAGCATTATTCATCACAGAGGCTGCGGCGGTCGCCGCGCTCTACACGGTGCTCACGCTATTTGCGGGGGCGTTCGGACTTGCGAACGGGGCAATACAGATCCGCGTTTCGGAGGCTCTGACCATACTCCCGTTCTTCACTCCCGCGGCTATCCCGGGACTGTTCGTGGGGTGCATCGTGTCGAACATTCTCACGGGCTGCGTGATATGGGACATCATATTCGGCAGCATTGCGACGCTTCTCGGGGCGGTGGGTACATACTACCTCGGCAGAAAGGTGAGCAAGTGGCTCTCCCCCGTTCCGCCGATACTGGCAAACACGGTCATTATCCCGTTCGTGCTCGCTTACGCTTACGGAGCTGAGGAAAGCATACCCTTCCTTATGCTCACGGTGGGTGCCGGAGAGGTGCTCTCCTGCGGAGTGCTGGGGCTTGTCCTGCTTCTCGCGATAGAGCCTGTCAAGCACAAGGTGTTTGACCGACAGGGAACATAATAGAGAGCGTCACCGTTCGGAGCACCCGGACGGTGATATTTTCTGATGAGTTTTTGTAAAAAATGCCGCGAAAACTATTGACAAACAGTGTTTTATGTGGTAAAATGATTTAGCCGCTTGTGAAAGGCTTTTTTAAGTCTGTCATAGGGTTGACAGCGCCTGTCACAGCGAGATCGTAAACGGAAACGAGGTAATACAATGTACGCAATCATCGAAACAGGCGGAAAGCAGTATCAGGTAAAGGAAGGCGATGAGATCTTCGTAGAGAAGCTCGGCATCGACGAGGGTGAGGTCACATTCGACAAGGTCCTCCTTATCGGAAGCGACGCGGGTATCACAGCAGGCGCTCCTTATGTATCGGGCGCTACCGTAAAGGCTACCCTCCTCAAGAACGGCAAGGGCAAGAAGATCAATGTCTTCACCTACAAGCCCAAGAAGGGCGAAAAGGTCGCTAAGGGTCACAGACAGCCCTACAGCAAGGTCAAGATCGACGCTATCAATTCATAAAAATGGTAGAAGCAGAGTTTCTCCGGCTCGACGGAAGTCTGGTGGGATTTCAGGTCTCGGGACACGCAAATTCCGGACCGTTCGGTAAGGATATCGTCTGCGCGGCGGTGTCATCGGCAACCTTTCTCGCAGCGAATACCATAACCGATTACCTGTATGCACCCGCGGACGCAAAGGATAAGGGCAACAAGATAATGCTCGTGTTAAGAGACCCGAATTCGGCAATGTGCATTGCCGCAAAACAGGTCATAGCATCTTTTCACGACCACCTCAAGACCATGTCGGAGGAATACAAGGGCAAGATCAGAATAACCGTAAGAGATATGAAAGGAAGATAAAAATGTTAAAGCTTAATATCCAGTATTTCGCTCATAAAAAAGGTATGGGCTCCACCAAGAACGGCAGAGACTCCAACGCGCAGCGTCTCGGAGCAAAGCGCGCGGACGGTCAGTTCGTGCTCGCGGGCAATATCCTGTACAGACAGAGAGGCACACATATCCACCCCGGTAAGAACGTCGGAAAAGGCTCCGATGATACATTGTTCGCAATGATCGACGGTAAAGTAAAATATGAGCGTCTCGGTAAAGACCGCAAGCAGGTAAGCGTTTACCCTGCC
>CAJOMV010000084.1 GCA_905235805.1 uncultured Ruminiclostridium sp.
CCCCCTCTCTCCCTCACCCCCTCCCACCCGCGGGAAAGGCGAATTGCTCCGCATGCACCCCGTTATCGTCTGCACCTGTGCAGAGGAAAAAGAAAGCAAAAGCCTGTCATTTCGCACTGAAATGACAGGCTTTTCGTATTCCTTTCTTTAAGCGCAGCGACCTACACTCTTTTCAGCTTACCGCTGTCAAGGTCGAGCTCGCGGTAAAAGCAGTTGTTCGGTACGCCGTTCGTGGAGGTGTGGCATATATTCCCCTTGTCCGGTGTGACCTGCAAAACGAGGGAATTCTGCTCGCAGTTCACGAAGATCCGGTGCAGGGTGAAGGTATTGCCGGACTCGGCGCCCTTGAACCACAGCTCATTGCGGGAGGTGCTCCAGAGCACGAGCTTGCGGCGGGCTATGGACTCGCGGAGGGCTTGCTCGTTAATATAAGCGACGAGAATGACCTCTTTCGTGTCCATATTCTGTATTGCCGCGGGGATAACTCTGTTTTCGGGAGCTATCTTCGCTATCTTGTCAAAGTCGAGCATAAGCTCGTCGGTTTCTTCTATCAGGCTCATTATATGCTCCTTACGGGGATATTCTTCTCTTTGAGGTGCTCCTTGACCTCGCCTACTGTAAGCTCGCGGAAATGGAACAGGGAAGCAGCGAGTGCCGCGGAAGCGGGTGTCCGCTCGAACACGTCCGAGAAGTCGGTGAGCTTTCCGCAGCCGCCGCTCGCTATGACGGGTATCTTCACTCTGCTGCACACGAAGTTCAGCATTTCAATGTCGAAGCCTGCCTTCGTGCCGTCGGTGTCTATCGAGTTCAGGCATATCTCGCCCGCGCCGCGCTCCTCTATCTCCTTGACCCAGTCCCCGAGGTCGAGCCCCATATCAATGCGCCCGCCGTTGATGTAGACCGTGAAGCCGCCTTTGCCGTCGCGCTTCGCGTCGATACCCACGACCACGCACTGCGAACCGAATATCTCCGCCGCGTCGCTTATAAGCTTGGGGTTCTTGACAGCCTGCGAGTTCACCGAGACCTTGTCCGCTCCCGCACGCAGTGTCTCACGAAAATCATCGACCGAGCCGATACCTCCCCCTACGCACAGCGGCACGAACACGCGCTTTGCCGTCTCGCGCACTACGTTCAGCATTGCTCCGCGCCCCTCATGGGAGGCTGTGATATCGTAGAACACTATCTCGTCCGCGCCCTGTCTGTTGTACTCCGCGGCACATTCCACAGGGTCGCCGACATCCTTTATTCCCTCAAAATTAACTCCCTTGACTACCTTGCCGTTGCGCACATCGAGGCAGGGGATTATTCGTTTTGCTAACATTGTGCCTCCTTATTCATCAACATACCGCCATTGCAGCTTTTCCGCAATGACGTATGATGTTCCTTTTCTTCTTCCCGTTGCTAGACTAAGCTGACCGGACAGCAGCGCGCGGTCTTCGTAGGTCAGCGGGTCAATGGGGTCGTCAGCCCATAGTATCAGCTTTTCGTCCCGTGTTCTGCCGCGAAGGTCGGTGCGAAACTCAAGTGTACATTCGAGCAGCGACGGAAGTTCAAGGTCATCAAGTCCGCAGAATGAGAATTTCCGCACACCGGTGAATTTAAGCTCCAACCGCTTTATCCAGTCGCCGTCAAAGATTACCGAAAGCTCGTGGGTATCAATCCCCTGTTCGAAAACAAGACCACCTTCAACAGCGTGATCGCCGCTTGTATAGTTTGCCGAAACAACGACCGTATCGTGAAAATACCCTGTTTCTTTCATCAGTCTTTCAATGTCCGCGTCGGTGTTTATTTCATTCCACATTATTCAGAAGCCTCCGCTACCGCTTCCCGAAGGTCGAGCGTTCCGCTGTATATGGATTTTCCGCAGATAGCGCCGTAGAGGTTCAATTCACGGCATTTGCGGATATCGTCGATGTTCTTTACTCCGCCGCTTGCGATTATGTTCGCGGAGCAGGCTCTGTTTATCTCGTCGAGCTGTTCGGCGTTCACGCCCTGAAGAGTGCCGTCCTTCGATATGTCGGTGAAGATGATGTACTTCACCCCAATATCCGACATCGCCTTCGCAAGCTCCGTGAACCGTACGTCCGATGTCTCGAGCCAGCCCTCTGTTGCTACCAAACCGTTCTTCGCGTCGATTCCGACGGCGATGTGCTCGCCGTATTCTTTCACCAGCGTTTTTACAAGGGCAGGGTTCTTGACCGCCGCGGAGCCGATTATAACGCGCTCCACGCCGCCGGACAGGTACATCTCCGCCGCCTCGGGCGTGCGTATGCCGCCGCCGACCTCGACCTTGAGCGATGTGTTCTTCGCTACATCAAGGAAGATGTCCTTGTTCGTCTGTGCAGCGTCCTTCGCGCCGTCGAGATCCACCATATGTATCCATGTCGCCCCACAGCTTTCAAACATCTTAGCCGTGTCCATGTAGCTGTCCGCTACCTTGTGGGCGGTGCCGTAATCGCCCTTGACGAGCCGCACGCAGTTTCCGTCCTTGATATCTATCGCAGGGAGTATTATCATTTTCTGTCTCCTGTTTGTTAATCCTTTTTGTATTTTTTCGCGGTTATGACAAGCGCTATCGCCGTTATCGGGAACAGCGCAAGAAAAGCGATGAGCAGCACGGACACGACAGTCATATACAAACCAATCTGATTTATTACGCAGAATGCCCATATTGAGAAAAAGCATGCCCATATCATCTTCATGCAGTCGAGCACTTCTATGATGACCATGCGTATTTTCATTTCGCCGGTCTTAGTGACCCTTACGCCGATATTCTTTATCTTATTCGACGCAAGGCTCAGCAGGCTGAATATCAGCAGCAGCCCGAAGCCCGCCGCAAACGGGTAAAATCCGAACACCTTGTACGAATACACATCGAATTCACCGTCGCTGCCGAAATGCACCCCTATACGCTCGGGGAGCCCCCCGTACGCCAGCAGGAACCGTATCAGGAACAGTCCCAGCACACCGAACGCAATAGCATTCGCCGCGATATGTCCGATAACGAACCTTTTCGGGCTTTCGGGAGCCTCCGTGTCGCTGTCGGGTGCGCTGCTATCTTCCGTTTCAAGCCTGTATCCGGTCTGTATTCTTGAAAAAAGCACAGGCACAGCCAGAAGTACGATGATAAAGAATACTCTGAAAGCGTCGAGAAAGGTTCCGTCGCCCATTCCCGTCTGGTGTACGATACAGTATGTCCAGTAAGAAAAAAATCCCGCCCATATCAGCTTCATCAGGTCGAGCAGCAATGCAGCCGCGCGGCGGAATATAATCTCGCCTTCCTCTGTGACTTTCAGCCCGAGCTTTTTTATCCTGTTCACGGCAAGCGTCAGCACACTGAATACACAGAGCAGCCCGAAGCCCATTACAAACGGGTAAAATCCGAAAACCTTGTATGAATACACGTCAAGCTGTCCGTCCACCGCGCTGAAATGCACGCCGATACGCTCCGGCAATCCACCGTATGACAGCAGGAAATATACGAGAAAGGCGCCGAGTGTTCCAAAAGCAATAATGTTCGCTGTTATGTGTATTATCTTGTATGCTTTCATAGCGCGAGGAAATTCCGCAGTATCTGAAGCCCGATCTCCCCGCTCTTTTCGGGGTGGAACTGACAGCCGTACACATTCCCACTGAACACACACGCGGGCACATTTCCGCCGTAGTCGGTGTATGCCGCGACATTCTTGCTGTCGCAGTGGGCGGCGTAGGAGTGCACAAAGTAGACGTAGGGTTCCTCACCCAGTCCGTCAAGTATCCGGCACTTCTCATTGTACAGCAGCCTGTTCCAGCCTATCTGCGGAATGAGCAGGTCGGGCGGTGTCATCAGTTCAACAGTTCCCGGAATAAGTCCGAGCCCCTCCGTCTCGCCGAACTCGAAGCTCCTGTCAAAGAGCATCTGCATACCGAGGCAGATACCGAGCAGAGGCTTCTTCTGTGCCTGTTCCTTTATGGTGCCGATGAGACCCGTCTCACCGAGCATTCTCATAGCGTCCGGGAACGCTCCCACTCCGGGAAGTATTATCCTGTCCGCCTTTTCAAGCTCTGCCGGGTCTTTCGTCACGATGTTTTCGGCGCCGAGGTGGTCGAGCGCGTTCTTGACGCTGAACAGATTTCCCGCGCCGTAATCAATTATAGCCAGCATTACAGTTTACCTTTTGTCGAGAGGGGGGTTCCGCTCTTGTTCACAGCCACGGCGTCCTTGAGCGCGTGTGCGAGCGCCTTGAAGAGCGCCTCGGTGATGTGGTGGTCGTTCTTGCCGTACTCCGAGCGCAGGTGCAGTGTGATACCCGCGTTGAAGGCGAAGGCGCGCATGAATTCCTCTGTGAGGCAGGCGTCGTAGTCGCCTATCCGCTCATTCGTGAACTCAGCGTTGAACACGAGGAAGGGACGTGCGGAGATGTCGAGCGCGCAGAAGCCGAGCGCCTCGTCCATGGGAATGAAAGCGGAGCCGTAGCGCATTATCCCCGCCTTATCGCCGAGAGCCTGCGCAAATGCCTGTCCGAGCACTATGCCGGTATCCTCGACGGAGTGATGTCCGTCCACATTCAGGTCGCCCTTACAGCTTACGGAGAGGTCGAAGCCTCCATGTACGCAGAGCGCGGTGAGCATGTGGTCGAAGAAGCCTATGCCCGTGTCGATGTTGTATATGCCGCTCCCGTCGAGGTTCAGAACGACGGTGATATCGGTCTCCTTTGTCTTGCGTGTTATCTTGGCAGTCCTGTTCATAGTGTCACCTTATTTCAGAATATCGGTCAGCGCGTCGGTGAGCTTCTGCATATCTGTGCTTGTGCCGACTGTAATGCGCAGATAGTCTCTTATAATTGGCTTGTCCCAGTAACGGACGTATATCTTACGCTTTTTGAGCTCCTCGAACAGCTTCTTTGCCTCGACGGTACTGTGTTTGGCGAAGATGAAGTTCGCCTTCGAGTCGGGGAACTCAAATCCCAGTCTCGTGAGTGCGTTCTTTGCGTGCTCACGGGTCTTGATTATCTTTGCGCAGGTACCCTTGTAGTATTCGCTGTCCTTTACCACGGCGGCTCCTACTGCGATAGCGGCTCTGCTCATGGTGTAGGAGTTGACGGAGAACTTCACGTCGTTCATGTACTTGATGAGCGCTGCATTTCCCATAGCGAAGCCTATCCTCATGCCCGCAAGGCTGCGGGATTTGGAGAAGGTCTGCACCACAAGGAGGTTGTCGTATTTCTTTATGAGGGGCAGACAGCTCTCACCGCCGAAGTCGATGTACGCCTCGTCGATGATGACCACTGAGCCCGGGTTAGCCTTCACGATGCTCTCGATAGCGTCCATTCCCATGAAAATGCCTGTGGGGGCATTCGGATTTGCGATTACGATACCGCCGTTCTCGAGCGTGTAGTCCTCGGGGTCGATAGTGAGGTCGTTGTTGAGCGGGATAGCCTCATAGGGTATCTTGTATATGTCCGCCCATACGTCGTAGAAGGAATAGGTGATCTCGGGGAAAAGCACGGGCTTATCGGAGTTGAAGAAGGTCTGGAAAGCAACCGAGAGCACATCGTCCGACCCCACGCCGACGAATACTGATTCGGGCTTCACCTTGTATTCCGCGGCGATCGCGCTGACCAGCTCCGCGGCATCGGGAGCCGGGTAGAGCCGCATATCCCTGTAATTCAGCTCCTCCAGCGCCTCCTTGACAGCGGGGGAGGGGGGATAGGGATTTTCGTTGGTATTGAGCTTTGTGATTTCCTTCTCCTTCGGCTGCTCTCCCGGTGTATAGGGGACAGCCTTTCTTACTTTATTTTCCCATTCAGCCATAATAATTCCTTTCCTGTCTGCGGTTTACTTGCGTATATCCTCGATTCGTACTTTTATGGAATTTGCGTGTGCGGTGAGCCTCTCACGCTCCGCGACGCGGATTATGTCGTCAGCGGCGGCATTGAGTCCGTCAGCGGTGTAGTAGATGTAGCTCGACTTCTTGATGAAGCTGTCCACCGAGAGCGGCGAGAAGAACCTTGCCGTTCCCGAGGTGGGGAGAACGTGGTTCGGACCCGCGTAGTAGTCCCCCAGCGGCTCCGGAGCGTATTCCCCGAGGAACAGCGACCCGACGTTCACTATCCGTCCGATGTATTCCAGCGGGTTTGCCGCCACTACCTCGCAGTGCTCAGGCGCAAGGGCGTTCGCGATGTCACACGCCTCGTACAGATTTTTGGTAACGATTATCTTTCCGTAGTTAGTCAGCGAGTAGTCGATTATATCCTTCCGTTCAAGGTACTGCATCTGCCGTTCTATCTCGGCAGTCGTTTCCTTTGCGACGCGTTCGCTCGTGGTAATGAGTATCGCGCTTGCGAGCTTATCGTGCTCTGCCTGTGACATGAGGTCAGCGGCGAGGTACTTGGGGTTTGCGGAGTCGTCCGCCACGACGAGTATCTCACTCGGTCCCGCTATCATGTCGATATCCACGGTGCCGTACAGCAGCTTCTTTGCTGTCGCGACGAATATATTTCCGGGTCCCACTATCTTTGATACCTTCGGTATCTCCTCGGTGCCGTATGCGAGAGCCGCCACAGCCTGCGCGCCGCCGCACATGAATATGCTGTCCACGCCGCAAAGCGCCGCCGCTACGAGGATATCCTTGTTGGGAGTGCCGTCCTTGAGCGGGGGAGTTGTCATAACTATCTCCCCGACGCCCGCTATCTTTGCGGGAATGGCGTTCATCAGCACCGAGGACGGATATGCAGCCGTACCGCCCGGCACATACAGCCCGACCTTATCCAGTCCGCGTACCCTCTGTCCGAGAATGCAGCCCGTCTCGTCGGTCATCATATAGCCGTTCTGCTTTTGTCTCTCGTGGAACGCGGTTATCTTTTCGATGCAGTTGAGCAGCGAGTCAACAAACTCCCTGTCAGCCTCCGTCAGCGCGTCCTGTATCACTTCCTGCGGCACCCGGTAGTATTTCACGTCCGGGCAGTCGAATTTCGCGGTGTACTGCTTAACGGCACTGTCGCCGTTTTCCTTCACGTCAGCGAGTATAGCCCTGACAGTCTTTTCCACATCGGCGTTTATCTCACCGCTTCGCTTCTCGACTTCCTTCAGGAATTCCTTCTCGCTTCCGTCTGCGTATATTGTTCCTATCATAGTCTGTTGTGTCCTTTCTTATTGTGCTGTATCGTTCGAGCTTTGGTCGCCGGCGCTCGAGTCGGCGCTTACGCGCTTTGATCGCTGGCGCTCGAGTTTTTTCGCCTACGCGGCGGGCGGCAACGCGTGGCGTTGCATCCGAATTCCGTCTGTTACATCCTGCTTGCTAACATTTTCTGCCTCGCAGCCGATATGCTCTGCGAGTGTTTTTCGGGTGGGGAGCGCTTTACTCACACGCTTCCTCTTTCCCCCTGCTCAAGAGCTGACAGCATAGCTGCCGAGAGCTCTTCTATACGCTCTTTTTTGAGCTTCATACTTACGGTATTTACGATTAGGCGGGCGGAAATGGGAACGACGTCCTCGATGACCGCGAGACCGTTCTCCCTGAGGGTGGTACCGGTCTCGACGATATCCACGATACCGTCCGCTATTTTAAGCAGGGGCGCGAGCTCCACGGAGCCCTCTATCTTTACTATATCGACGTCCATGCGCTTGCTCTCGAAAAAATGGCGGGTAACTGCGGGGTACTTGGTGGCGACGGTCTTGACGCCTACACCTCCGTAAAAATCGGAGCCCTCCTTCGTCGCGAGCGCGAAGCGGCACCTGCCGAACCCGAGGTCAGCTATCTCATAGTACTGCCCGCCGTGCTCGAGTATGGTGTCCTTGCCGACCACGCCCATATCGCACGCGCCGAGCTCGACGTATGTGATGACATCGGCGGCTTTGGCGAGAACTACCTGAATGTTCTGCCCGGGGATATTGAGTATAAGGCGGCGTCCCTTTTCGACAAGCTCGGTGGTGTCGAAGCCCATTTTCCCGAAAAGTCCGACAGTATCCTTCTCCAGTCTGCCTTTGGTGAGAGCTATGCGGATAGTTGTATTTTCACTCATTCTGCTGCCCTCCTTATAGCACCGTGTGCTTTATGCCGTCTGCGGTGACCGTGTCGATGTGCTTTATGCCGCGCTTCACGGCGAGAGCGCGAGCCTCCTCCTCGGTGGAGAGGTCGGCGTATTCCACGGTAAGTCCTGCCTCGATAGATTTGCGGCAATGTCGGAGCGCCTCGGTGATGTGCTCATCGTCGGAGTAAACGAGCAGAGCCGGCGGGGGAGTCAGCATACCGCCCGAGCGCTTGAGCAGCGCGTTCGCAACGGCATTCTCGTTCACCGCGAAGCCTGTCGCGGGTATATCTGCCCCGAAGTCCGCGAGCACCTTGTCATACCGTCCGCCCGAGAGCACGGGCATTCCGTATCCCGAGACATACCCTCTGAACACAATACCGGTGTAGTAATCCTGTGACTTGCTGACCATACCGAGGTCAGCGGTGACTCTGCCGCCGATGCCGAGAGCGGAGATGTTGTTGTATACCTTAACGAGCCGTGCGAGAGCGGGCTGCACCTCATCGGGGAGTACCTCCGCGGCTTCGGCTAGCACTTCCTTGCCGCCGAACAGTCTCGCAAGCTTTCCGATCGCTTCGGCGTACCTGTTGCTGCCGAACCTCGCGAGGAAACTGTCAAGGGCGGGGTAGTTCTTCCCGAGCATATATTCCCGCAGCTCGTCCTGCTCCTTCTCGGATAGGGGAAGCTTCGCGGACAGCTCCGTGAAAAAGCCGCTGTCGCCTATCTCGAAGCGCCAGTCGTCCGCCTCAAAGGACTCCATTACCTCCGCGGCAACTGACAGCGCCTCCATATCGGCGCGCATTGTCTCGCCGCCGATTATCTCGATACCGCTCTGGTAGAATTCGTCATCACGTCCGCTTTCCTTCGGGTTTGCGCGGTAAATGGTCTGGTTATAGAAGAATTTGAGGGGCAGTGCAGACCCCGAGAGTCTTGTCCCCACCAGTCTCGCTATCGGGAGCGTGGAATCGGGGCGCATGACCACCAGCCGACCCTTCCCGTCGGTGAGCTTGTACAGCTCCTCCTGCGAGTAATGCCTCGACCTGTTGCTGAACACATCGAAGAACTCCAGTCCCGGGGTTATCACCTCTGTATAGCCGTGGCTGGTGAATATCCCTCTCAGTCTGTCTCCGACGCTCCGCAGAGCCGCGCATTCGTCGTATATGAGGTCACGGGTTCCTTCGGGGGTGAGCAGATCGTATTTTTTCATATTTGTATTCCTTCCGCTTATGCTTTAGTGTGCTACTATGCTAATCAATTACCATAGTAGTATGATAACATTTTTGCGGTCTCAAGTCAATAGTTCTGTCAAATTTCGCTTTTTCGTACAATATTTTTCAACATTCCGCGAGTTCATTGTGTCGTCTGCACTGCGGGGGCTGGTGTATCGGCTTTGTCCTCGCCGCGGTAGAGCAGCTTGAGGATAATGGGCGTGGAAATGGAGGATACGATTATCATCAGTATCACGGAGGTAAAGTACGTCGGCTCCATCAGCCCCACCGACAGCCCCTTCTGCGAGACTATCAGCGCGACCTCGCCGCGTGTCATCATACCCACACCGACTTTAAGGCTGTCCTTGAAATTGTTGCCGAGCAGCTTTGCCGTAAGCCCGCAGCCGATGACCTTTGTTATCAGCGCAGTGAACACGAATGCCGCCGAGAACAGCAGCAGCTCCGGGGTAAATCCGTCGAACTGCGTTTTCAGTCCGATACTCGCGAAGAACACGGGGCCGAACATCATGTACGAGCTGACGTCCATTTTTTCCGCTATGTACTCCGAGTCGCGGAGGTTGCAGAGAATGAGCCCTGCCACATACGCGCCGGTGATGTCGGCAATGCCGAAGAATTTCTCGGCGGAGTACGCCATTATCATGCACAGCGCGAGTCCGAGAATGGGTATCCTGCGCTTATGCGGATAGCGCTTGTCAATGAACTTGAAAACATAGTACGACAGTATGCCGACCAGCACGCTGAACAGCAGGAACAGTCCCGTTCTTCCCACAACGTCGAGCGGATCCGACTCGGGGTCCTTGAACCCGACGACGAATGTCAGCACTATGATGCCTATGATATCGTCGATTATCGCGGAGCTGAGTATCAGTGTGCCTATGCGTCCCTTCAGGTGTCCGAGCTCCTTCAGGGTCTGCACTGTGATGCCGACGGAGGTGGCGGTCATTATCGTGCCGATGAACACGGCGCGCATGAAGCCCTCGCTCCCCCATTCGGAGAAGCCGTATATCAGCATATATGTGAGCGCACCGCCGGCAAGCGGCACGAACACTCCAACCAGCGCCACCAGCAGCGCTTTCGGACCTGTTTTCATCAGATCCTTCATATTTGTCTCGAGACCCGCGCCGAACATTATCAGAATGACACCTATTTCAGCCATTCTCGACAAAAAGTCCGACTGTCCGACTAACCCGAGCGCCGAGGGACCTATTATCAGTCCCGCTATTATTTCTCCGACGACCTGCGGAGCCTTCAGCTTATGTGCGACCAGACCCAGTACCTTCGCGGACACGATTATCAGCGCCAGATCCTTCAGAAATTCAAAACTCTCCATAACCGTCCTCTTTTAATTCGCAAACAGCGCGTAGTAGTTATTAATAAGAAGTATGAGCGAGAGCGTGAAAATAAATCCCACCGACATGATGAGATACATAGCGCGCATTTTCCTTGTTTTTATCAATATTATGCTGCTCATTCCGACCCAGATGCAGGATACCATTAGTGAGACGAAAATAAGCATCATCGGGAGCATGAAGGTGTATTCGTAATGGAACACCTTCTCGGAAAGAAACAGCACAAGACCCGTGACGAACGGAACGAACCCCAGCGGCAGCACCGCCAGTCCCCAGTTTTTCCGCCCGGCACGGAAAAATCCGATATTCAGAGCGCCGAGTATCACGGCTATCACCAGACATTCTCCTGCCATTTTGTCCTCCGTATGCCCCGCTTTTGTTTATCCGAGATATCCCTTTATTATGCCCTCGGCGGCGGAGTTGTCGCTTGTGACGATGTAGTACACCCATTCGCCGCTCTGCGACACTATCGCGCCCTCGAGCTTGTAGTATTCCTCGGGAGTGTAGTCCTTGTAGGTCTTTTTCTGGTATTCCAGCCTGTCGTTGACAGCGGGGACAGCGGCAGCTGCGTCCTCGGAGTTACCGAACCTGAATACCGCTATCTCGTCCGGGTATGCTCCCGAAGCGCACATATAGTAGGACTGGTCGATGAGCGTGGCAGTATCGAGACCGTCGAAATAGTCCGGGAGGCTGTCAAAGCTCTTCTCGAACGCGGAGTTTATCGGCACGCTCTCAAGCACTGCCGCCGTTATCTCGGAGGCGGTGGCGCTTACGTTCTGAACTGCCGCCTCACCCGCGGTCGCGGCAGTCTCTGCGGGCTTACTGCCGCCGTCGCAGGCGGACGCGCCGCATACCAGTGCGGCAATAAGGACAGCTGCATAAATTCTCTTTTTCATTTTCTTTGGTTCCTTTCTTTTTGTTCCTGTCTGTGTGATTTATATCTGTATCGATTTCTGGAAGTAGCTCAGCATGTGCTTGTAGGCGGTGCCGAGAAAGTGCATTCCGTCAGCCTCCGCGTAGGTCGCTGAGAAGTATCCCGAGGAGTCCTCGAGCTGCGAGCACAGGTCGAGATATACCACGCCCTCGTCCTCGCACATACCCTTCAGAAGCTTGTTGTAGCCGTTGACCATGACCATAGTCTCCTGACCCGCGGAGTCATGCACCTTTGTTACGGGCGGTATGGATACGACGTAGATGTAGCTGTCGGGGCATACCGCGCGGAGCTCTCTCACGAGCATAGCCATCTGCTCGGACATATAGGTGTTGCCCATGTACGCGAGACCGTTCGAGCCGAGCATTATGAATATACGCTTCGGCTGCAGCTCCTCCGCCTTGGATATGGAGGTATAGCCGTCGTAGGAATTGGTGCGGGCGGATTCGGGGTTGAGACCTATCTGCGCAAAGACGTGGTCAGAGTCGAAATAGCCGTAGTTGACCAGTCCCGTGTAAATGGAGTCTCCGATGAACAGGTCGTCAGCGAAGAATTCGGGGTCGTAGTCGTCGTTCTCCATTGCCACTACAGTCTCATCGGGGTCGGGCTCGGTCTCCTCGGTGGTCTCGGTCACGATGAACTCCTCTGTTTCCTCCGGCTCCTCCTCGGTGACGGGCTCGGTCTCCATTTCGATAGCCTCGCCGGTGGTTACCGCGGTGGTGGTTATCTGCGCGACGGGTGTGTCCTGCTGATCCATATTTGCCACGTCCGTAGGCTCGAGCTTGCCTGTCATATACAGGTAGATAAGCACTATTAGCACGATGACCGTCAGCGCTATCAGTATATTCAGTATCACTATCGAGAGTGATATACCGTCAACTCTGTGTTTTTTCTGCATAAACTTACGTCCTTTTCTGTCTTTCCTCTGTAATAGACACTATTCTTTATTATACTATATTTTCTGCCGATAATCAATAGATTTTGAGAGAATTTTTCTCATTTCACGGACAAAACGCCCCCTGACGCTGCAAAGGGCGTTTTGCTGGTTACTTGTCGAGCTTGTGCTTTTTCATGTGCTTCTTGATAGCCTGGAAGGTCTTGTCGCTGATAACGTGCTCGATGCGGCAGGCGTCCTCGGAGGCAGTGTCCTCGTCCACACCAATGTTCACGAACAGGGCGGTGAGTACTCTGTGGCGTTCGTATATCTTCTCGGCTATCTCTTTTCCGAGGTCTGTGAGGGTGATGTATCCGTTCTCGTCGATATCGAGGTAGCCGCCGTCCTTTAGCAGGTGCATCGCGCGGCTTATGCTGGGCTTTGAGAAGCCCATTTCGTCGCAGATATCTATTGAGCGTACATCCTTTTTCTTTTCGGAGAGTATGAGAATTGTCTCAAGATACATCTCGCCCGATTCCTGAAGAGTCATGGTAAAGTTCCTCCGTTAATGTCAGATTATGCCGGTTCTTTCGGCGCTTATGACGCCGGTTATCTTGCTTATGCGTGAGATGAGGTTCGTGAGCTGCTCTACGCTTGCTACCTCCACGGTAACGATGATATTTCCGTTGCCGTTCTTGAGGTTATGGGCGGTGCAGTGCCGTATCGGTATCCTGCTGGCTGCTATCACCGAGGTAACGTCCGCTATGAGGGCAGTTCTGTCCTCCGCGATGATGTCGATAGTGGCGTTGTAGCTGTCGGTGTTCTCGTCCGCGGACGCCCACGCGGCGTTTATCCAGCGCTCCTTCTCGGACGCGGGTGAATTTATCACGTTCATGCAGTCCCGCTTATGGACGGAAACGCCGTACCCGCGTGTGATGAACCCAATGATATCGTCTCCCGGGAGGGGATTGCAGCACTTGGCGAACTTCACGAGGCAGTTCTCCATACCGTCCACGATAACGCCGCTCTTTCTGCGCCGTCCGGTGTAGTTGACAGCGTAGGGATCCTCGGTATCGCGGTCGCCGTGACGCTGACTGTACATATCCTTGGCGCGCTGCATTATCTTCGAGAGGATGACGCCGCCGTAGCCTATCGCCGCGTAGAAGTCCTCCACATTGTCGAAATGCTGCATCTTTGCGAGCTCAAGTATAAACTCCGGCTCGGGTATCATCTTGTTGCGGCGGAACTCGCTCTCAATGGACGCCATGCCCTCCTGCACGTTCTCCTCACGGCACTCCCGTTTGAACCACGAGCGTATCTTTGTGCGCGCCTCGTTTGTCTTGGCTATGTCGAGCCAGTTGCGGTTGGGACGCGCGTTTTCGGAGGTGATGACTTCAACGATATCACCTGTCTGGAGACGGTAGTCGAAGCGTATCATTTTCCCGCCGACCTTCGCGCCTGTCATGTGGTTGCCGACCTGCGTGTGTATCGCGTAAGCGAAGTCGATGACCGTCGAGCCCGCGGGGAGGTTTATAACATCGCCCTTCGGCGTGAACACATACACATCGTCGGGGGAGAGGTCTACCTTGATAGCGTCGGCGATCTGCTCGATATCGTCGGTGTCCTGCTGCTGCTCGATAATGTGGCGTATCCAGTCGAAGCGCTTCTCGCCCGAGACTGTGCCGCTTATGCCTGCCTTGTACTTCCAGTGGGCGGCGATACCGTACTGTGCGGTATTGTGCATCTCGTAGGTGCGTATCTGCACCTCGAAGGGAATACCCTCCCGACCGATGACTGTTGTATGAAGCGACTGGTAGCGGTTGGGCTTTGGTGTTGCGATATAGTCCTTGAAGCGGAAGGGAATAGGCTTGAAGATATCGTGGATTATACCGAGCACATTATAACATTCAATTACTGTCGATACAATTACTCTGACTGCGTATATATCATATATCTCGTCAAAGCTTTTGCCGTTTATGAATACCTTCTTATAAATGGAATAGACGCTCTTCACGCGTCCCTCAATGGTGGGGGGAGGCTGGATATCGGTGATACGCTCACGGATACGCTCCTTTATCACGTCGATGAAGGTATCGCGCTGTTCCTTATGCTGGTTGAGCAGGTCCTCGATGGATTTCGAGCCGTAGGGGTCGAGAATGCGTATGGAGATATCCTCCATTTCCTCCTTGACGGCGCTCATACCGAGGCGATGCGCGATAGGCGCGTAGAAGTTCATGGTCTCGAGAGCCTTCTTGCGTTGTTTTTCCGGCGGGCGGTACATTATGGTGCGCATATTGTGCAGTCTGTCCGCGAGCTTGATGATGATGACGCGGATATCCTTCGACATCGCGATGAGTATCTTGCGGGTATTCTCCGCCTGCTGTTCCTCCTTGGTGTTGTTCAGCGGCACCTGACCTATCTTGGTAACGCCGTCCACGAGGTTCGCGACATCGTCTCCGAACTTTCTTCGCAGCGTTTCGAGGGAAACGTCGGTATCCTCCACCACATCATGCAGCAATGCGGCGCATATAGTGTCGGTGTCCATACAGAATTCCAGCAGTATACAGGCAACAGCTATCGGGTGAGTGATATACGGCTCACCCGAGCTGCGTTTTACGCCCGCGTGCGCTTCATTGGCAGTTTCGTATGCCGCGGTGATCTTTGCGAGATCGTAGGGTTTCTCGCTCTCCTTTATCTTCTCCGTCAGATATTCAATTGTATAAAGCATACCGATATCACACCTTTCTTTTGTTTTTCGCTGTTTGTTGTTTGTTGTTCTACAATTCTTTTTCTGTTTTGTCTATAGCGTGAATTTGTTTTATTTCGCCCGCGGAAAAACTTCTTCTATTTGGGGCGTTCTGCCCGCGAGGCGACTTACTTTCTGCCTGCAGCAGCAGAAAGTAAGCAAAGAGTGCCGCCCCCGGGGCGGGGTCGTTCGAAGCTCCGCAGAGCGCAGTGCTTCACGTTATTCTCGCTGGAGCTCTCCTCAACCCGCCCCGGGGGTCTGCCGAGCGGGGAGAGTGCCTGCACAGCCGCACAGCGGTTCAAGGGAAGAGACTTACTCTTCTTCTTCCTCTTCTTCGCTGTCGTTATCGCTGTTATACACGACCTTAAGGAGCTTATCGGCGAGGGCGGATATGAGGTTTTTATACTGGAGCTTCTCGACCCACTTCTTGGGGAAGCCCTGCACACCGAAATACGCGCCGAGGAGCGCAGCCGTCATGGAAGCGCAGGTATCGCTCGCGCCGTCGTGGTTTGCGGCGAGCTGGATAGCGTGTCTGGGGCTGTCGTAGTGCAGCACTGCGCAGTAAACCGCGATAGCGAGCGCCTCGTAAGCCTCGAAGCCGTACCCCATTTTCTTGATAGCATCCATAGGGGTGATCTCCTCATTTTTGGTAAGGTCGAGCGCGTACTGCATGGTCTTTTTGAGGACCTCGCCGTCCGCTACGCTGTCGAGCAGCTTTATGACCGTGTTGACCGCGTCCTCTATCTCCGCGCCGCTGACTATCTCCGCTACGAGCGCGGCATAGCAGCCTCCCGCGATATATCCGACAGGATTGCCGTGGGTGATAGCCGCTGCTCTGCAGCCCATGTCAAATGCCTTGCGGGTGTCATTGTAGAAGTACAGTCCGATAGGTGCCGAGCGCTTTACGGCGCCGTTGTCCTTGTTGTCGTTGAGCCTTCTCTCGGGAGTTCCGTAAGCCATATTGCGTATCTTGAGGAGGGCGTCTATGTTCTTTGTATCGGCGGTGCGCTTCTTGTAGAGCCCCTTCGCCTTCAGCAGACGGAGCTTGTAGGCATTCTGCACGGGGTCGAAAAGCCACGCGTACTCCTTGCCCGCTACGGTCTTTGTCTGTGTGTACAGCCATACCTGATACGCGAGGAAGATATAGTCCTCGTAGTTCACCTGCCCGTCGTCGGCTCCCGCGCTGTGCGCCCAGAGAAGTCCGTCAGCCGTGAACAGCGAGAGCTGCGTATCGTCTGTGAACAGCGCTGTGCCTGTCCTCTTGCTCACCGCAAGGTCAAGACACCCCGATTTCTCAAACCTTTCGCATATCGCTTCATAGTCCATAAGCTCGATGGGATAGCCGAAAGCGTCTCCTAACGCAAGTCCGAGCATTACGCCCTTGAAGCGGTCGTCGAGATATACTTCGCTCATTGTTTATTCGTCCTTTCTTTTCTTGAGTCTCCTCATAGATTTTCTGTCATATACAGTCTTTGAGATGACCATTGTTTTCTGTGTCATATAGAGCCGCTCGAGGTAATCGTAGTAGATACCCGGCGACGCGATGCCGCTGATACACACTATGTCGGTGCCCGCCTTGCCGACGATGCTGTCGGTGAGGAGCACGCAGTTCGTGCTGAGAATGGAGTAGGTCTTGAACTTCCCCTCGGTGAACTTGAAGAATTTCGCGTGGGTGCCGTTCCAGAGCTCGCTGCAATAGTCGTGGCAGTCGCTCAGCTTTACATTCCCCGCGCCCTTCTGTTCGCAGGCTGCCTGATAGGGCGGCTGCCATGGCACAGCGCCGCTCTTGAGCTTTGCCACCTCCGCTCTCACCTCGGCAAGCTGCTCCTCCGACAGCCTCAGCCCGTAGGAGAATACTATCTGCCTGTCGTGGGTGACCGAGAACTCAAGGTAGGTCTCCTTGTCGGCGGTGAACATCACACCGTCCCCGAACACTCCGAAGAGCCTGTGGGAGGCGTGGTCGTGGTTGCCGTAGGAGATGACCTCGCCGTCTATGTACAGGTCGAGGTGTCCGACCTTGCCGGAGCCGTTGTTAGAGACATGCACCATTATCTCCATATCGGGCGGCGAACCGTCGGAGCGGTCATCGCCCACGAAGCTGGGAGGCTCGTCGTTCAGGGAGATGTACTCGTTGACATACCGCAGTGTGCCGAGGGGCATGAAGGTGGAGATGAAGACGGGCGGGGAAATGCGGATATGCCGCTTCATATCGTTCTTTATCTTCTGCGGTACTATCAGCGTCACGAAATCGGAGAGCATCTCCGCCCCGAACAGAATGCAGTAAACTCCCGAGATTATCAGGAACATATCGTTCCGCAGTCCCTGCGTGAACAGCAGTATAACGAACACGAGGTAGAACAGGAACGCGATCAGGTCGAGGTAATGCCCCGGCTGCCTGTCGAGCTTAGCCACGATGAAGTCCGCGAGCTTAGAAGCTCCGTTGAACAGCAGGTACGCCGCCAGCAGATACGCCGCCAGCATGAATGACAGCTCCGGCATGGTGGTTATCAGCACCGCCAGCCCTATGTTCACCAGCGCGGTGACGAGCTTTGCTTCCTTGCGCTTCTGCCCGAGCTTGCCGCCGTGGGCGATGAACTCGAACAGGTTTTTGGCGCCGTGAATGGCGAGCACCGCTCCCGCGAAGTACGCAAGCGGCGTCATCAGTATCTCCCGCTGTGACACTATTATTATCCCCAGCGTCAGCATCGCCGCTCCGAGCGCGAACAGCGCTGCCTTGTATACATAAACCTTGTACATTTATTTGTGGTACTTTCTGTTGTTGATTATCGTAAACGCGCGGTATATCTGCTCCGCGAGCATTATCCTCGCGAGCCTGTGCGGAAACGTCATCTCCGACATGCTCAGCCGCAGATCGCCGCGCTTCTTCACCTCGTCAGCCAGCCCGTAGGAGCCGCCTATTATGAAGGTGAAGGTGTTTTTCCCCTCCGCGATGCCGTCCGAGAGTTTCTGCGCGAATTTCTCGCTCGGGAGCTGCTTCCCCTCCACGCACATCGGTATCACCATGCTGTCCGCGGGTATTTTTCGGAGGATCTTCTCCGCCTCCGCGGTGAGCGCCTTTTGTATCTCCGCGTCCGACGGGTCGTCGGGCAGGTACGCAGCTTCTATCTCCTCCGTCGTCAGCCTGCAGAACCCCGAGAGCCGCTTTTCGTACTCCCCGTAAGCCTGTATCAGGAACTTCTCCTTGAGCTTCCCGACAGCGATGATGCTGACGCTTACCATTTTTCGCTTATCTTTGCTTTTCTCGCTCTTCTCGCCTCGGCTCTCGCGATGCGCGCCTTCTGTATCGCGTTGAGCACGATGTCAGCGATTATGAAAAGAGCGAGTACAGCCACACACAGCTTGAACCACCACTTTCCGAAGATGCTGTTTATCATTCTTGTGGTATATTCGTACTGCGAGAGCTCTATGCTCTGCGAGGCTATCAGATTGGTCGTCCACAGGCTCTCGCCGTCGAGCAGCAGCTCGAGGGTGCCCATTACCTGCCCCTTTTCGATAGGAGCAACGACAGCGTCGTTCTCGTTCTTCTCCGCGGTAATGGTTATCTTCTGCTGTATCACCGAGGTATCGAGGTCCTTCGGCAGCAGGGTCGAGAACGCTCCCGCGGGCTTGAGTATGGACACATCGGCGTTCTCGCCCATATCCACCTTGACGTTTGTGATGAAGGTGTTCTCGTTCATAACGGGAACTATATCGAAGGTGCGGAACGCCCACTTATACAGAGCTATCGAGTCCTTGAAGTGTCCGTTTAGGCGGTTGCCCTCCTCGTCGCGGTAGGGAGCTCCGCAGGTGACGAGCATATAGTTGAAGCCGTTCTGCGAGGCTACCGACACGATATTGGCGAAGCCCTCGTGATAGACCGTCCAGTTCCCGTCGCCGTCCTTTGTGTAGTAGTCGCCCATACTTCCGGTCTTGAGTCCCGTGGCGTATTCGTAGTAGTAGGGGTTGTTGCTGACGTTGTTTATCAGCGAATCGACGTTGTAGATGCCGTAGGGAGCGGCATTGTACTTGTTCGCGGGCATGATGTACTCGTATGTGTTCGACATCTCCACCAGCTCGGGGAACTTGTCGTAGTAGTATCTCGCTATCAGATAGAGGTCATAGGGTGTGGAGTAGTTGTCCTCCTGCCAGAGCCCGTGGGCGTTGCCGAAGTGGGTGTCTGTGCAGCCTATCTCCTTCGCCTTCTTGTTCATCATAGCGACGAAGTTCGGTATCCTCTCCGTCTCACCGCCCTTGCCGATGTTGTAGGCGATTATGTTAGCAGCCTCGCACGCCGATTTTATCAGCAGAGCGTGCAGGCAGTCGTCCATGGTGAGGTCGGTCTGCCCGACAGCGATATCCGCGGTACCGGCACCCTGCTTGTTCGGGTCGTCTCCCCAGAACTCATTCGTGCACTCCCACGACGTGTCCATGTGCATCTCGAGGTCGGAGCAGTTCTCATACGCGACGATCGCAGTCATCAGCTTTGTGATCGACGCGGGGTAGCATCTTTCATTCTCGTTTTTCTTGGCAATGACCGTTTCGAGGTCGAGGTTTATCATGTAATACGCTTCACTGTACAGATCGACGTCGGGAGTGAATGCCGCCGAAGCCTTGACGGCGCCTATTCCTCCGTATCCGCCGCCTATCAGTGAAATAACTAACAGAAACGACACAAAAATATGACGAATTTTTCTGTTTCGCATATTTACAAAACCACCTTTTTGTTATATAATATTAGACAGAAAGAGCATTTATATCATCGTAAGAATATATAATACATTATTATAACATATTTTTCCGAAAAATAAAAGCCCTTTTTCAAATAATTTGACGATTTTTTGAAAAAACTTTTCAAAAGGGCTTGCAAAAGGCAAGGTAAAGCGTTATGATACTGATAACGGGAGATGTCCACGGCGACATCGGAAGGTTTTCCGACAAGCGGCTCCGAAAGCTGAAAAAAGGGGATACGCTGATAGTATGCGGCGACCTCGGGCTGATATGGAACGGCTCCGACAGAGAAAAACGGCTTCTGAAGAAGCTCGGGAAGCGCAAATACGACATTCTGTTCGTTGAGGGAGCGCACGAGAACTTCGACGAGCTGGAAAAGTATGATACCGAGGAATGGCACGGCGGGCTGACCCGTCCCATAAGCGGCAATCTCCGTCACCTTATCCGCGGGTATGTGTATGATATCGGCGGGAAGAGGGTGTTCGCTTTCGGCGGAGGCTCCGGGGAGTACAACGGCGGGAAGGCGCCCTGCTCCGAGGAAGCCGCGGTGCGGTATGAGCTGCCGGGTGAGGAGGAGCTCTCGGCTGCCGACGCGCGTCTCGCGGAGGTCGGGAACGAGGTGGACTACATCGTGTCCTACGAGCCGCCCGTCACTATAGCGGAATTCCTGAACGAGAAGGTTTCCGCGACCGACACCGTGGGCGTCTATCTTGACCGCAAGCGCGGCGAGGTGAAGTACCGTCTCTGGTTCTTCGGCAAGCACCACACCAACAAGCCCGTTCCTCCCAAGTTCATGGCTCTCTTTGACAAAATAGTGGACGCGGAGACGCTGAAATAAATCTGTTCATATATCCGCATAAAGCGGAACAAATGATATACACAAACGAAAGGAAACAAGACAATGGCAGAGATCAAATTTGAGATCGTGAAGGAGCTCGGAGTGATATCCGAAGGAGCAAGAGGCTGGACGAGGGAGCTCAACCTCGTGAGCTGGAACGAAAACCCCGCAAAGTTCGACATACGCGACTGGTCACCCGACCACTCGAGAATGAGCAAGGGTATTTCCATGACGGAGGAGGAAATGGAGAAGCTCGTTGAGCTCTTCAATACCCGCGACGAGGAGGACAGCTTCGAATAATGCTGTTCACGCCCTTTCCGAAAGGAGAACAAAATGCCAAATAAAATGAAAGCCGCGGCAGCGTTTGTCTGCGGTATGCTCGGCATCCTGACCGCGTATATCGACGCCTGGTTCTGGTTTGCGCTCGCTGTCGGCATAGTCGGCATTATATTCGGCGTCATTGTGCTGAAAAGCGACGAGCCCTCCTTCGGGAAGGGCATGGCGGTCGCCGGCACCGTCGGCTGCGCATTCTCGGTATGCGTCGGCATAGGCAGCATTCTGGGGTACATTGCCGCGTATTACGCTGTATATTAAAAATAACCCGTCATTTCCACGGAAATGACGGGTTATTTTTTATTCTGTCAGCGCTTTTTTGAGTGCCGTGTATATCTCGTCCTCATTTATTCCCTGACCGATGAACACCACTCTGTTCAGGCGGTCGCCGTACTTCTCGTCCCATGATTCCGCAATATCCGGGTAGTCACGGAGCACCTGCTTACGGTCGCGCTCGGGCATTGCCGCCACCCACTTGCTTGCGGGCTGAAGGGTGAGCTGCTTGCCGCACTGCTCGAAGATGTAGACGATGTCGCGCTGCTCCGCGAACCACACGAAGCCCTTCGAGCGTATTATCTTCCTGCCGAGCTCGGGCATCACTTCCTCGAACTTTGCCCTGGAGAAGGGACGAACCTCGCTGAAGACGCAGGTATTTATGCCGTATTCGAGAGCCTCGCCCTCGCCGTGGTGGTCGTGGTCATGGTGGTGGTGATGACCGTGGTGTTCGTCGTGGTCGTCGTCATCGTCGTCATCATCATCGTCGTGATGATGACCGTCACGCTCTGCATGTTCCTCTTCCTCCATAGCCTTAGCCCAGCCCGCGGCACGGTATGCTTCTCCGAGGTCGAACTTGTTGGTGTCGATGATAGAACTGATATCCACCTTGCAGTGGTCGCTCTCGATTATCTCCGCGGAGGGGTTGAGCGCCTTTACTACGGCGGTTATCTGCTTTTTCTGTTCGGCGTCGATAAGGTCGGTCTTGTTGAGCAGGACGATATTGCAGAACTCTATCTGCTGAATGAGCAGGGAATCGAGATCTTCCTCTTCTTCGTCCTCCTCTTCTTCCTCCTCGTCATGGTCGGTGAAGTGCTCGCCGCACTCGAACTCGTCCGCGAGACGGAACGCGTCGGTGACTGTGATGACGCTGTCGAGTCTGCACTGCACGGGAGCCTTTGAGTCTGCGAGACCCTGGGAGACTGCCTCGATGGTCTCGGCGATAGGCTGGGGCTCGCAGATACCGCTGGCTTCGATGAGGATATAGTCGCAGCGGTTGCGCTCGAGCAGGGTGGTGAGCTGCTTTATGAGGTCGGGCTGGAGTGTGCAGCAGATGCAGCCGTTCGAGAGTGCCATTACCTCATTTTCGGACGCCTTTGTGTTCTGGTCTACGAAGCCTCCCTTGGCGATGAGCTCCGCGTCGATGTTTATTTCGCCGATGTCGTTTACGATAACGGCGATCTTATGCCCCTGCGGGTCGCGGAGAATGTTGTTGAGCAGGGTAGTCTTGCCCGCTCCGAGAAATCCCGCGAGCACTGTCACGGGGATAGTTTTTGTACTCATATTGTTGTATGCTCCTCTCTTATAATTCAAAAATTACCGACTACTATAATATCACAATGTCTCCGGTTTGTCAAGTCTCCGCTAACCGCAACATATTGTACTTTCGGATCAACTCCGCAACAAGATATGCTGTTGACGTATATGTGGAAAAATCACCAAAACCTATATGAACAGTTTGTGAAAAAGGGAGAAAATTAACAAATATACGGAAAGGGGTTAAAAAAAGAACATTTTTGTGTTATAATATAGTATGAGTATGCAGTTTTAAGAAAGTGAGGTGAGGACATGGACCGGATATTCTATCTCGATATGGTCGCGGTGCCGATATACGCGATCATACTGTACGCCACATTCGTCCGCAAGATGATAACGGGTCCGTCGAACCGTGCCTTCACCGCGCTTCTCGTAGTATCGCTGGTGACGGCAGTCTGCGACCTGATGACCGGCATGGCGAGCGCGAACGCCCCCATGAGCGACTACGAGGTGGGGCTGGTGTTCATCGCGAGCACGGTCTATTACCTGTTCCACATACTTGTGCCGATAATGTACCTGATGTTCCTGTTCGCGGAGACGAGAATGGGATATCAGATGACCCGCAAAAGCAAGCTGATAATAATATTCGCCCCCTATGCCGCATCTGTGGTGCTGCTGATAGTGAACTGCTTCAACGGAGTGGTGTTCACCGTGACTAACGAGGAGGGCTACCGCCGGGGTCCCGGAGTGTATGTGTTCTACACGCTCGCGGCGATGTACGCGCTGTGGGGAGTCACATACCTTGCCCGCAGGCGGAAGATGTTCTCCTTCGCGAAGTGGCTCTCCCTCGGCAGCATGTATGTAATGAACGCGGCGGCGGTGATAATACAGATGCTGTTCCCGAGACTGCTGATAGAGATGATAATGACGGCGCTTGCGGAGCTGTACGTCGTGCTGCTGGTAATGCGCCCCGAGGACTATATGGACTACGGGACGGGGCTGCCTAATTTCCGCGCCTACAAGAACGAGCTGCTCAAGGTCACCTCCACCGATACCCGCGGAACTATCGTCGTCCTTCGTTTCATAAACGCCCGCCAGATGCAGCGTTATCTCGGCGACAGGCGCTATTTCAAGTTCATACGCAGCGCCGCCGAAAATCTGAAGGGGATCTGCGATAAATACGACCTCGAGGCTGACATCTACTATGAGCAGCCCGGACGTATCTACATTCTCTCCGACAACTATCGCTTCGACTTCGAGAAGGGAGTGCGCGAGCTCTACGCCGAGGTCATCGGTGACATTCAGGAAATAGAGAGCCTCGGCACCAAGGTAATACCGCGCTTCTGCGAGATACGATATCCCGATGATATACGCGACGCAGAGACTATCATCAACATAGGACGGCAGTTCCACCGCATTATCCCCTTCGACCAGTTCTACACCCACGCGAAGGAGATCATCGAGTCTCCCACCTTCCGCATCAAGAACAATATGGACCTTATCCTCAACCGCGCTATCTCAAACAAGAAGTTCGAGATGTACTACCAGCCGATATATTCGGTGAAGGAGAAGCGTTTTGTGTCAGCGGAGGCTCTTATCCGACTGAAGGACGAGGAGTTCGGGTTCATCTCTCCCGCGGAGTTCATTCCCGCTGCCGAGCGGCGAGGGCTTATGGTGGCTATCGGGGACTTTGTGCTGGAGTCGGTGTTCCGCTTCATCAGCGAGACGGATTTCCGCGGTCTCGGGTTGGAGTATGTGGAGCTCAACCTCTCGGTCGCGCAGTGCGTGCAGGGCGACCTTGCCGACAAGATCTTCGCGCTCGAGAAGAAGTACCACGTCAACCCCGCGAGAGTGAATCTCGAGATCACCGAGACCACCTATGAGAACATAGGCAGTACTACCGACACGAATATCCGTGTCCTCTCGGAGAACGGCTTCAGCTTCTCCCTTGATGACTACGGAACGGGCTACTCGAATATGCAGCGCATTTCGCGCCTCCCGCTCAAGATAATCAAGATAGACAAGACCCTTGTCGATGATATGGAGAACCGCTCGGGAATGTCCGTCATGCGCAATACCGTCAGCATGATGAAGGACATCAACAAGGAGATAGTCTGCGAGGGCGTTGAGACCGCGGAGCAGCTCGAGACGCTCTCGGGGCTGGGCGTGGACTTCATTCAGGGCTACTATTTCTCAAAGCCTCTCCCCGCGGAGAGTTTTGTGTCGTTCATAAAAGAAAAGAATTCGGAACAGACAGCGTAATAAATTAAGTTTTTTAAAAAAGGTGGTGATGACCGTGCAGACAGTGCTGTATTTTGACATCTGTGCTCTGCCCATATTTCTGATAATACTTCTCACGGTCGTTATCCGCAAGATGACACAGGGGATAACGAACAGACTGTTCATCATGCTGCTGGTGCTGTCGGCGGTGACGACGGTATCGGACCTTGCAATGGAGCTGATATGCCGTCATCTGCCGATAGACGGGTGGGGCGTGTTCGGGGCTTCCGTGGCTATGTATTTCTACTTCCTGACGCAGACGCTGGCGATACTGGTGTATTACTTCTTCGCGTTCGCTGTGACGGGAACGTGGTACAGGGTGCGCTCGCTGAAAAAACAGCTTATTGTGGCAGCCCCTTACGGTATCATCGCGCTGCTGCTCCTCTCGAATCCATTCACCGGGGCTGTGTTCACGGTGACGGCGGAGGACGGCTACAGCAGAGGCTCGATGATATGGATAGTATACGCGATCACCATGCTGTACGCTATCGTCGCGACAGCGTACTTCTTCTCGAACAAGCGGTACATGACGCTTGAGAAGCTTGTGTCGCTGGTATCGCTGTCGGTGCTGATAGTGGGATCGGTGGTATTCCAGTACTTCTACCCGCAGTTTCTTGTGGAAATGGCGGCGACAGCGTTCGCGTTCATACTGATAATACTGTTCGTGCTGCGCCCGGAGGAGCGCACTGACGCGTCTGTGGGGTCTCTTAGCGTGGGGGCGTACCGTGCCGACCTGCGGAAGATACTGGAGATGAAAAGGCACGTTCAGATAGCGGCGGTGAGCTTCATCAATGCCCGTCAGCTTTACAACTACCTCGGCGAGGAGAACTACACGGCGTATATCTCGAGCATAATCAGGCAGCTCGATACGCTGTTCACCCGTGAGAGGGTGTATTTTGACATTTATTTCGAGGCCCCGGGGAACATCTATGTCATAATCGAGGACATGAATTACGACGTGGGGGACTGCGTGAAGCGTATGTATGCTGACATAGCCCGCCGCTCGGAGAAGGAGGTCACCTCGGGTGAGCGGCTTATACCGAGGGTATGCTGCATATCCGTGCCCGATGATCTGAACGACTTCGACGAGCTGATACGTCTGGGGCAGGAATTCAGCGCGCAGATACCCGAGGGCAGTCTGTACAACAAGGCTTCGGATATTATAGCCTCCCGCGATTACGGCATCATGAGCCACATGGATCAGATACTCAACCGAGCCATAGCGGAGAAGAAGTTCCGCATGTACTATCAGCCTATCTACTCCTTCGAGCGAGGGAGGTTCGTGTCAGCGGAGGCTCTTATCCGCCTGACGGACGAGGATTACGGCTTTATTTCCCCCGCGCTTTTCATTCCCGCCGCGGAGCGCAAGGGCGTTATACTCCCGATAGGGGATTTCGTGCTCGAGGACGTGCACAGATTCATTTCGGAGAATGACTTCTCCGAGCTGGGACTGGAGTATATCGAGATAAACCTGTCGGTAGCGCAGTGCCTGCAGGAGGAGCTTCCCGAGAAGCTTGCGGTGCTCGGAGACAAGTACGGTGTCACCCCGGACAAGGTCAACCTCGAGATCACCGAGACCACGAGCGCCGAGATCGGCACAGGCATCATGGAGACCAATCTCGAGATGCTCTCGGCAATGGGCTACACCTTCTCGCTGGACGATTTCGGAACAGGCTACTCGAATATGCAGCGTGTCTCACGGCTGCCGCTCAAGATGATAAAGCTCGACAAGAGCCTTGTGGACGATATGGAGTCGGAGGACGGGCTGTCTATCATGCGCAACACGGTCAAGATGATGCGTGATATCGACAAGGAGCTCGTTGCCGAGGGTGTCGAGACAAAGGAGCATCTCGATACACTCGAGGAGTTCGGCTGCCACTTCATTCAGGGGTACTATTTCTCGAAGCCCTTGCCGGAAGAGGAGTTCGTGGAGTTTTTGAAGAAGCATAACAAAGTAAGTGCATAAATGAAAGACGCTTGCCGGAAGGTTGTTCCGACAAGCGTTTTTACTACATAAGCTCTCCGAGCTCGCTGTCGAAGTCGTCGAGCAGGAGCCGGAGCGCTGTGAAGCTCATAAGGGAGTATGGGTCAGCCTGACGGCTGACGGGAAGCTCGAGGGGCTGGATACTGCGCCCGGAAAGCGCTGTGAGGGAGCGGTTGAGGGAGATGACGAGGGTGCTGTCACTGCTGCCGGAAAAGGAGACTGTGGAGCGTGGGGAGAAGCCGCAGTCCACGGCAAAAACTCCGTTTTTGCGGACTGCGGCGAGCTGGCGCTCGTCCTCCGCGCTGAAAATGGCAGTGCAGTCGGGCGGGAGCTTGTCGGGAAGCGGAGAGTTGTTCTTCGCTATGACTATGGGGGCTGACGTGCCGGTGATGAGAGGGGCTTCGCAGTCGAAGCAGATAAGCTCATAGCCCTGTCCCTGCTGTGAGAAGGAGCTGCCGCGGATATATGTGACCGAGTAGGTGCGTGAGAGCACCGAGCGGATAAGGTGCTCGAGCGTCCGGTCGGAGGGGGTACCGATAATGAAGATCGTGGTCATAATTTCTCCGTAATTGATTGATTACACAATATTTTGTACGCTATGCAAAAAAATATTCGTTTTATGTAAAACAATACCGCCCACCGTATAATTACGGCGGGCGGTATCGTAGTCAAAGAGAATGATTCAGACGAGTATCATACCGTTCGAATCAGCAGGTTTTGTTAAAGCTATTATAAGATCAACCACGGCGATAAGCGAAGGTACGAATGTCCAGCAGAAGAACAAATAAAGCAATCCCTGTCCTGTTTTACCGGCATAGAATTTATGTACGCCGATCCCTCCGAGAAACAGACATAACAGACAGTATGCTACTTTGCTTACAGCTTTGGTTGCATTCCCTGGAACATAAACATTACCGGGCTGCTGTACATTCTGATTGTTGTTCATATTGATATTTATACCGCCCGGAGGCATCTGATAACCCGTGTTATTGATCTCTTCGATTTTCGAAATAATTGTTTTTGTCTCTGTTTCAAATATTTCGATTTTGTCCCCTATATGCGGAACAAAGTTAAGGTCGGAAGCCCGTACCTCCTTTATACTTCCGTCGTCAGTTCCTATACTGATAACATTTTCCTTGATTTCAAGTATTTTTGCCATACTTTATGACCCCTTCTTCATATTATTTTATCTGTTACAGTACCCCATATTATTGTTACCATACCTAATATGAGCATAAAAACTGCAACAATCGGTATATCAAGTCCTGTTACATTGAGCGCAAAGCTTGATATAATGTCACCTATATCGTTATTGAGCAGCGAAGATACCTGTTTGGTAAAAATATATACATTATATGTCATTACCGCCCTCACCGACAGATAATATACGAGGCTAAGTGAACTGATCGCAGCCGCGGTATTTTTTATTGTACTTTTACTGTCATTGTGCTTTATGATAGCTCTTACAAAGAAAAACACCCCTGCTGCTATAAAAATAATAAAGAAAATGTATATGCAGATAAGAACGAGCCCTGTATATAAATTGTCACCACCAAAATTGAAAAGCACAGACCCATCACGAAATCCGTCAATAATGTTGATCGGAGACAGGCTTGCGTTGAATTCGGTAAGGTTAAGGCTGAAGGAAGAAAGGATACCGAGCGCACTATCAAGCTGAGCAGCCTTGAAGACCGGGAAAAATAATCCGACAAATAAAACGACGAAAATTATGTAAAATACTATGGCGATATTGTTTACAGGTGTTGAAGTGGATTGCAGACTTGCTCCACACTTTGCACAAAACGTACTGTTATCGTTATTGGGGGTGCCGCATTTAGGACAAAACATAATTTACCTCCTCATTAGAACAAATCGTTCTAATATTATATTAGCACAATTTATTCTAATTGTCAACTCTTTTTCCAAAAAAATAGCATAATATATTCTAAAAGCAATTATTTGTGATTGGAAAGGGTTGAGCTATTAATGTATGAGCGAATAAGAAATTTGCGTGAAGACAATGATTACAGTCAGATGCAGATAGCTGAAAAGCTTCACTGCAGTCAGCGAACTTACAGTTACTATGAAAACGGTGAGCATAATATACCGACGGCTACACTTATAGCAATTGCCGATATATATAATGTATCAATAGACTATCTTGTCGGACGCACAGATATAAAGGAAATCAACCGATAAACCGCATTTGGCGCCATTGTAAACACTTGTTTACAGCAAAGTAAAGGGTTTTGTATTGATTTTTCGGAATGGGTGTGATATGATTTCAGGCAAAGGGGGGAGTGAAAATGAAAATTCGCTTTATAGAACCGGGAAATCTCCCGTACCGTATGTCCTTCAAAAACCTCTATGTCTACGACAAATATATCAGGACTCCGTCTAACGGGATAATCACACTCGCCACAATATTGAAGCGGGAGTGGGACGATGTGCTGTGCTACAGCGAATCCATATCGAAGATAAAGTGGGACGATATCTATGACGCGGACATCGTGTTCATCAGCATATTCACTTTCAGCGCCAACCGCGGCTATGAGCTCGCGGAGAAGATAAGGGCGCACAGCTCCGCGGTGATAGTGTTCGGGGGATTGCACGCGACGCTGAACTACATGGAGACAATAAAATACTGCGACTATGTGACCCGCGGTGAGGGCGACGAGATGCTGCCGGAGTTTGTGCGCAGGCTGGAGCGCGGAGAAGTGCCGGAGCTCCCCGGGGTAGTATACAAAAAGAACGGCGAGGTCGTGGTCTGCGGTGAGCCGATACCGCCGACAAAGCTTGATGTTGTACCGGACAGAGATCTGCTGTACCGCTTCCGCAAAATGGCATGGCACAGCACGCTCTGGCCGCAGGTGCACGCCTCGCGGAGTTGTCCGCACAACTGCGACTACTGCTCGCTTGTTGCGGCGTTTGGGCGGAGAATGCGCACACGCTCGCCGGAGAACGTTGTGGAGGATATCAAGGCGGCTGTGGAGTTCTTCGGGAAGAGAATGCTGAATATCCTCTGGATAACGGACGACAACTTCTTCGCCGACCGTCAGTGGGCGATAGAGACACTGAACGCTATAATCGACAGCGGGATAAAGTACTCCTTCACGATACAGGCACGTTATGAGGTGGGGTTCGACGATGAGATGCTTGACCTTCTCAAAAGGGCGGGCTTCGAGGAGCTCGCCATGGGCATAGAGTTCCTTGAGGACGAGTCCTTTGAGAATTACCACAAAAAAAGCACCTACGGGGAGATACTCCGTTCGGTGCGCAATATCCAGCGTCACGGGCTCCGGACGCGGGGACTGTTCATATTCGGCGCGGACAACCACACTCCGGGGATAGGGAAGAGGCTCGCCGATTTTGTCATCGCGAACAACATAAGCGGCGTGCTTATCCAGTCGATGTACTTCGTCCCCGGTACTCCCGTCTATGAGAGCCACAAGGACGAGCTGATAAGCCGGGAGGACTGGTCGCGTTGTATCGGAAAGGTCGTGCATTACCCGAAAAAAATGACCCCCGCCGAGCTGCAGCGTGAGGTCATTGAAGCGAGCCGCCTGATATACTCCAGGAAGCGGCTCATTCAGGCAATACTCCATAAGCGCGGCACCGAGAGGATACTCTTTATCGGAGAGTACTTCTGGCAGAAGGACGTGCGCCGTGACTTAAAGCGGGAGCTCAAGTTTCTTGAGAGCCTTGTGACTGTTGAAGAAAAAGGGTATTCCCGCCGAAATATTCAGCTTCCGTCTTATCATGCGTAACGAGAATGACCGTCCTTCCGGCGGTCTTCTCTTTTGTGTATGCCATAACAGTCTGCTTGGTGTCCTCGTCGAGCCCCTTGAACGGCTCGTCAAGAAACAGCACATCATACTCCGCCAGCAGCGCCCGCAGCAGCGTGAGCCTGCGCTTCATGCCGCCGCTTAGGCTCCGTACGGGCTTATCGGCGGCGTCCGCTAATCCGACCGCTTCGAGCTCATTGATGAGCTCGAAGCGGTTTTTGCTTTTTCCGAGGACGAGCCGCAGGTTGGACAGCGCCGACAGATTTTCACAGAGTCTGTTCTCCTGAAAGACGGCACTGTACCGCGTGCCGCCGCGGGTGACGGTGCCGCTGTCGGGGGCAAGTGTACCCATGAGGATCGACAGTAGGGTGGACTTCCCGCAGCCCGAGGCTCCCATTATGACGGTGAAGCTCCCGTCGGAAAAGTCGTGTGAAAAACCGTCGAGGACTGTCAGCTCCCCGAAGCTTTTTATGATATTCTCTGCTTTCAGCATATCTCCGTTCCCCCTTACAGTCTCTCTATCCGCTTTGCGCACAGGTCAATGACAAGCAGCACCAGCTTTTCCGTGATGATGCTCAGTACGATGATGACCAGCGTCCACGCGAAGAGGTCGGCGGTCTCGAGATATATCTTCGAGTTATAGAGCATCTGCCCGATAGAGCCGCGGGGCGTTCCGATCACCTCGGCGGCGACTCCCGACTTCCAGCACAGCCCCACCGACAGCTTCACGGCGGAGCGGAAATAGGGCATTATCTGCGACAGGTAGATACCGAAAAAACGTCGCATGACCGGTACTCTGAATATCTTCCCCATTTCTGTGAGCTTCGGGTCAAGCGAGTGTATTCCCTCGAACACGTTGGAATACACCACAGGAACGGAAATCAGGAAGGTGATCAGCACCGACAGGTTCGCGGAGCTTATCCATATCAGGGCGAGAATGGTGAACGACGCCACCGGCACCGCCTTGACCGCGGTTATCAGCGGGGCAAACAGCTTTTCGCAGAACACGAATTTCCCGCCGAGCACCGCGAGGATAACGCCGGTCACAGTTCCGAGCGCGAACCCGAGCATGATCCTCCCGAGTGTGAACAGTACGCTCGGCAGGAATGCCTCGTCAGGCACAAGCTCAAAAAGCCGCTGTATCACCTCTACAGGCGAAGCCAGCAGCAGGGACTTGCCGACAGCCATAGCGGCGAGCTGCCAGACAACGAGCCAGAAAACTATTGCGCAGACCGTGAATATTTTCTTTTTCAAGCAGCTCACCTCCGTTTAAAAATTCCCCGCAAACTTCCACGGTCTGCGGGGAATTGCATTACTGTATTGCTTCAGGGATCACCCGACGTAGTAGAAGTCTTCCTCGGGAAGCTTGCCGCCGACGGAGGACGCGAGGGAATTGTAAAGTACCTCGAGGTAGCCGGAGAGCTTATTTCTCATTTCCTCACCCTTGATGAAGGTGATATTGCAGGCGGGGAGAGCCTTCTTCGCGACAGCCTCGGGAACTATGTCATAGCTGCCTATGAGCGCGGCTGCGCCCTCGGTGTCGGAGTTGACGTGATCCACGGACAGCTCATAGTTTGTGAGAAAATCATCTGCTGTGCCGGGGTAGCTGTCGATGAATTCCTTCCTGCCGACTACAACGCCTGTTATCATGGTGCTGCCGTTATCGAGCTTATCCCATTCCTTTGTGAGGTCGAGCGCCACGCGCAGACCCTCGTTCTTCATCATGGCTGTGGTGACGAAGGGCTGGGGAAGCATCGCGATACCGCCGTTCTCGGTTATGGCGGTGACGCACTCGGCGTGCTCAGCCTTCCATTCTATGGTAACGTCGTCCTTTATGCCGTTCTGCTCGAGCAGGTAATTGAGCGCGAATTCGGGAGTGGAGCCCTGACCGCTCGCGTAAATGGTCTTTCCCTTGAGGTCGGCTATGGACTGTATCTCCTCGGAGCCGCTCTCAACGATGTAGAGCACGCCGAGAGTGTTTACCGCGAGCACCTCCACTTCGCCCTCGGTCTTGTTGTACAGTACGGCGGCGAGGTTCGCGGGAATGCAGGCGAAGTCCACCTTGCCCTGTATGATAAGGGGAGTGAGCTCATCGGGAGCCGCGTATATCTCGAAATCGTAGATACTGCCGTCGGAGTTGTCGCTGTCGTTCATGAACGATACAAGTCCCATGGCAGTAGGACCTTTGAGCGCGGCTACCTTCACCTGATCGGCAAGCGCCTCGGGCTTGCTCGTGTCATCAGCTTCGGTCTCGGGCTCGGTGACTGCTTCGGTCGCGGTAGTGGTGGTCTCGGCAGTCTCGGTGGCTGCTGCCGTTGTTGTGGTGGTGGTAGTTTCCAAGGCAGCGGTGGTCGTGGTCTCAGCGCTTCCGGTGCCGCCGTTAGAGCAGCCCGCTCCGAGCAGCATCAGCACTGCGGTCATTGCCGCGGTGAGCTTTGTTGTTGTCTTTCTCATGATAGTTTCTCCTTCTTTTCATAGAAAATGCGCCGGTGCGGCGTTCCTTCCGGAACACGCAAAGGCGCAAAATGCTCGTATTCTGTGCCTTCTGTCTCAGCCGCTGCTTTGACATCGGTGTATTTTCCGTTATTATCCTTGCGGTCGGGAAATAATGCCTTCCGCTCGGTGTACGGATATTATAGCACATCGTCACAGAATTGTCAATAGATTTGTGCGCGTCGCATTATTTCTTGACAAACAGTTTGTATAATGATATAATTAACTGAATATGCAAAAAAATACGGAGGCTGTCATGACTGATACGAGCAAACAAAAAGCCGAGATAATATATGAGCCGAAGAAGATAAATTACGGGGCGCTTCTGAACGACGACACGGTGGAATGGCTCGCGGCGATGCCGCTGCTGGTGCTTTCCACGATACCGCTCGTCGTTTTCGTGTTAAGATTTGCGGAGGAAAATTACGCAACGCTCCAGCAGTTTCTCGACCCTGTGAGGGTGCTTTTCTGCCTTTTCGCAGGGATAACGGCGCTGGTATGTATCGCGACAGCGGTGAGGGACAAGCAGAAGCCCTCCGCGATAATAAGCGGGAACAAGCCGTTTCTTCTGTTCGCGGCATTTCTTCTGTTGATGCTGATATCCTATCTCGTTGTGGGCAAACCGTTCTTTGACGACCCCTTCAATCATCTCGGGATAAACTCCTCGGAAACGCATATCATGTACATCATGTTCTTTACGGTGTACTTCTTTCTCGGTAGCAGGATACGATCCCCGAAAATAAAGGGACTGATAATACACTTCAATGTGCTGATATCCTTTATCATAGCGTCATTCGGGCTGGTGGACTGCTATATCGCCCCGTTAAGACCTTTCCGGCTCACGCAGATATGGGACGGCTGCTTCCCGGGAGTATGGAGCAACCCCAATCATTACGGCTACTACCTCACTCTGATGACACTTCTGAGCGTGGGAATGCTGCTGTATGAGAAGGAGCGGAGCTGGAAGATCTTCGGACTTGTCTCCTCCGCTGTACATTGTGTCACCATGGTACTGAACGACACCTTCGGCAGCTATCTTGCGATATGGTTCGGGTTTGTGTTCCTCATTATCGTGAATATCATTATTTTCAGAAAATTTCCCTTACTGTTACTTATTCCCGCCGCTGTACTGCTGCTTGCTTCGATATTTCTTCCCACATGGGCGGGAAGCATGGGACAGAATTTCGCGGCACTCGGACAGGACACCGTAAGCATAGTCAACAATGACGAGAACGCGGGTCTTGCGGGTAGTGTGCGCTGGACGCTGTGGCGCACCGCTGCCGAGGGTATAATGGAGAGCCCGATATTCGGTCAGGGTCTCGAGGGGTGGGCGGACATACTGTTAGAGCGCTCCACCACTGGTATCCACCCTCATAACGAGTATCTCCAGTACGCGCTGTTTTTCGGCATACCCGCCGCCTGCTGCTATATTGCGGGGCTTGTGGCGGTATTCCTGCGGGGTCTGTTCAATCGTAAGAAGCTGGACGGGCTGACGCTGATGTGCCTTGCTGCGGCGTTCGGTTACTGTGTTTCAGCTTTCTTCGGAAACCCGAAATTTTACACCGCCCCCTACTTCTTTATGATACTCGGCTTTGCGTACAATTATTGCCTCGCGGCAAAAGAAAGCACCGGCTCCGCGAAAGCCGCGGATACCGGCGCAGAAGAAGCTGCCGCTCAGGAGAACGTCGCGAATTCCTGAGACCAGTAGTAGTAGGTATCGTTCCCGACCTTCAGCACGCTCAGACCGAACGCCACGCATTCAAAGTCGGGGTTGAGTATGTTTTCTCTGTGGGAGGGCGAATCCATCCAAGCGCGGAAGACCTCCTCGGGTGTGGAGAACATATTCCGTCCGTAGGCGATGTTCTCGCCGCAGAGAGAGTATGAGATGCCCGCGTCCTTGAACGCTGTGCTGAATCTTGAGCCGTCGGGACGGGTGTGGGAGTAGTAGTAAGTGAGCTCCTGCGTGCGCACCTCGCAGACCTCATGCACTTTGGCGGAGTACCACAGCTCATTCAGCCCTGCCGCGAGCCTTGCCTGATTTACAAGGGTGAACATCGTGAGGTAAATGGTCGAGTCATCGGAGAAGGTACCGCCGCCGACATTCGTGAACGCGGTCTTTTCGGTATGCGTTTCCGTAGTTTCGGGAGCGACTGTTGCGGTGGTAGTCGCGGAGGTCGTTGCAGTTGTGGTGGCGGAGGTTTCGGGAGTCGTAGTAGTAGTCGCGCGTGTTGTTGTCGTCGTGGTCGCACGGGTCGTTGTTGTAGTTGCCGCGGTGGTCGTGGTGGTCGTTGTGGTCGTGGTCGCGCGAGTGGTAGTTGTGGTCACAGGCGCCGCCGTAGTGGTCGTAGTTGTCGTAGCGGGAGCCGCGGTGGTCGTTGCAGCCGATGTAGTCGTAGCTGCCCGCGTAGTCGCCGATGTCGTGGTAGTCGCGGGAGTCGCTGTTGTGGTCAGTGTCGCGGTGATCGTGATGCCGGGAGCCTCGGTTACGGTAACGGAGGGCTGTGTACCGGTACCGCGGACGGAGCCCTGATACTGCTGCTGCGAGTAGGTAGCGTACAGCTCCGCGGAGGTCTGCACTGAGGTATCCTCGGGCATACGCTCCTGCACCTCGTTCGAGAGCAGCCCATTGCCGCTGCTGTCCGACTGTCTGCGGGCAGTGGAGGTGACTGCCGCCGTGGTGGTGGTATGAGTTTCCGCTTCGGAGACGGCAGTATCATCGGCGCCGGTGGTGGTATCCGCGAACAGCCCATCTATATCAATGGGCGTATCCTCGGGAGAGGGCTTGTGTACAGTGAGCTCCTCGGAGTATGTATAATCGGGCGACAGACGCAGAGTAAAGGTCGCGAGCTCTTCCGCGAACATAGTCGCGGTAAGCTCAGGCTCCGCTTCGAGGTCGGTGGGCATATCGTTTCCGTCGTTGTACGCCACAGCGCCCTCAAGTATATCGGAGAACACCACAGGCTCGGCGTCCGAGGCGTTCGAGATATTCGTGAAGAACAGGAAGGCGGCAAGAAGCGCGCTGCACGACAGCGCGGCGGTAAATCCGCGCAGCGAGTTTTTCTGTCTGCGTGTGAGCATATCTTGTCCCTCCTTTCAAAAACATACACTATATATTGTACGATAAAACTAAGCTTTTGTCAAGATAAAATCATCATATTATTACGGAGGAAAAATTTTTATGGCAGTATTCACAGCAGACAACGAAGCCTTTGCCTACATGGGCAGGATAGATTTCACAGACCCGAAGGCACCGCTTCTCATTTATCCGGGCAGCAATATCCGTTTCACATTCGGCGGTACATCACTGAAAATAAAGGCAGAGAATATCCCGATGAGTGACAGAATGTGGATAGGGGCGCTTATCGACGGGGTACAGCGGAAGATAGAGCTCACGAAGGAAGGGCAGGTGCAGGAAATAGTGCTTGCGGAAGGGCTTGCCGATACCATGCACAGCTGCATGATATTCAAGCGTCAGGCTGCGGCGCATTATTTCAGGTTCCTCGGCGCGGAATGTGACGAAGTGAAGCCGGAGAACCACAGGTATGATATGAAGCTCGAGTATTTCGGTGACAGCGTTTCCGCGGGTGAAGTGACCGAGGCGGTATACTATGAGGGAATGTGCGACCCCGAAAACCACGGCGGACAGTACGACAACAGCTATTTCAGCTACACCTTCTCGGCGGCGCGCAAGCTGAATGCCGAGTTCCACAACAATTCCCAGGGCGGTCTTGCGCTCCTCGACCACACGGGCTACTTCTACGGACCCGCAATAGAAACATTGACGGGGCTTGAAACAACATACGACAAGCTCAGCTATGTCCCCTACGCTCCGCAGGGTCTTACCCCATGGGAATTCAGCAGCTACACTCCCGACATTGTGGTCATAGCCATAGGGCAGAACGATGCCAACCCCAACCCCCACGCGGTATTCGACAAAGAATACACGGAGAAGTGGAAGGCAAAGTACAAGGAGATACTTCTCGACCTCAAATCCCGCTATAAGACCGCAAAATTCGTGATAATCACCACAGTTCTCAAGCACGAGCGCAAATGGGAGTATATCCTCGACGAGCTCACCGCCGAGCTTGCCGACCCCGATGTCACCCGCTTCCGTTTTACCCGCGCAGGCACCGCCACCGACGGTCATCCCCGCATCACCGAGCAGGAGGAAATGGCGCTGGAGCTGGCTGAGTATCTGCGTACCGTCGCCTCGCGGCGATAAGGTCGCTGACGCTCGAGACAGCGCTGGCGCGCTCGGGTCGCTTACGCTCGAGTTCTTGGGGGAGGGAACCTTTCTGAAGAAAGGTTCCCCTCCCCCAACCCCCCTCCTTCCAAAGACTTTTAATTACTTCGTGATAAATCGGGGCTGTCTCTGCTATATTTTTTGTGCAAAACAGAGAAAGTGTTAAAATGAGCGTAACGTAATAGGAGCTTATTGCGTTTATATATATAGAAAAATAAAATCGGAGGAAATTGAAAATGAAAAGGAATAAGATTCTATGCTTGTCACTCTGCGCCGCATTGCTCCTGTCGGGCTGTGCGAACGGTGCGAATACCGCCGCCCCCGATACCGAGTCCGCGCCCCTGCTGGTCGATGCCGAGCCGCCCGCAAAAACTAAGCAGGTGACTACAACGACCGGCGCGGTCGCAGAGGCTCTCGACGGTGAAGAGGACGCAAAGCCCTCCCAGCTCGCGGACGACAACGGGCTCGTGACCAACATCAGGACACTCCCGTACAATCAGTTCATTCGTAAGCCGATTGAGGTCGAGAACCGCGATTGGCTGAATATGGAGGACGAGGACTGGTGTTTTATGGAGGGAGAAGCTCCCGACAACGACGGGTATGTATATTTTGACGGCGAGTGGAAGAGCTATTCGTCAAACGGCAACCGCTTCCATGCAAAAGCGCGCTGTTCCGGCGGGGCAATGTCCGCGGAGTGCGATGACAGGTTCAGAGAGCAGGTCGCTTCCTCGGCAGAAGCATTTCCCTACGGCTCCGACAGCACCGGCGTATTTGAAATGATACCCACCTCCATACACGTTACGGGAGTCGATAACGAGCATGTGTATGCCGATGAGGTGAAGTACGGCTACAAGACAGCGTGCTACGATGATTTCTTTGTGGTGAACGCCTTTGTCCGCCGTGCGAAGGATACCACGCTGAAATACTACGACGACTACGATTATTATGAGGTGATAATCGACCCCGCGTTCATGAAGGAACTGCGCCTTCCGATGTTGGAGACAGACCCGGAGAAGATGAAGTTTACCGTGAACGGAAAGGAATTCTACGCAGACACGGTGCACGGTTATCCTGTCCGCGTGAGCTACATAGACAATAAAGAGCTTTTCAAGGGTTTCCAGAGCGAGGATTTCATCTACGCTAAGGTCGCGCTAATGGACTTATCCTTCACCTACGATAACAACAACGGCGCACTGTTAAACGGCAGCATAATGTCGATAGAGAAGATAACCGACGACACCGACGCGGTGATCGACGGAGACACTCTCCCGGTACCGGAGGAGCAGGCGGGAATTGCGGCGGCAATGTTGGCAGCGAAGGACGAGATGATAACGGAAAATACGATATCCTTCGAGCTTGTTGATCTCGATTTCGACGGCACTCCCGAAGTCCTTGCCCTTGACGGCGAGCCGAGATATATGGAAGGCCCCGACGCCACCGCGACACTCCGCATATTCCGCTATAACGGCTCGGCAATGGAGCTGATAGGGGAGACGGAGACGGGCGACTACGGCTCCTTCTGGCTTGATGAATGTACCTACATTCCGACAAACGAGCACGGCTGGCACCTGATGAATTTCAAAGAGCACGACTTCCTCACGGTAAAGGACGGACAGCTGAAAATAAACCGCATCACCGAACAGAGAGGTACCGGCGAGGTCAATGAGTACGGGTATTACGATCAATACGACTGTTACTATCGCGGTGAAAAGATAGTCGTTGAGCCTTACGAGGCGTACAATCCGCTTATGGGCAGGACGGAGACCTACTACAAGTGGGTAAGTGACAATTCCCTCGGCTATTCGGTAATGGGCGATTCCGACTACAGCGTGTACTATATGCTGTGGGAAAATCTGAACGACGATTTCAGGCAGATACGGCGCGTAAGCCTCGACCCGAAGCAGAATTTCTGGAATGGCGCCGACTGGGACGCGAACCGCTTCGGACATTACTACGCTCCCTCCGCGCAGTTTCCTTATGACCTGCTGAATGTGTTCTTTACGAGCTCGGAAGAAGCGGAGTTTGAGAAATTCTACGGACTGTCTTACGAGGGCGCGAAGGAAAAGCCTGTCATCTATCTCTATCCCGAGGAGCAGACGGAAGTCTCCGTGAAGGTGAACTTCCCCTACGGCGGCGAGCTTACCTGCACATATCCGGAGTACAACGACGGCTGGAATGTGACGGCAATGCCCGACGGCACACTGTACGACGCGAACGGCGACGAGTACTACTGTCTCTACTGGGAAGGGCAGAGCAGGGACGTCATGACCAGCGGCGAGGGCTTCTGCGTTGCGGGGAAGGACACAGCCGCATTCCTCCGCGAGAAGCTGCTTTACATCGGGCTCACTCCCCGCGAGGCGAACGAGTTCATTATCTACTGGCTCCCGCGTATGCAGGACAATCCCTACAACATCATCACCCTCCACACCGCGGATTATGCCGCGTCCGTCCCGCTGTCCGTATCTCCTTCGCCCGACACGCAGATACGCGTGTTCATGACGTTCACCCCGAGCGGTGAGCTTGTGGATATCCCCGCGCAGGAACTTTCGCATTATGAAAGAAACGGCTTCACTCTTGTCGAGTGGGGCGGCACGGAAAAGTAAAAAAACTCCCCCGTGAGGGGGAGTTTTTGTTATACTATCCTGCTATCGTTGAACCATATCTCCGTCACGTCATCGGGGGATATGCTTTCCGGCAGTGCGCAGTGAATGAAAGTCCTGCCGCTTGCGACCGGCTGACCGAGTGAGTTATAGCTGCTCGTTAATGTCATCTCGGAGCCGTCCGCGAACACGAGCTTTATGTCGAGACCGCCGAGGTCACGGAAAACAGTGTTCGCAGGCTCATACGAGAAATCAGTATAGGGTATCTCGGAGATGACCGCGGAAAATTCCCTCTCGGAGAACCTGATGATATCGACAGGGTAGAGGTTGCCGAGGGAATCGGGGACTGTGGAATTATCAGGTATGATAGTACGGATATCCGCGTCCTCCGGTACATAAGCGGTGAAGGTGAAAGCTTCGCCCGGTATCTGCGGGTGATTTGCTCCGCGTGTCAGCGGGAATGCCGTAAGAGTAACGGTTATTTCGTCCGCTGGCTCATAGCGGTGGAAATTCCACACTGTGGACAGTCTGTATGTTTCCTCGGGCTGATGCAACACACCGCCGGACAGGATACCGACATTCTCTTCGTCAATGCTCTCGCTCAGCGGCAGTATAGAGTCACGCTCGTCATCAAACGCACCGATGAAGTCCGTCGAGATATACCCGCTGTCCTCGTCGAGCAGTATGTCATACGCGAGCCGCAGATTTATACCGTCAAATGTATAACCTGTGATGTGTACCCGGTAGCCGTCGCAGCTGAACCACTCGTCAGCCTTCGTATAGAGGTCGGAGGAACGGATATCCAAAATTGTCATGTGTCTGATGAACTCGTCTATCGCCTCGCCCCAGATACGCACAAGTCCGACGGAGATGTTGCGCACATCGGAGATACTGATATGCTCCGGCAGGTCTGCAATTACAATGAAGTCCCCGTCAATACTGAATCCCGAATCGGTGACCTCGGCGAAAACGGAGTCTCCCTCCCACATCTCAAGCTCAACAGGCGCGGTGGCGGCGGCATTCACAAGCTCCGTATTGTCCGGGGTGAGCGCGGGATCCCTATACCGCAGTATTATCTGTGTCCCGGTGAATATCATTTCCTCGATATGTGCTTTATATTTCAGCTTTTTGGTCTCTTCGTCCAGTGTGAACGTAACTTCCGTCATTTTGTCAAAGGCAAAGTTATAGTTGAACTTGCCGCTGTCGGTGACCGCAGATAGCTTTGCGGTGATACCGCCCGCAGTCTCCTCCTCGGGGACGGTTTCGGTGATATCCTCGGTGACCGCCTCCGTCACGATATCCTCGGCAGCCGAGTACGCGGCACCGCCGCCCTCCTTCAGCGGTGTGAATTCTATCCCGCCGCCGTAAGCGTTCCCCGCGAAGAAGCCTATGCCGAGAGCCGCGGCAATTCCCGCAGCTATCCCGCCTATCAGCGGAGCACGGCTGCCCTTGTGTGCAGTCCCGCCTGTGGGAAGCTCCCTCGCGTCCAGTCTTGTTACATTTTCGTTTTTCATTTTTTCCGCCTTTCCCAGTATCTTTGACATTGCTGTCTGTGTGTCGGAAAAGGGGTATTTTTCGTATGCGTCCGAATATGCTCTGTCAAATATTTCCTTGATATCCATTTTCTTCTCTCTCCTTGTCTGTAAGAAGTGCACGGAGCTGTTCACGTCCCCGCATGAGCCTTGACCGCACCGAGGAGCCGCTTATCCCGAGTATCTTCGCAAGCTCCTCCACCGTATATCCCTCGCAGTAATGCATATACATCGCTATGCGTATCTTCGGGCGCAGCTTTCCGAGCAGCGCGAGTATCTCGCCGTCCTCACCGCCGTAGCTGTCCGAGCACTGCTTGTCCGCAGCGCTCTCCAGCGGAAGCGAATATCTGTACCAGTGCGACTTGAGCACGTCCGCGCTCCTGTTTATCGCGCATCGCAGCAGCCATGCCTTCGCGTGCTCATCGCTTACAAAGCTGTTCCCGCCCGTGTAGAGCTTTAAGAACACCTCCTGTGCCACGTCGTCCGCGTCCGCGGCATTTTTCAGGCAGCAGAACGCCGCCGTGCATACCGCCTTGTAGTACATTCTCACATACCGTTCAAGCTCGTCCTCCGTCATCGGCTCACCCCCTTTTCTGTGTTGTCGGAAAAGCGCTTTTCACTTATAATACGATTCGGAAAGGAAAAGTGTTGCATTTTTTTCATTATAACATAAAAAAAGATTTTTTGCACATAATATCAACGAAAGGACTGATAAAAATGCTTGGAAAGAATGATATCGAAATTCTCAACACCATATACAAGAACAGCCGAATGGCATACGACTGCACGAAGCAGGTAGTGGCGAAAAGCGCGGACGCAGAGCTGAACGATTATCTGAAGCGGCAGATGAAGCACTACGCCCGCAGCTGTATCGACGTGAAGAACACCCTCGCTAAGGAGGGTCACACCCCGCAGCCCGTCCCCGCTATGCAGTCTGCAATGGCGGCAATGGGCATATCCATGAAAACTATGCGCGACCATACCGCGGGCAATATAGCGGAGCTGATGTACAACGGCACGAACATGGGCATAGTGGATATCGCACGTTCGGTGAACCACAGCAGAAACGCCTCGCAGGACACCGTCCGCAATGCCGAGACCCTGCTCAGCGAGGAAGAAAAGTACGCCGACGGCTTGAAGAAATTCCTGTAAACGAAAAGCAGTCCCGGGTTTTCCGGAACTGCTTTTTTCTGTATCAGAACGGGTCGTATGTGGGAATATCTCCGAGGTCAATAGGATTGCTGGTGATCGTCAGTCTGTCCTCGGGAATATCGATCTGGTTATACTGCGCGTATTCGCGGATATAGTCGGCGTATTCCTCTCTGTCGGTGAGAACAAGGAATTTCGCGTTCGGCTCGGTGGAGCCGGGAGTTTTCAGCTTATCCCATATCACATATATACTGTCTATCTTGTAATAGACCTCGCCGCCTGTATCGTTGTGGTACATGGTCGTCTCGCGCCTGTCCCTGAAATAGGTTACGATATTGCGCACCGCTGTGAGCTGCGGCTCCTTTGTGAGTATTCTTACCAAAGAGCCGTCCGGGTAGGGTTCTCCGTTGGCATTGAGGATATATTCGATAATAATATCGTCGGTTATCTTCCAGTAGATGCTCCACCGGTTCCCGAGCTTCACATAGTCGAGAATGCTGTCGTAGGCGGTGAGCGTCTCAAAGCTGAAACCGTTTGACGCCGCGGTTCTTGCCTCCTTACGGAATTTTTCCGCAGCGTCGCCCGCGCCTAGCTCCTTCAGTCTGTCGGCTATCGTGTCGTATTCGGTGAAGAGGTTGTATGTCTCCGTGCCGGAATATACGCCGCAGTCAAAGGCTACATTGTATATATCGACCTGTGAGGTGTTCTCGTAAGCAAGCGCGCCCTCCCCGAGGTCTCTGAGTTCTGTCACAGGGAGCCAGTCTGCCTTTTCCTGCTCCGGTGTAACGAGCCTGTACAGCCCCTCCGCTCCGGGGACTTCCTCTGTTATAGCCGACTTTATTTTGTCAAGCTTACCGTCGTTGATTATTTTCAGATATTCCTCGTCGGTATCGAAATCCTTTGTCATTACTGCCATAACGTGCGGGAAATAGCGTGTTTCATCATAAGGTGTGTTTGTGCTCCTGTGTCTGTCCCAAAGCAGTTCGATGATCTTACGGAACTTGGTATGCGTTGCGTCGAGCTTATAAACTCTGAATGATTTGCCGCTGTCGTATGTGCTGAGAACATAATTCTCGTTGAGGTAGTAGTATGTCCCGCGCAGCGGCTCATTGTCGAGGAACCCGGCAGCCGTGACCTCGATCGCCCTCCCGGATATAAGCTTTTCGGGAATGAGCGCGTCCCCCTCGCAGTACTGCTTTATCACCTGACGGAAATAATCGTTATCGACATACATATCCTCGGTTTCTTTCAGGAATGTTTCCGCCGTTATATCAAAAGTCTCCATAGAGTACACGTTACCGCCTATGACGGCAAGGCTGTACCACGGCGGATTTTCTCCGGGATTCGGGTCGTGCCTGTAAATTGACTGTGTCTGTATCTCGAAGGTCGCCGTGACAAGCTCGTTGTAGTTCGGTATCACTGTGAGATCGTCCACGGTGAGGACGTCCTCGGGAGTACCGTCCTCGGCGGGGATTTCATAATAGGTTTCAGTGTCTATCAACGCATCGGGAGCCGCTATGAAGACCTCGCGGTTCACGAAGTCGAAGCACAGCATAGTTCCGTTTATGCTGTCTGTAAGGTCAAAGGGGTGGTTCTCAAGATAGAAGAGGGAATGGGAGAGCATAACGCCGCCGTCGGTATCAACGGCGTCTGTGGTCCCGGTAAACACGATTTCCAGCGGAGCAGCTATCGAGTCCGTGGGTCCCGCGTCCTCATCTATAAGCCAGAACCGCGTGTCGAAGCCCTCCCCATAGGTGCCGTAGGCTGTCCTGATGACGCGGTATTCCTTGTCATCTTTGCGGATGGTGTACAGACCGAAGTAATCGTCGAGCCTGTCTGCGCGGAAGGAGTGGATATACAGGTGACCATTATTATCGCCTATATCGATATCCGGGTGACGGTTCACGGGAATGTCAGAATATATCCTTGTACCGCCCGGTTCCGGTATCACTACATTGAGGGAGCCATACATAATGTCCGGGTCGTCCCTGTCCTTCATCAGGTACTTGCCGATCAGATAGATGTCGAGGCTGGCGTCACCGTAGGGTACGGACAGCTTTTTGAAATACGCCCAGTCCAGCCGTGTGTGCACTTCGTCACCGGGGTCGTAGTAAGGAATGATACCCTGTTCATCATATTCGTCGTAGTCTTTCAGTGTCCCGACACCCTCGCTCTGCATTTCCCCTACGATATAGGACGGGTACGGCAAAGTCTCCGCCGGCTGCGTGTCCGATATACCGAGCAGCCGTTCTATCTCCGTGACATCTTCCTGCGAGAGAACATACTCGAATTCCATGACGAACACGGCTACATCGGGCTCCTTCTTCCTGTACCAGTCGAGTATCGTCCGCATGGATTCCGTGCTTATCTCCGGCTGAGCAAGTATCTCGTCGTGCTCCTTATACCTGTCGGTGCCGCTCATGAGACGGAATTTCCAGAACCCGGACGGGTCCTTCGACGGGTATACCTCCAGCCCCTTGAATGTCGAGCACTCAAAGTATTCGGGGTACTTATCCTGCAGGTAATAGGAATTTGTGTCTTTCCCGAGGTCGTAGGTGGAAGTGACCGCGGGAGTTACGGCTTCGGAAGGTGTCGTGCCGGTACCGGTGGCATTTCCTCCGGTCTCTATCTTTCCCGCGCCGAGCTTGTTTATCACGAGTGCCGCCGCGGTTATCATCAGCGCCGCAGCAAGCCCCGACAGCACCGCCATGTGCACTGGAAACTTCTTCTTTTCCGGCTTCGGCACGGGCTTCACCTCATATGCGCCGCCCTGCTGCGCTGTTATCAGGTCATCTATGAGCAGGGAGGGCTCTTTATCGCTGCTCATGGAATTTTCTATATACTTTTCGTTGACCTTTCCGATAGCGTCCAGTAATATGTCCTTCTTATCCTTCACAGCCCGATACCCTCCTTTTCCAGATATTTTTTCAGCTTTTCACGTATCCTGTGCAGCGTGGTCTTGACCTTCTCCTCGCTTATCCCCATTTCCTCCGCTATCTCCGTGACGCTGCGGAAATGGTAATAGCGTTTCATGAACATCTTCTGTTTTTCCGCGCCGAGAGTGGCAAGAAATGCGTTGAGCGTCCGCACAAGCTCCCTGTCGTCGAATTCCTGCTCCACCGTGGTATCGTCCGCGATACACTCCGCTATCTCGTCATAGATGACCTCTGCGTTTCCTCCGCCCCGTTTCATTGTAGTGTGTCCCCTCCTTCTGTTCAGCGCGATATTCCGCGCTATCGCTGACAGGAACGCTCCGAATTTCTTCGGGCGCTGCGGGGGTATGGTATTCCACACCTTCAGGTATGTATCGTTCACACATTCCTCGCTGTCCTCTCTGCTGCCGAGAATGCTGTATGTTATCCCTCTACAGTAGGAGCCGTACTTCTTGTCCGTCTCCGAAATGGCGTCCTCGGAACGCGCGAAATATTTATCTATTATCTCATTGTCCGTCATTTTCTTCCACTCCCTGTTCAGGTTTTTTGCCCGGCAAATTATCCCTTTCACCTATACAGACACCGGTTAACGCTCCGAGGTTACACTTTTTTCAAAAAAATTATAACATTTTTCGGCATACAATGCAATAACAAAATTTTCCCCCTTACAGAAAACTCCGTAAGGGGGAAGCGGGATAAAATATTATGAAGTGATATACAGAATATCGGGCATGAGGGTGATGCAGTCATTCTCGTCAAAGCGGAAGTCTATGTACATAATGCTGTGACCCTCGCCGTCTGTGAAGCGCCAGCTGTAGGAGTTGTCCGCTTCGTCGTAGAAGCAGGTTCCGCCGAGGATATCCATTACCTCGGACAGGGAAGAGCCCTTGTGTATTCTCCCGCCCAGCAGCGACATCTGTTCCTCGGTAAGCTCATCGGGCTTTACAGTGAGGAACAAACCGTCGTAGTAATGCTTGTCGCTCTCAAAGTTATGAATGAAGTCGATAACTACGGAAGTCTCACCGTTTATGGGTTCCGTAGGCTCGTAGTCGAGAGGAAGCTTGATATCATTGTACACGGTGCAGAGTTCATCGAAGGTCAGCCCCTCCGGCACAACGCACTCCATTGCGTCGGGCAGGGGATCGAACATTTCCTCACGGCTCAGCAGCTCAGAGCCGATGACTACAGTGTCCCCCAGCTTCACCCACTGGATATTGCCGCGCCATGTGGAGGTATCGAAGAAGTAGTACACCTGCACCTTGCCGCCGTTGCGGTAGTTGGTGCTGTGAGGTTTTGTCAGACCCAGGCGTTCGAGCTCTGTGCCCTTGTACATATCAAGCGGTAACTCCGCGCTCGGTGTGAGCACTCGTCCGTCAACCATTTCCACGGTCATCTCCGCCACGGGAGCCTCAAAGTCGCCACCGAAAATGCCTTCCTCTGTGTCGGTATAAACGCACTCGATTATGCCGTCACCGATGTATATTTGCTCGAGCGGAGCTTCCGCGCCGTTCGGCTGGGTTATGAGAGTACCCTTCGGCACAGCCATTTCGGCGGTGATAGCGGGGTACTTGTTCGTGACTTCCACGGTGAGGTGGGGGTTCTGCTCGATAAGCTCTCTGCGCTCCTCGAGATTTTCGGGAAGGTCTATCTCTGAACTGCACCAGAGATAAGCAAGGTCGAGCGAATAAACGGGCTCGGGCATGATATAGCTTATCTTTTCACCTTTTCTTATGCAGGAATTCTCCTCCCGGAACACTGTTTCGGTTCCCTGCTGCCAGTCGGCAACACTCACGTCTTCGCTGAACTCAAATCCATAGGAGGTATCGGGGGAATTCGGATGTGAATTGAATTTTTGGCGTACCGTATATGTCATATCCAGCTTCAGCCCGTCGAAGGCAAGGTCGGTGATGACGACCTGCCAATCGCCGTAATCGAGGACATTACCGTCCGGGAGAGCCATGCTGCGCGGCACGAATGCCGTCACATCGTTCAGGTCGTAGATAGCCTCACGGGGGTCAAATTCCAGTATGCCCGCGGTCTTTTCCGCGTTTGTCGGAGTGAAGGTGCCCTTGCCGAGCGTTACGAAATAGCCCTCGCTATACAGCGCGTCGAGGTAGCAGTCCTGCAGCGCCTTGAGGTAATCGGGGTCGCTGATATCGAGGTATTCTATCCTTACCGCGTCATGGGTTACGGTAGTCTTTCCGAGCTCGAATCTGCCGTCCGGGTCGGTATAGCCGTACTTCACGCCGGTCATCTTGCCGTCCGTGGTGTACATTGTGATACGCTTATCCGCGTCGGCAGGGTAGGGGGCGTTATTGTCCTTTTCGCCCGCGTAGCGCGCATAGCTGTCCTCGAGGTCCATGAACCAGAATTCACACTCCGTCATTAACGACTTTGTCGTTCCGTCAAAGTGCACCGAGCAGGAATTATCGTCGGACATCAGTGAGTGGTAATCGCCGTTTGCCCAGCCCTCACCGAACATCGGGGATACGCGGTTGTAGTCTATGCCGGGGAAATTCTTCACATCGGTATTTCCTGTGAAGATCAGGTCATACTCCATGCTGAAGTTGATCCCGTCGAACTGCCACCACAGCACCTTCACTGTAACATCACCGAGGTCGAACACGTTTTCCTTCTCTTCCGACAGCTCCGTGCTCATATCATCGTATACCGGGGCAGCGGTAGTCTGCTCCGCATGGTACGCGGCATTCCCGCCCTCGGACAGCGGCACGAACTGCGGCAGCTTCACGAAGCCAGTCCCGAGCGCCGTTATCCCGAGAGCCGCGGCTGCCGTAAGCGATATCCCCGCCACAAGGGGAGCACGGCTCTTTCGCTTCTCACTCGGCATATCGCCTGTGGGCAGGTCGCGCGCGTCTATTCTCCGCACGTTTCCGTTATTTTTCTCTTTCTCCATTTTATCAGCCCTTTCAAACACCTTTTCGCATATAGCGTCATTGTCGTAAGAGTGGTATTTCTGATAAAGACCGGAGAAGGTATCGTCAAACATCTTTCTGTAATCCATTTTCATGACCTTCCTTTCTTTCCTCTGACAGTATCTCGCCGAGCTGCTTTCGCCCGCGCACCAGCCGGAGCTTCACCGCGGACTCCTTTATCCCGAGCATATCAGCTATCTCCTTTACCGTATAGCCCTCGTAGTAGTGCATATACAGCGTGACGCGGAGCTTCTTCCCGAGCTTCATTATCTCGGGCAGGAGGCTCTCCCCGGGGTCGTTTCCGGGCGCTGCTACCTCCTCGGCTGCGGAGAGCGGCTCGGAGAATCTGTACCAGTGTGACCGCAGTATGTCTCTGCTCCTGTTTATCGCGCACCGCAGGAGCCACGCCTTGACGTGCTCGTCGCTCGCAAAGCCCCCGGTGTAGGTATATAACGCGAGGAAAACGTCCTGCGTGACGTCGTCCGCGTCGCTGACGTTCTTCACACAGCACAGCGCGGTCGCCCACACGCTCTCCTTGAACAGCCTTACATACCGTTCAAGCTCGATCTCTGTCATCATACCCCTCTCTTTCTTTCTGAAAGGTCCTTTCAATAGTAATACGTTTGAGCGGGTCGAAAAGTTACATTTTTTATATTAGATTTATCGGAAAAAATCAATGACCGCACAGGAATGTACGGTCATTGTGTTTTTACTGTGCTATTTCCCAGTAATACGGCGTGAAGTCGAAGCGCTTGATTATTTTTTCCAGGAGGCTTTCCGAGGCAGAGAACGGCTTCGGGGTGATGCGCAGCATCGGTCTGTCTCCGCCGTCATCAAAGGTAACGTTCACGAGGTCGAGCCTGTCAATGATATATTGCTCCCCGCTCTCGTGATATACGGGGTGCAGTCTGAACCACAGAGCTTCGTTTCGTACTATCGTCATCTGTCCGTCCTGCCGGTATACCTCATATCCCGCGATCCCGCCGTTCTCATCGGGCAGAGTTTCTATTATATACCAGAGCCCGCCGCCGTAGAATGAGTAGAATTTGTGTCCCTGCTTGTCGTATGGCATAAGAACGGGATCGAATATATCCTCGTATGGGGTGATCTCGGTAAGCTCCGCGAGATCGATATTTTTCAGCTCCTCGATATTGTTCAGCTCAGCGAATTTCTGAAGATCCGTGATGACGTGTACCGACATTTCCCGGTAGGCTTTGTTGTCACACGCGAGGAAGCTGTGACCGTACCAGTTGTAGGAGTCAACGGCAGTCTCATTACCGTGCGCGTCGGTATTGATATTGCCTATGGGCATATATGCCGCACGCTCCTCCTCGGGTGTGATCACGGAGATGTGCTCCATATTCCCGATGTTATCGGAAAGGTATGCGGCGAGCTCGTAGGTGCCTTCGCGCACTATCACCTCGAGGCCGAAGTCATAGTCCTCGCCGTACATCATGGTCGTGACGAACACGATACTCATATCCCCGTAGGTGTCGGGCTGCTCAGCGGCTTTCTCCCACAGCAGCTCCAGCGCTTTTCTGATGTTCAGCGCCCGGGCGCTCCATGCGTACTTTCCGTCAAGCCTCTGCAAGAAACGCGCGCCGTTCCCCCGGCCGTCATTGTCAACGGAGATCATATAGTTGTCGCCGATGTAGTAGAAGTCGGTGTCAGTTATCGGCTCGTTATCGAAGTAGCCGCGCACCTCCGCTTTTTGCAGCAGGGTGAGGTATTCCGTTTGCAGCGCTCCGTCACTGTCGGATACCGCCTTAATACCGTTTATCAGCTCGGTGATAGTGTCCTCGCGGCTGTATGAGGAATCCCGCGCCTCTTTGAGCGCTCTGTCGTATGAGAACCGCCCGTAGCTGATGTACTCATACACCGTTCCGTTCGCGCAGACGAGCATATCAAGTGCGTCACCCTCGCCGGCGGCGGGCAGTCTGTCGGAGAGGAATTTCTCCTGCACCGGCAGAGCGGTGACGGTGCTGTTCTCGTGCAGCTCCGAGGGTCCCGCCACGGGGTCGTGAGGCTCTTCGGGCTTCTCGGGAGGCTGGGTACCCTTGTAGGCGTAAATGAAGATGTTCTCGAAGTCGAACCCGAAGGTGATCTCCCGCTTGAGGTCTATATAATAATTCGCTATTATGGTGTTCGTACCCGAAAGCTCCATACCCACGGTGTTGCCCTCGGAGAGAATGGACTTGTCGATATTCAGGTTGGTGAATATCTGCAATTCACCGTCGGAGTTTATCCCATAGAATGTGGTGTACATTCCGCCTGTCTTCGCGGCGTACTGTGTGATGAACAGGGGATGGGTGCCGTTTTCATCGTACATGAATTCCACGCTTGCCCGTAGCCAGTCCATGCTCCTTCCGCCGTTGTCGTACTTAACGCCCTTCGCGGGCATAATTGGCAGCGGGTCTCCGGGGAAGAAGTACATCGTTCCTATCTCGTTCCCCGTGTTCATATCGGTGACTACAGCGTAAGGGTCACATATCAGCATATACGGGTCGTCCTCAGATATCTGATACACATTGTCCGCGAGCAGCTCCACGCGGTATTCAAGCCCCGAGTCGCCGTCTCCGCTCTCTATTGTGAGCAGCAGCACATTGTCCCGACCGGTGCCGTCGTCCTCGCCGTTCTCCGGGAGCACGGGCAGGTCTTCATAGTCGCTGTACGCAGCGCCGCGGAAGTCCGTTCTGTCGGGGTCAACATAGTCATAGCGGATATACCGCCACAGCATGACCGCGCCCGTTATCACGAGAGCAGCGGCTGCAATTCCGATGACGGCGCGTCTGATATAGTACGCCTTGCTCACGGTTTCGTGCTCCACGGTGACAAAGGAGAGCCTGTGGCGCTCTGTCCCGAACAGGGAACGCCGCTGCTTCGGCATGGTTGAGGTTATGAGCTTTTCGTCCTGTATGCTCCCAATTGCGCGGAGCAGCTTGTCTTCCGGTGTCCTCACAGCTTTATTCCCTCCTTTTCGAGATAATCCTTCAGCTTCGCGCGGGTGCGGCTGAGCGTCATCTTTACCTTGCTTTCGCTCATCAGCATCTGCTCGGCTATTTCCGAGACGGTGCAGAAATGGTAATAGCGTTTCATAAAAATAATACGCTTTTCGCGCGGCAGGGAAGTCACGAACCGCTCTATCAGCCCCGCGAGCTCATGCTCGTCCGCCGCGTCCTCCACGCTCACATTCGACGGTACGCACTCCGATATCTCCTCATAAGCGAGGGTGTGGGAATGCCCTCCGCGTTTCGCCGCGGCAAACCTGTCGAGCATATCCATGGCAAGATTGCGCGCGATACGCGCGACGAACGCGCCGAGCTTTGCGGGCGTTTCCGGCGGGATAAGCTCCCATACTCTCATATATGTGTCGTTCACGCATTCCTCGCTGTCCTCACGGTTGCCGAGGATATTGTATGTCAGGGTGCGGCAGTAGCCGCCGTATTTTCTGTCGGTCTCGGAAAGAGCGTCCTCCGACCGCGCGAAATACAGCCCGATAATGTCCTTGTCCTTCATTTTTCCCTCCCGAAAGCTGTCTTTATATTACAGACGGAAAAAAGACGTGTCGCGTCACACTTTTCTGAAAAAATTTTAGCATACTGCGTGGAATATGTCAACGGCTGATATCCGATTCGATAAAAATTACAAAAAAATATTGAAATTATATCAATAATGTGCTATACTACTACCATAAAGCATATAAGGAGAGATAACATGAAGCGTAAACTCAGAATAACCGCGCTTGCCGTATGCGCTTCTGTCCTGCTGTGCAGCTGCGGAAACACTCCCGCGCTCGCGGATACGACCACCACGTCGGAAACGACCGCGGCGGAGGAGACGGCGGTAAGCGTCGATCACGGTGAGATGCGTGATATCCCGCTGAAGGAGCTGATAGCGGAGATGCACACGGGCTGGAACCTCGGGAACACAATGGATGCTCCCGGCGGCGAGACCTCGTGGGGAAATCCCGTCACCACCAGAGAAATGATAGACATGGTGTACGACGCGGGCTTCGACGTTATCCGCATACCCACCACATGGGATCAGCATATCGACGACGAAAACGGGTATAAGATAGATGAGGACTGGCTCGCTAGAGTACACGAGATAGTGGACTACGCTTTTGACAACGGTATGTATGTCATACTGAATACCCACCACGAAACGGGCTGGATAAAGCCCGCGACAAAGGAGCTCGACAGCTTCATGCCGCGCTTCGAGGCGCTGTGGACGCAGATAGCGGAAAGCTTCGAGGGCTACGGCGACCACCTGCTGTTCGAGGGCCTGAACGAGCCGAGGATAGAGGGCGGCGCGAATGAGTGGAACGGCGGCACCAAGGACGGCAGAGAAGCTCTCAATGTTCTTAACAAGAAGTTTGTGGACACTGTGAGAGCGACCGGCGGCAATAACTCAAAGCGAGCCCTGCTGATAACTACCTTCGCGGCGGCGGTGGTGGATTCCACCCTGAAGGCGCTGGAGGTGCCGGACGATGACAGAGTGCTGGTGTCGCTGCACGCGTACACCCCCTACAACTACACCTTCCACCCCATGAGCGAGTGGGAGACCTACGAGTTCACAGAGTATGTGGCGGGCGATATAGACAATCTGTTCACCACGATAGACAGCTACTTCCTCAGCAAGGATATCCCGGTCATCATCACCGAGTACGGCTCCCAGAGCAAGAGCGTCCCGATATATGAGACGCGCACAGACGATGAGAACGTGAAGTGGGTGACCTACTATCTCGAAAAGGCGAAGGAATACGGAGTGCCGTGCGTGTGGTGGGACAATAATTCCTACTACGGGAGCGGCGAGCGCTTCGGGCTTCTTGACCGCGCGAACCTGAAATGGTATGTTCCGCAGGTCGTGGAAGCTATCGGAAAAGTTTATAATTAAATTTCAACCCATACAAGAAAGGATAACGAAAATGGCAGACAAAATTCCCTACAAGACCTACCTCACCGAGGAGGAAATGCCCACACAGTGGTACAACGTGCGCGCGGACATGAAGCAGAAGCCCGCACCTCTCCTCAACCCCGGCACCGGCAAGCCCATGACCGCGGAGGAGCTCTCCGGCGTGTTCTGCGAGGAGCTCGTAAAGCAGGAGCTGGACAACGACACACCTTATATCGACATTCCGCGGGAGATACAGGACTTCTATAGAATGTACCGTCCCTCTCCGCTGGTAAGAGCGTATTGTCTCGAGAAGGCTCTCGACACTCCCGCGAAGATATACTACAAGTTCGAGGGCAACAACACCTCCGGCTCCCATAAGCTCAACAGCGCCATAGCGCAGGCATACTACGCCAAGAAGCAGGGACTCAAGGGTGTCACCACCGAGACCGGCGCGGGTCAGTGGGGAACAGCGCTCTCCATGGCGTGCGCATACCTCGGACTTGACTGCAAGGTATATATGGTAAAGGTCTCCTATGAGCAGAAGCCCTTCCGCCGTGAGGTCATGAGGACCTACGGCGCGGAGGTCACACCTTCTCCGTCTGACACCACAGAGGTCGGCAGGAAGATACTCGCCGAGCACCCCGGCACCACCGGAAGCCTCGGCTGCGCCATCTCCGAGGCGGTAGAGGTCGCTGTGAGCACAGAGGGCTATCGCTATGTTCTCGGCTCCGTGCTCAATCAGGTGCTCCTGCACCAGTCCATTATCGGTCTCGAAACTCACGCCGCGTTCAAGAAGATAGGCGTGAAGCCCGATGTCATCATCGGCTGTGCCGGCGGCGGCTCCAACCTCGGCGGACTTATTGCCCCGTTCATGGGTGAGAAGCTGCGCGGCGAGGCGGATTACAGAATAATCGCGGTTGAGCCCGCGAGCTGCCCCAGCTTCACACGCGGCAAGTACGCCTACGATTTCTGCGACACCGGAAAGGTATGCCCGCTCGCGAAGATGTACACTCTCGGCAGCGGCTTTATCCCCTCCGCGAACCACGCGGGCGGTCTCCGCTACCACGGCATGAGCAGTACGCTTTCCGAGCTGTACGATCAGAAGCTCATGGAAGCTGTATCCGTTGAGCAGACCAGCGTGTTTGCTGCCGCACAGCAGTTCGCGCGTGTCGAGGGCATTCTCCCCGCTCCCGAGAGCAGCCACGCTATCCGCGTCGCGATAAACGAGGCACTCCGCTGCAAGCAGACAGGCGAGGAGGAGACCATTCTCTTCGGTCTGACCGGCACGGGTTACTTCGACATGGTCGCTTATCAGAAGTTCAACGACGGCACCATGACCGACTATATCCCCACCGATGAAGAGCTTGAAAAGAGCTTCGCGACACTGCCGAAAATCGGTTAAAAGATAAAAAATCCCGCCTGCAAAAATTAACGCAGGCGGGATTTTTCTTTTACAGCTTCTTATATATACGATACGCGAGGTAACATATTCCAGCAGCAAATACCGTGATGACTGCCTCTATTCCCCAAATCGGTAAAATACCCGCTTGATAGAACACTATCGAGAAGTCCGTTAAAGCGTGCAGTAGTACCGCAAGAGGGTACAGCCGGAAGTATTTCTTTTCCCTTGCCGCCGCGAACACCAGCACCGAGAAGCCGATATGTGCTGCTATCGCGGGTATGCGCTCGAAAACGCCGAGCAGACATTCGCCGAATGTAAGCTGCGAATATTGTGTGAGCTGCGAGATCATAGTGGCTGTCTGAGCTTCATTGACTCCGTTTGTGAGTTGGTCGCCCATGCCCATATTTATCATTATCCCGGTCAAAGCCATAGAGAACATCTGGAAACCGACATAGACGCTCTCGAAGCCGCCGTGACCGATACCGTAGGAGAGAGAGGTGCGGCGTTCGCTGTACTTTTTCAGCACAGTCTTAAACGCGACGAACCGTCCCGTTTCCTCGAACACTCCCGCAAGCACTCCCGCGAGTACAGATGTGTACCACACATTCCCGCTTATCGTTTTTGCCGCGGGATTGTCCGCGTAAAGCAGGAGATACGCGGGCGCGAGCTTCAGTATTATCGCGAACAGCAGCCACGTCACCGCTCCGACGATAACGGGCAGTATCTTCTCGTGGGTCTTTACCTTCCATACTATAAGCAGGACTACCGGAAGTATCATCATCAGTACGCTCTGTATTATAAGTCCCGCTATCGCTTCATCTGTGAAATGTATGTTCTCCATTATTTCCGCTCCCTTTCCCAGTCTGTATATATCTGATGTGAGCCCTTTATCATGGTCGCGAACATCACGAGAAATATTATCACCATCGCCGCCAGTGACGGATACCCGCGCAGTACGATACCGGAGAGTATTACCGCGACACCGCCGAAGAATGTCACCGTGCCGCCCATTCTCTGTGAGCGCGCCCAGACCTCATCGTTCTTCATGCTCCAGGTCGTGCGCAGTCCCATGAGAGCGTTCATCTTCATTTTCGGCATTATATTCCCGAGCACCGCGAACAGCAGCCCCATAAGTATGACCGTTGCCGAGCAGTACAGCTCCCCCTCTGTGCCGTTTATCTGCGTAAGCCCCGTGTAACCGATACAGATGAACACTGCCTCTAACCCGACCATTACCGCGTTCATTGCGGCACAGACCGTGCCGGATATTTTCGCGTTACCCGCGGCGTGAGCAGTCTCCCTCTCATCGGTACCCGCTTTCTCCGCCTTTTCAGCCCGTCTGCGCATCAATATGCCAGCCACAGTGAACACGATGACGATAACAGCGAAAAACAGCACCTCATATTTTGATCCTATCCTGTCCGCGTTCCCGTCAAGCCCGAAATGCACTGGTATGTTATCCGGAAGCACGGTTATCGCTATCGCCGCGAATATAACAGCCAGTGCGGCAGTGATCATCAAAATCCTATTACTCATCAGGTCCACCCTCCTTCAGAGTGCCGGGACTCACCCCGAACTGCCCGAGCCACAGAAGCACCTCGTCGAACACGCTGGTATTCAGCTCATAGTAGATGAAATTCTTCTCCTTGTACTCAATGACCATATCCGCCTTTTTGAGCAGCCGCAGGTGATATGACAGCGCCGCCGGAGTAATGCCGAGGCGCTCGGCTATCTCCCCCGCGTTCATTCTCCCGCCGCGCAGCATTGTGATTATCTCTCTGCGCTGGTCGTCGGACAGTATTTTGAAGGTCTCCGATATTTTCATATTATCACCGCCTATTTAAAATTTTCTTTAAATAGATGATAACATATTTTTAAGAAAAAGTCAACAAGTATTTAAAAATATTTTTAAATATGGACAATAAATATCCCCGTCGGCTGACCGGCGGGGAAGCGGATATTATTATTTCAGTGCGTATAAGGTAATATTCTCATAAGGTATCTCACCCTCGAATTTAGCTGTTCCCGCGGGGTCGGTATACAGCGAGTATCCCGTGCCGACATAAGGTACGACGGTATAGAGCCCGTTGTACTGAATGGAGTATTCCTGACCGTCCTCATAAGCTATGGTGACGGTCTTTTGTTCCGCTTCTTCATCATCGGCAGTCATATCTATCGACGCGGTCATCATCTTCATATAGTCCGGGGGCAGGGTGTCATACTGTACGAGTGTGGTATAGTAGATGTACTTCTTTCCGTTGTGGAGACGCAGGTAGTTGTAGTCGTACTCTATCTCGAGGGTATCCTTGTCCAGTGTATACTCATGCTCGAGAGTGGCGAACCAGTACTTTGTGTTGTGCAGATCATACTTGTCGGTCATTGCCTGCACCTCGCTGTCGGGGCTGCGGGTATAGACATTGAAAGTGTTCTTGCCATCCACGTCGTCCCGGATATCGGTGACGATCTGAGTGTCAGTGTTTCCGAGATTGTAGAAAATTTCCGTTCTCCCGGGGAGGAAATAGTCCCTGCGCTTTTCCTCGTCGTTCACAGCGAGCCAGTGCCGTGTGAGCAGGGGCTTGCCCTCCTCGTCGTAGCGCATGAACCACTGGTCGCCGTTATACCAGATAGTGGACTGAAAGCTCTCCTCAGACGCTCCGAAGTACTCACGGAAGTACATCTCATCTGTCTGGAAGGTCCCGAAGCCCCAGTAGTCCTCGCCATTGAGGTTGCAGGTCACATATACGTTCTCGTGCCTTGTCAGGGCAGCCGCAAGGTTGTTCACCGCGGTAATGTCCGCGAGGGTAGTCTTGCGCTCGTTCTGCGAGTAGTCGTACGGCTCTATGGGCTCCCTTACGCAGGAGCTCATAATCACAGCCGCCGCGCAGAGAGCGGTCATTTTCAGTATATATTTTTTCATAATCATCACCGATTTTATTATATACTATTTTCCGGGACGTGTCAATCAGAAAATTTTCTGTTATCCTGCAACCTTTGCGACAGCGGCGCAGTGTTATATACAGGAGGCGATAATATGAAGAAAATGCTTGTTCTTATCCTTGTGTGTGCATTGCTTTGCGGCTGTTCATCCGGTAACCCGTTCGACACGGAGTTTGCAGACTACATTGTCACCGAGCCCGACTATACGGGCTATTTCCCGTCAACAGAGGAGGGCATGGAGACCGATTATTCCAATATCACAGCGCAGATACTGAAGGATACCTACACTCCCGAGGACGACAGCGCTTCCTGCGACGTGACTGACAACAATCCCGGCAAGTGCTTTTATATCTATCAGATGACTTATATCGAGCGCCTTGACGGCGACACATGGGTCAATATCCCCTATGAAAACAAGTCGCTCTATATGCAGGAGGGCGGCTGGGCGGTATGCTGGATAGAGGGCAATTACGACAAGCCAAACCAGACCCGCGCGACGGTACGCTTCGATATGCTGTCCGAGCCTATGCGCACAGGCTCCTACCGTCTGGTCGTTTTTGTCGGTGACACGAAGGTATACGCACCGTTTGAGTACAGAGAATAAGAAAAGACCCCTCGGGCAATTCCGTTCTGCACAGATGCCGGAGGGGTCTGTATTCTTAATTTGAAAGATATGCGAGTACGAATACGGCGGGAGAGTTCCAGTATATTGTTATCTCGTTGAGGGAATAGCTCTCGGTATCGTCGGCGTAGCACTTCATGGGAGGAGTGCCGGAGGGAATGAGCTCCTTCGCGCGCGGGTCCGAGAGTCCGCTGTTCGGACCGCCGACCACCATGCCGGGAATGCACTCGTCAACTCCGTCGGCGTAAGCGGGACGCAGGTGGGGGAAGTTGCTGTGGTACTCCCCGACGCCGGTGATGTAGCTTATGCCGAGGGGATTGCAGCCGAGGATATAGTGGAGCTGCCGCTCCGCCTGACAGCGGTACTCACCTCCGCAGAGCATATCGGTCAGTGCGAATATCATACCGCGCTTGAGAACGTTCATATTGCTGCCCCACCAGAAGTCATGGGAGGTCATTGCCGCGCCGTAGCCGCACTCATCGGACAGCTTTTTCAGGTATGCTGCCGTGCGTGAAAACTCGTTCCTCAGCTTCTCGGCGGTGCTTTCGTCCTTCTCGTGCGGGCATAGCAGATACGCGAGGGAGCCCAGTCCCCCGGTCTCGGTGTAACCGAATTCCGTCAGCGGGAAATGCGTGTCGAGAAGCGCATTCGCCTTGTCAAACCAGTCGGTGCTTCCCGTGAGTGAGAACATCTCCATGTACGCCCACCACCGGTTCGACTTGTCGTCCCACTGTCCGTAGGAGCCGGTGTTGCAGCCCTCGGGATTCGTGAAATCCATAAACCCCGGGTTCCTGTCCAGCCACTCCGCGGAGCGGACTGCTGCTTCACGGAGCCTGTCCGCGAACTCGCCGTCGAATTTCGCGTAAACAGGAGAGGCGAGCGCGCACACCGCCGCAAGGTCTGCCGCCGCCATTGACGAAACGGGGAACACATACAGCGTCTCTGTGTCATGCTCCGGCATCACAAAGGGAGCGTGCAGCAGCGTTGTGAGCTTGTGGTACACCGAGCCGTCGGGGTTCTGCATTTTCAGCAGCCATTCCAGTTCATAACGTACCTCGGAAAGTATATCTGGCATACCGCTTTCGGGAATATTCACCCTGCGCTGCGCGAACACCCGGGGGAAGAGCTTGTAGGCGTACAGCAAATGTGCCGCCGCGACAGCTCCCGCCGTGACATAGCGTCCGTAGTCTCCTGCGTCATGCCAGCCTCCCGACACATCGAGGGACACGGAGTTATCCTCCCACAGCACAGCCTTTCCGGTGTGGCACCTGTCGTGCTTCCACACGCCTGCGTACTTTTCGTCAAGCCCGCAGCCGCACCGCAGGAAATAGAACGCTTTCAGCGTGCGGTCCAGTATGCTGTCGTATATATTATCATCTATGGAGAAGAGCGCGGATGACTTCCCGCCCGCCTTCACGCGGTACTTGCCCTTCTTTGTGAGTCTGCTGAGATCGGCGATGCACACCTTGTCTCCCGATGCCTCGTCATTTCCGAAGCTCTGCGTTTCACCGCTGAACACAACGGAGCCGTTTTTATCGGTTATCTCAAAGAAATCGCACTCAAAGGGTATCACCGCAGACTTGGCACTGCCGGGCAGAAATCCCGCCTGGTCAATGAATATCCCGAACGGCGGACGTTTTTCCCTGTGCAAAGTATGCTTTATATCGTATCTGTCCATAATTATTCCTTTTCGTCGGCAAACTTCTATGTTTCCACAGTCAATTATACTACCATATAAAAAAATTGTCAATGTTTTCCGATTTTTATTTGACAAATGAGAAAAAATATGTTATATTGTTAGCGTGAGCTAACCGGAGGCGGGAGGAAAGTATGATGAAGAACGAGAACAGCGGCAAAATACGCGAAGCGGCAAGGTACATGGTGAGCGGACTGTCGGAGAAGCATACCACCGACGCGCTTGCGGAGCGCTCGGGACTGTCCCCGACCACATTCAAGGTCTGCTTTCGCAGCGTTTACGGAAAGCCCGTGCATACATGGCTGACCGAGCGGAGAGCTGCCCGTGCCGCGCGCCTGCTCCGTTCCTGTCCCGAGCTTAGCATAGGGGAGATAGCCTTCCGCGTCGGTTATGAGAATGCCGGGAAGTTCTCCGCCGTCTTTCGCCGCATCTACGGTGTCACCCCCCGTGACTACCGCTCCCGTTCAAGATAGCAGCTTGCTTTTCGCTCAAAGGCGCGAATTCATGGACGCTTTTGGCGACAGCTTTACAGAGCAAAATTTAACAAAAGCCTGTCATATAGCGGTATATGACAGGCTTTCTTTATTCTTTTCGGTCATCAGGCACTAAGTATCTCCCCGCTTCAGGCGAAAGAGACGGCGCCCAAAGAGCGATCGACTTACTTGAAGTACTGAACGCCGCTCTTGAAGAGGGGCTGGTCCTTGATACCGTCGACGTTGGTGCAGCAGAATGAGGAGATACGTTCGCTGTGTCCCATTTTGCCGAGGACGCGACCGTCGGGGGAGATGATACCCTCGATAGCGTACATGGAGCTGTTGGGGTTATAGCGCAGATCCATGGAGGGGTTGCCGTCGAGGTCGACGTACTGGGTAGCGACCTGACCGTTTGCGATAAGCTTCCGTATAACCTCATCGCTTGCCACGAAACGACCCTCGCCGTGGGATATCGGGATAGAGTAGATATCCCCTACCTTGCAGTTCATGAGCCAAGGGCTCTTGTCTGTGCAGATGCGGGTGCGTACGAGCTGTGACTGGTGACGTCCTATCTTGTTGAAGGTGAGGGTGGGGCTGTCCTCTGTGAGCGGAACGATCTCGCCGAGGGGCACAAGCCCGAGCTTTATGAGGGACTGGAAGCCGTTGCAGATGCCGAGCATGAGACCGTCACGGTGGTAGAGCATATCGTTCACAGCGTCCTTGACCTTCGGGTTACGGAAGAAGGCATTTATGAACTTGCCGGAGCCCTCGGGCTCGTCACCGCCGCTGAAGCCGCCGGGGACAGCCACGATCTGGCTTTCGGAGATGAGCTTTGCAAACTGCTCTACTGACTCTTCCACCGCGCTTGCGGAGAGGTTCTTTATTACGAATATGGTCGGCTCTCCGCCCTCGCGGCGGAATGCCTCAGCCATATCGTATTCGCCGTTCGTTCCGGGGAATGCGGGAATGAGCACACGGGGCTTTGCCGTCTTGCAGGCGGGCGCGCACTCGAACTTCGTTTCCGTCACCGAGCTGATAGCCTCGGGAGCGTCGTAGTGCTTTACAGTGTCTCTGAATATCGGCTCGAGAACAGCGTCCCACTTCTTTTCGAGAGCCGCGATATCGAGGGTCACATCTCCGCTGGTTATTGTGTATTCCTCGGTGGTCTCTCCGATAAGCTCAAAGCCGTCGAGGTCATTGCCCGACTCGACGATGAACGCGCCGTAGCACAGCCCGAAGAGCTTGCTGTCGTCTAGCTTGTTCAGCTTCGCGCCGATACGGTTGCCGAGGGACATCTTGAATATACCCTCCGCGAGACCGCCGTGACCGAGTGTCCAGACAGCTACAGCGTCGCCGCTTGCTATCGCGTTCTCTACCTTCTTGTAGACCGCCTTGACGCTCTCGAAATCGGGCATACCGTTCTCGTCGTAATCGGGGGCGATGTAGTACAGCTTGTCGAAGGGCAGCTTGAACTCTGCGCTGATTATCTTGTCGGCCCTGCCCATTCCCACAGCGAAGGAAACGAGGGTCGGGGGAACATCTATATGCTCGAAGGTGCCGCTCATGGAGTCCTTGCCGCCGATAGCTCCCGCGCCGAGAGCCTTCTGCGCCTTGTACGCGCCGAGCAGTGCGCTGAACGGCTGTCCCCAGCGCTTGGGGTCGCCCTGTGTTCTCTCGAAATACTCTTGAAATGTCAGCCAGCACTCGTCGGACTTGCCGCCCGCGGCAACAAGCTTTGCGATACTCTCCACTACCGCGAGAGCCGCTCCGTGGTAGGGGGACTGTGTGGCGACTGCCGGGTCATAGCCCCACGCCATAATGGAAGCAGCCCTGGTCTCCGCGCCGAGCACCGGTATCTTCGCTGCCATAGCCTGTACGGGGGTCTGCTGGGTCTTGCCGGAGAAGGGCATGAGCACGGTAGCCGCGCCGACAGTGGAGTCGAATCTTTGAACAAGCGCTCTCTGCGAGCATACGTTCAGGTCAGTGACCAGCTTTTCCCAGTCCTCCGCGGTGTTGTGCAGTCCTGTGTCGTAGGACACCTTCACATCATCGACAGCTATATGGGTGTGCTTCTCCGCACCGTTGGAATTCAGGAATTCTCTTGATATATCTACGATAGTCTTACCGTTCCAGTTCATCACCAGACGGGGCTCAGCCTCGACCACAGCCACGGGAGTAGCTTCAAGGTTCTCGTCTCCCGCGAGCCTGATGAACTTGTCTACGTCGTTCTTGTCAACAACGACAGCCATTCTCTCCTGCGACTCGGAGATAGCGAGCTCCGTGCCGTCGAGACCGGCATACTTTTTGGGTACAGCGTTGAGGTCGATAGTCAGACCGTCCGCGAGTTCTCCGATAGCAACGGAAACGCCGCCCGCGCCGAAGTCGTTGCAGCGCTTTATGAGCACGGTCGCCTCACGATTTCTGAAAAGGCGCTGAAGCTTTCTCTCGATAGGCGCGTTGCCCTTCTGTACCTCCGCGCCGCAGCTCTCGAGGGACTGCACGCTGTGGGACTTGGAGGAGCCGGTAGCGCCGCCGCAGCCGTCACGTCCCGTACGTCCGCCGAGGAGAATGATGACATCTCCGGGAGCGGGTCTCTCACGCCTTACATGGTCAGCGGGAGCCGCCGCTATGACTGCGCCTATCTCCATGCGCTTAGCCATATATCCGGGGTGGTATATCTCCGCGACGTGACCGGTGGCAAGTCCTATCTGATTGCCGTAGGAGGAGTAGCCCGCGGCGGCAGTGGTGGTTATCTTCCTCGGGGGAAGCTTGCCCTCGATAGTCTTGTCCACGGGGAGCAGTGGGTCGGACGCGCCGGTCACTCTCATAGCCTGATAAACATAGGAACGTCCGGACAGCGGGTCGCGTATCGCGCCGCCGAGGCAGGTCGCCGCGCCGCCGAAGGGCTCTATCTCGGTGGGGTGGTTGTGGGTCTCGTTCTTGAACATTAAGAGCCAGTCCTCGTCCTTGCCGTCTACGTCCACCTTTATGCGAACCGAGCAGGCGTTTATCTCCTCGCTCTCGTCGAGGTCCTTCAGAATGCCGTCCTTTTTGAGCTTCTTTGCGGCGAGGGTCGCGATATCCATAAGGCACACCGGCTTGCCCTCACGTCCGAGCTCCTTGCGGTCAAGCTTGTACTCAGCGTAGGTATCTGCGATGTAGGAGGGCTTGATATCGGCATTGTCGATGATAGTGCCGAAGGTGGTGTGGCGGCAGTGATCCGACCAGTAGGTATCTATCATGCGTATCTCGGTGATAGTGGGGTCGCGCTTCTCGGTTCTGAAGTAATCCTGGCAGAATTTGATATCGTCATTGTCCATGGCGAGACCGTAGTTCTTCACGAAATCCGCGAGACCGTCCTTATCGAGCTGTAAGAAGCCGTCGAGGGTAGCTACCTCGGTGGGGATATCGTACTCGGTCTTTAACGTCTTGTATTCCTCATAGCCGCACTCCCGGGACTCCACGGCGTTGATGAGGTAATGCTTTATGCGCGCGAATTCCTCGTCGGAAACGCTGCCGCCCAGCAGGTAGAGCTTCGCGTACTTCACGAGGGGTCTGTCGCCCTTGCAGAGCATCTGTATGCACTGCGCGGCGCTGTCTGCGCGCTGGTCGAACTGTCCCGGCAGAAACTCCACGGCGAACATTCTTTCATTCTCCGAGAGCTTCGGCAGTTCATAGAAAATATTATCAACGGGCGGTTCGGAGAAAACGACGGGTATCGACCTGTCGAGGTCCTCCTTCGAGATATCCTCGACGTCGTAGCGGTTGATTACCCGCAGGCTTTCCAGACCGCTTATACGGAGGGAGGTCTTCAGGTCTGCGAGGAGCTGATCGCCCTCAACGGCGTAGCGGGGCTTTTTTTCGACATAGATGCGGTAAACTGACATAGTGCTGCCACCAATCCTTTCGGTAATTCATATACAGATATTATAACATTTCTCTGCGAGTTAGTCAAGGAAAATTCATAATTAGCTCCCGTATTTCATATTATTGAAAAACGGACAAGGCGGTGTTACTGTGGAGAATGAGCGTGAGAGGATATTATCAGAGCTGGAGAGGGTGCGCGCCATGCTGTACAAGAACAGGCAGCTCTACGACCTTGCGGAGGACGACGCGGACACAGAGGCGCTCATATATGAACACAAGGCGCTGTCAGTGCGATACTCGGCGCTTCTCGCGAGGGCTAAGGAGCTCGGGATAACAAGGGGGGAATGATATGGAAACAGCGGTATTATGCGTTTTGGCGGTATTAATGGCGGGAGTGTACAGACGTACGGCTGCCCCGAAGATGTACGCGTTCTTCAACATCATCGCGGGCGCGGTAAGTCTGGTCGGCTCGGAGATATGGTTCAGCGGCACCGCCGCGGGGATAACGCCGTACAGCGCGGCGCTGTCGGTGATACTCGGGGTGCCGGGAACAGCTCTGCACTGGTTCGCGGGAACGATATTGCAGGAGGTGTAAGCTATGACTGTACAGGTGATGACGGGTACGGCAGCGGTGAAGGAGGCTCCCGCTGCCTCGGTGACGGAGCGTTCAGCCGAAAAGCCGTATGTGTACACTCCCCCGGAGAATGTGTACGGATATCCCGCGCGGCAGTTTTCCGCTCCCCGGAGGAAAACGGGCTTCGGAGCAGTTCCCGTGGTGCAGCTACTGATATCGGCGGGGCTGGGCGCAGCGCTGTGGGCGGCGGCGAGCTTCGGGGACGAGGGGACGAGAGCGCTGTGCGAAAGGCTGGCGCAGCTTTTCCGGTGAAGGTGGAGCTGCGCTTCTCCTTCTTCGCGGTGCTGGGGTTCATGATATGCACCGACCGTGAGGGCGTGATGCTGATGTGCGCGCTTGCCTGCGCTCTGCACGAGTGCGGGCATCTCGCCGTCATGCTCGCGGAGCGCAGACCACCCTCCTCGGTGGTATTCTACGGCGGGGGCATACATATCCGCGGCGGCAGCACGTCGCTCCCCGCGGTTATCGCGGGCTGTGCGGTGAACGCCGCACTTTTTGCTGTTTTCGGAGCTTTCCCGTGGGGCAGCGGGCAGCTCCGCCTTTTCGGTGTGTACAATCTGCTCATCGCGGCGTTCAACCTCCTTCCCATAGGTGAGCTCGACGGCAGGCGGCTGCTGGAGCTCGCGCTGATCCGGGCATTCCCGCCGGAGAAGGCAGTACGTTATTCCGACATCTGCGAGCGCGTAATGACCGTCATAGTTCTCCCCGCAGTGCTGCTGCTCGTTTTTTCCGGGTATCTCAACTTTTCGGCGATCATCTTTTTCTTTTATGCTTCAGCTGTTGAAATTCTTGAAAAAATATAGCACGAAGCCCGCGTCCCCAAAAGCTGTCTGTGTTGCTTTTCCTCTGCTTCTTTTTTTCTTCTTCTATTGATTTTTTTCATGTTATATGGTATAATAACTGGAATACTGCCGATATTGGGAGAAAAAAGAAAATGGATCTCAGAAGGATATCAAGAAAAATATTTATTGCAAGAATTATATTCAGTATCATTCTGATACTGGTATTGATCGGCATAGGTATTTATTTCCTGATATGGCATCTGAGCGGACAGCATCATTTCCATGAAGCGCCGGAGAATATGCTTACCGGTTTTACTCCGGAGGAACAGACCGAGATACTGGACGCTTTCGGTTTAACGATGCCGGAAGACGAGAAAAATGCTTATGTTTATTCATTTGCGTACAGTAAAATTGAAGAAAGATTTTACTCATATACCGTCGAAATAGGCGGAGTTGAAGATTATGAGGGCTTCTACGCGGCAAATCCTCAGCGTCGGTCTTTCAATGAGACAACATCGAATTTCCGTACGGACAGGCATTATTATATCGTATATACGGACTCCGGCGGCAGTACATTCAGATACAATAATTTATACACTAAACTATGTGACAGATAAGATCAAAGGAAGAGAAAAAATGTACAAGGACAAGCTTGACAGGATATTGCTGAAGGTGCAGAAGCCCTCCCGCTACATAGGCGGCGAGCTCAATTCCGTGGAGAAGGACAGGGAGAAGGTCTCCATGCGCTTCGCGTTCTGCTTTCCCGACACCTACGACATAGGAATGTCTCACCTCGGCATGAAGATACTCTACTCTCTGATAAACGAGGTGCCGGAGTACTGGTGCGAACGTGTGTTCATGCCCCTCCCCGACATGGAGGAGCAGATGAGAAAGCATGACATACTGCTCTACGGGCTCGAGAGCTTAGAGCCGATACGGGACTTCGATTTTATCGGATTTACGCTGCAATATGAGCTGTCCTTCTCGAATATCCTCGCAATGCTCGACCTTGCGGGCTTGCCGGTCTGGGCGAAGGACAGGAAAGCCCTCACCCCGATAGTCTGCGCGGGCGGTCCCTGCGTCTGCAACGCCGAGCCGATAGCGGATTTTGTCGATCTGTGCATTCTCGGCGAGGGCGAGGAAGTGGAGCTGGAGCTTATGCGCCTGCTCGAGCAGTGCAAGGCGGAGGGCGTCACAAAGCACGAATTTCTTGTCCGCGCGGCGCAGATAGAGGGTATATATGTCCCGTCGCTGTATGAGATAGAGTACAACCCGGACAACACGATAAAGAGCATTACCCCCACCGAGGGTGCGCCATACAAGGTGAGAAAGCGCATAATCAAGGATTTCGACAAGGTATTCTACCCCGACACGTTTGTAGTGCCGTTCTCGGAGATAGTACATGACCGCGCGGTGGTGGAGGTGCTGCGGGGCTGCATACGCGGGTGCAGGTTCTGCCAGGCAGGGTATCTGTACCGCCCGTTCCGCGAAAAGCAGGTGGAGACGATAGAGAAGGAGACGATATCACTCTGCGAGACCACAGGCTATGACGAGGTATCCCTCACCTCGCTGAGCACCAGCGACCACAGCGAGATAGAGCGTATGCTCGCCACTCTCGCGAACTACTCCGACGCCGCGCGCGTGAACCTCTCACTGCCGTCCCTGCGCATCGACAGCTTCAGCAAGGAGCTCGTCGACCGCATAAAGAGCGTCCGCAAGAGCGGTCTCACCTTCGCCCCCGAAGCGGGCACGCAGCGTCTGCGCGACGTGATAAACAAGAACATCACCGAAGAGAACGTGATGAACAGCTGCAAAATAGCCTTCGAGGGCGGATATACCTCGGTGAAGCTGTACTTCATGCTGGGACTTCCGACGGAGACCGTGGAGGATATCGAGGGCATTGCTGAGCTGTGTCAGAGGATAATCGACCTCTACTATTCGCTTGAAAACCGCCCGAAGGGCAAGGGTATAAAGATAGCGGTATCGCTGTCGACCTTCATACCGAAGCCATTCACGCCCTTCCAGTTCGAGCCCCAGCCCGAGGAAAGCGTTATCCGCGAGCGTCAGAAGCACCTCATGGAGGTCATAAATACCAAGAAGGTGACGGTCAGCCGTTCGCACTTTGACGTGACCCACCTCGAAGCGGCACTCGCCCGCGGCGACAGGCGGCTCTCGGCGGTGATATACGCCGCGTGGCGGAAGGGCTGCAAGCTCGACGGCTGGACGGAGTACTACAAGTACGACAAGTGGATGGAGGCCTTCAAGGAGTGCGGCATAGACCCTGCGTTCTATGTGAACAGACCCCGCTCCTACGACGAGATAATGCCGTGGGACCACATGGATATACTTCTGACAAAAGAGTTCCTTATCCGCGAGAATATGCAGGCTCACGAAGCGCAGCGCACCCCCAACTGTCGGGAAGCCTGCGCAGGCTGCGGCGTGAACAGGTGCGTCGGCAGACCGTGCTTCAGGTACGGCTGATGAGGGAAAGCATTTATGGCGGAGTTTTTTGACGGACTGTTCAATTCCGAGACAGCGGACACGATATTCGGATATGTGCTTATATTCGGGATAGGGCTGTTCTTTTATATCGCCAATTGGTGCTGCTTCATAAACAACATGATACCCGGCAGGAAATGGGTCTCAATGATATCGCCGATCGGGGGACTGATCATAGCGGGGGGCATACTCATCACAGGTGGCGGCTGGTGGGCACTCGTGGGGCTGACCGACCCGTTTTTCGGGGTGCTTGTGTATTCGCTGCTGACAGGACGGTTCGGGGTTACGAAAAAATCTGACAAGGAAGAAACGAACGAAAATGGCAAACACGGTAACTAAGAATATACGCGTATTTTTCTCGAAAACGGGGAGAGCTATTTACATCTCCCACCTCGACCTGTACAGGCTGTTCCAGCGCTCTATAAAGCGCAGCAAGCTTCCCGTGTGGGAGACGGAGGGCTTCAATCCCCATGTATACATCACCTTCGCGCTGCCGCTTGCTCTGGGAACGGCGGGACTGTGCGAAAGTCTTGACATGAAGCTCACGGAGGATATAAGCCGGGAAGAGCTGATATCCCGGTTCAACGACGCGCTTCCCCGGGATATACGGGTAACGGACGCGGCGGAGCCGGTGTACAAGCCTACCGAGATATCTATGTCGGAGTATGAGGCGAATTTTGAGTGCGACGGCGCTAAGTTTGCGGAGTTCCTTGCTTCGGAGCATATCGTTACGGAGAAGAAGACCAAGCGCGGTATCACGGAGCTCGACCTGAAGCAGCACCTCACCGTGCTTGAGCAGGGAGAAGGGTACCTGCGGTTCACATTCCCCTCCGGCACCGAGTTCAACATCAATGCGGGACTGCTGTTCGACGCGTTTGAGAAGCAGGCGGGAGAGGAGATATACTCGCTCCGCATAACACGGACGGCAATAAAATGCCGCAATGGAGAAATTTTTCGGTGAAATTTGGTAAAATTGCAAAAAACTCTTGCAATTCCGAAAAAAAAGTGCTATAATATAAAGGCATTTGTAACTGCATACTTTTTGTGTGCGTAAAATGCGGGGGCGGAAGAGCTGACCGCCCGCATAAAGCAGATATTCCTCTGCATACGGACAGCAAGGGTGCTGCCCGGCGGTGAGGCGCCGAGATACGGCAGGTACCGGCACGGTACCGATGCCCCGCTCTATAAAGGGTATGCAAGAATATCAAAGTATCCGGAGGAAAAAGAAATGGATGCACTGAAGATCATTGCTCAGGACAGCATGAAGACCGAAGCACCGCAGTTCAGCGTGGGTGATACCGTAAAGGTACACGTTCGTATCTCGGAGGGCGACAAG
>CAJOMV010000085.1 GCA_905235805.1 uncultured Ruminiclostridium sp.
CGGACGCAGCTACATTCAGGTGGGAATGTATGTCGAGCAGTTCAAGGAAATGGGCGTTCGGTTCATTGCAGTCGATGACTGCTACGACTCGTCACAGACGGACTACGATATGATGTTCCCGATGCGCAATGTCATAACGTGCCGCCGTTCATATATGTGGCAGTACCGTGGCGAACCGCGTTTTCCACAAGCGGCTCCACCGACAGCGGAGGAATATAGAAATCATCGGACTGTATGTCGTACTCGACCCTGAGCCTGTCACCGAAGTTGTCCTGTTCAAGCTCCAGATATGCCTCGACCGCTTCCATTTCATGCTCGAAGCTGACCGGCTTCATATCTCCGAGCGCGTCAAAGTGCGAGCGTAGATAGTGGGAGAAGTTCATTATCCCGTTATAGACCTCCGGATAGTCCATGCTTTTTTCTGCTATCGCAAGGAGGGAGTTATTGATGAAGTGCGGCTGTATCTGCGCCATAAGGATGCGGTTATTGCTCTGTTCGAGTGCCAGCTTGCTCTCGGTAAGCTCGCGGCTCACAGTCTCCGCTTCTTTTACTCCGCTTACCAGCATATCGGAGCGGAATTTCTCATACATAACGAAGATGATGAGCACCGTGACCGACACGGAGATGTTGTTTATGCTTATTCCTCTGTAAACAAAGTTTATCAGGAATGCGATCAGCGGTATCACTCCCGCCGTGACGCATATTTTCATAAAAAAGCGGTCATTCCTATTCCGGGTAAGGAATATCACGGCAATTATGTAAATGAACGATGCGAGCGTTGCGTAATACCATACGCCGTAAAACGCACCGCGGTTATAGTGGTTAAGCTCGTCAAAATAGTAGAGCGCACCGGTGAACGGGGTAGCCGCAAGCAGCACGATACACGGCAAGTGCAGAAGCTGGAATGCCGTTGTGAGATGTTTCAGCCATTTCATACCGTTTCGATCTGCGACCTGCGTTTTTACCAATTGCAGGAAAAACAGCGTCTGAAACGCGCCTGTCGCATAATAGCAGAACTCCGAGACCAAATATGTTTCCCGCCCCGATGCAGAGGTATCGCCGTAGCTGGCGGTGCAGATTATGTCGAACAGGTCATAGAGAAATACCGCTATATAAAAGGTGAGTATCTCGCCCGTAAGCGGTACTTTTACATTGTACGCCTTTCCGATCTCATCGGGCTGCCTGCGTATTATCATCATTACTATCATTATCAGCAGGAAAAGCCCGTTCCAGCACTCTATTGTCAGCTGTATGAATGAGGGTATGCCTATGCGGGCAGTGAATTCTTCCATTCTAACAATCCGCACCCGAAGGGTGCGCCTCCTATTTACTTTGGTGTGTTTTTTCGGAGAAAAACCCGGTCGCTCCGGCCGGGAACACCGAAGTGTGAGTTTGAAAATCTCTGATTTTCAAACTTTGATCTCACGTTTCTGCCGGTTTTAATGAATTATAGCACAAAGATGGCGGATTTGTAAAGTGGATTTTATTTTTTCTAACATATCAGTGGGGTGACAAACGAAACCGACTGCATACTACAGCGATACGCAGCCGGTCAAGCGTTATTCGGTTGTCATTACATCAAGCCTGTCATGTCTTACCTTTCAAAAGGAATACTACCTCTCCCCACTGCAGGCGCAGCAATTAAAAGTCTTTTGGAAGAGGGGGTCTCCCCCAGTCTCAGGCGCCAGCGCCAAACTCTAGCGCAAGCGACTCACTCAAGCGGACATCATGATGCCGGCGTAGTGCTCATCGAGGTGGCTGAGCGCGGAGCAGAGCATTCTGTGGACGTGGCGGGAAGAGAAGCCGAGCTTGTCCGCTATCTTATCAATGCTCTCATGCAGTATGAAACGGCGTTCGATGACATTGCGCTCGTTCTCGTCCTCCAGTGCGCCCACTAAGTACATTATCTTCTCCTTAAGCTCCACGAGCTCGTCTATCTGCGCGTTTATCTTGTTTTCGAGATCTGCCATTTTCGCGGAATACATACCGACCTTGTCGGAGTGAGTGCCGACGGGACGGCTCTCATCGGTTATCCGGACGGTGCAGCGCTCCGCAAGCGCGCGGAGCTGTGCGAGCTCCTCCAGCTTCAGGTTGATGCTGTCGTCGATCTCTTTGTGTGATGCAAGTAATTTTCTGATGTCCATTTTGTTCTCCATTCTACATATTTATACATTATACAGTGATCTCCGTAGCGCATTCGGGACAAATTATCATATCTTTCACCGCAAACGCGCTGTCTCCCTCAAAAAGCGGTTCTCCGCAAACCGAGCAGAACCCGCGGCTTATCCGCAGATCGTCGCTCCCGCAGGAACGGCACACTCCGCAAACGCAGTCCTCCTCATAAAGTTTTCCGGGTCTTATGCCCGAGCCTCCGCAGTTATTACATATATACATACTCCTCCTTTTCTCACACATCGGGGTGATGCGCTGTTGCATATTTGGGACAACTTAATATTACCATGAATTGTCCCATTTGTCAACCCGTTCACGCAACGTTTTGGAAATTTTTTATAAAACTGTTGCATTTTCGGGATAAATATGCTATAATGAGGGCATGAATTGAAAGGACGTGACTTTATGAGCGTTTCGGAAAGAATAGCACTTCGTCGGCGGGAGCTCGGGCTGTCATATCAGGAGCTCGCTGACAGAACGGGACTGAGCAAATCCACCCTCCAGCGGTATGAGACCGGAGCTATCGGGAATATCCCACTCGACAAGCTTGAAGTTCTCGCAAAGGGTCTCGATACCACAGATATGTACATTCTCGGAAAGGACGAGTCACCCAACGCGGAATTCGTAGGCTCGGGCATGTATCAGGTACCCGTATTCGACAGCGTCAGCGCGGGCTTCGGCGCCTACGCCGACAGCCATGCCGTCCGCTATATCCCCACCTACCTCGAGCATGGCGGCGAGAAAAACGACTACCTCTGGATAAATGTCCGCGGCGACAGTATGTCCCCGAAGATAGACGACGGCGACCGTATCCTCGTGAAGCGTCTCGACTGCGTTGACAGCGGCAGCGTTGCCGTCGTGCTGATAGGTGACGAAGCCTACGTTAAAAAGATAAAGTACGGCACCAACTGGGTCGAGCTGCACTCATTCAATCCCTACTACCCCGTTCGCCGCCTCGAAGGCGCGGACGCGGACGCAGTCCGCGTGGTCGGGCTCGTTATGGAGGTCAGCAAAAAGCTGTGAGCCTGTGATAATGTGCGCTGCCGCTTTTGTAAAAAAGTATTCATAACTTTCGGACTTGCCGAATATAATTTAGCAACAAGCCACGGAAAGGACAAAATACTATGGTAGTTTGCACAATGACAAAAAAGCAGTTGATCCGTATCGGGAGCATAGCGGCAGCAGCTCTCGCCGCAGTCCTTATAATCATTTTCGCCGTGTCAAATTCCGTTACCGCCTCGGCGGACTCCTCCAAAAAGCCGATATACAGGGTCGAGCGCGGGGATAACCGCGTCGCCCTCACCTTCGACTGTGCCTGGAGCGCGGACGGCATTGACGATATCCTCACCTCTCTGAACGAGCTCGGTGCCAGAGCGACATTCTTCGTCACCGGAGAGTTCTGCGACGAGCATTCTGACACTGTCCGCAAAATAAGCACTGCCGGTCACTCCGTGCAGAACGGCTCCGATAAGAACAGCCATATCGCGGGTATGAACGTGAACGATCTCATCGCGGACACAAATGAGGCGGCAAAGAAAATAAAGAGCATCACCGGCACCGCTCCCCTGTTCTACCGTGCACCGTACGGGGATTTCGACGACAAGTCCCTGACCACCCTCGAGGGCATGGGATATACGGTAGTGCAATGGTCATGCGACAGCAACGATCTTGAGGATCCCGACACGGACTCCGTCAAGCGCCGTATACTTGACAAGACCGAGTCGGGCTCCGTCCTCCTTTTCCATAACGATGCGGCAGTCACCCCCGCGGCACTTCCGCAGATAATCACCGAGCTGAAACGCAAGGGCTTTGAGCTTGTGAAGCTCGACGACCTCGTATTCACATCAAACTTCTTCATAGACGAGAACGGCACCCAGATATACCAGCCCGTAGTCTCCGCGGCACTTCCGATAGTTTACAGCGACGAGAACGCCGCCCTCGACTCCGCTTTCGAGAAGCTCCGCCAGAACCTCACCCTCCAGCAGATCTACGACCTCTCCTCCGTCGGCAGAGTGGGGCTCGTCGATGATATCAAGGAGTTTCTGAACGCCGATGAGCAGTACGCAATGCGTGAGGCGACCTACGAGGAGCTCATGGATTGCTATATGGTGCTGGTCTATGCCGCCGAGAACTACGGTGCAGGCGGTGCCTATACCGAGCCCGAGTACGAGGAGATACCGCAGATAGCAGCTCCCGCCCCCGAGTACGATGAGCCCGTGCCTGCCCCGGAAGATGAGGTAGTCCTCGAGGACGAGTATAAGAAGTAGTTCCCCGTGCGTGCTTTGGGCGCTCGAGTGTGTCGCTTACGCTCGAGAGGGTCGCTTGCGCTCGAGCCAGCGGCTGGCGCCGCCAAGGGAAGGAAGAGAACCCACTTTCTCAAGGAGAAAGTGGGTTCCCTCCCTC
>CAJOMV010000086.1 GCA_905235805.1 uncultured Ruminiclostridium sp.
CAGGCGAAGCAATTAAAAGTCTTTCGGAAGAGGGGGTCTGGGGGAGAAACCTTTTCTTCAGAAAAGGTTTCTCCCCCGGTCTCGAGCGCCAGCGACCTTATCGCCGCGAGGCGACGACTCGAGAGCCGAAACTGACTCAGAAAAAACTTGATTATTTCTTACGGATATGATATAATACTATATAAATATTACCGCGGCAAGGAGAACGTACCATGAACGAAAAAATACAGCTTCTCACGGAAAACATAGAGCGCTCGATAATCGGCAAGCGCGAGGTGATCCTCAGACTGATGGCGGCACTGCTGTCGGGCGGTCATGTGCTGATAGAGGACGTACCGGGTGTCGGCAAGACGAGACTGGTGACTGCCCTCTCCGAGAGCGTGAGCGGCACCTGCAGCCGAATACAGTTCACACCCGACCTGATGCCCTCCGATATAACGGGCTTCACCATGATAAACCCCAAGACCGGCGAGTCGGAGTTCCGACCGGGAGCCGCGATGTGCAACTTCCTGCTGGCGGACGAGATAAACCGCGCCTCCCCGAAGGCGCAGTCGGCGCTGCTGGAGATAATGGAGGAGCTTCAGATAAGCGCGGACGGCGCTACTTACAAGCTGCCCGTACCGTTTATGGCTCTCGCGACGCAGAACCCTGTGGAGACATACGGGACCTATCACCTGCCGGAGGCGCAGATGGACAGATTTATGATGAAGATATCCATAGGCTACCCCGCGCAGAGTGATGAGATACAGCTGCTGGGCGGCAATTTCGGAAAAGCCGTGAAGCTCGACCCGGTAATGGACCTGAACGACATAATGGAGCTTCGCAGACAGGCGGAGAACGTACGCGTCTCGGACAGCGTAAAGGGCTACATAATCGCCATTGTCACCGCGACCCGCGAGAGCGAGTTCACGATGCTCGGCGCAAGTCCCCGCGGAAGTATTGCGCTCTACTCCGCCGCAAAATCCTACGCGCTGATAAGCGGAAGGGATTTCGCCGTGCCTGAGGACGTGAAGGCAATGGCAGTGGACGTTCTCGCCCACAGACTGATGCTCTCCCCGAAGGGCAAGTCCCAGTTCGGCAGTCCCGAGGCTGCAATGGCTGACATATTGGCAAAGACTCCCGTTCCTACAGAATAATTATGATACATTTCAAGTCAATTTTCGCATACATCGTACTGATAGGGCTTGCGGTGCTGTATACGCTGTTCCTTGAGGGCGCGGGCGGCAGCTATCTTATCATTGCTCTGATAGCTGCGGCGCTGCTCTCGGTGCTTATCTGCGTCTACACGAAGCACACACTCACCGCGTATATCGAGGTGAGCGAGGACGTGCTGAACCGCGGCGAGACAGTGAAGGTCAGCCTTGTGCTGGATAAGTCGGGAGTGCTCCCGTCGTCGTTTATTGACGCGGAGCTGTTCTCGAGCTATCACTTCACATCGGACGCCCGTCAGAAGATACGCACCGCTGTATTCGGCAGCGTGCGCACAAATTACAGCGCCGATTACAAGGCAGGCTTCTTCGGCAAGGGGAGAGTCGGCATCAGCACCATAACCGTCACCGACTATCTCGGTCTGGTGAGCTTTCGTGTGGATATACCGAAGGCTATAGTGTTCGTGAAGATATACCCCGATATCCCCGAGGTGGACAGGCGGGAGGGTCTCGCGAGGAGCCTTACCGACGCTGCCGCCTTTGACGAGAGCGAGGAGACTACCCAGTCTCTCTACGCCATAAACGGCACTCCCGGCTATGAGCACCGCAAATATGAGCCGGGCGACAGCTTAAAGCTGATAAACTGGAAGCTCTCCGCCAAGCGCGGGGAATATTACGTCCGCCGCCTTGAGGGCGCCTCGGGAGCGGAGCAGACCTTCATACTCGACAAGGCGAGCTCCCCGAACCCGGAAATGCTGTCCGCGAGAGCGGAGGAGCAGCTTGCGGTGGAGGGAATGCTGGCACTGATGATGCAGTTTGCCAAGACCGAGCTGCCGGCGCACCTTGCGGTGCGATTCGGGAGCGACTGGGAGAATATACCCATAGTCACGCCGAACGATGTTTCCGACCTTCGCTACCGCCTTACGGAGTACGAATTCGCGGACGACCCCGGCGGAAGGCTGCCCCAGTCGATAGAGGGGCACGCGGTCATATTTACCGCCCGCTGCGACGGGTATATCCTCTCGGCGGTGTCCGGCTACGACGACCGTGCCGCGGCGGCACCCGTCTGCGCGGTGCGTCCCGAAAATGTATGGCTTATAACCCGTGATGAGGAAGATATACGCTTTGAAAGATAAGAAAACGAAAGAAAAAAAGCAGTTCCCGACCTTCCGGGAGCACCTTGCGGCGAACATCGTCCCGGTGCTGCTGAGCACCGCGGTCATGAGCGCCACCACCTACATATATGTTCATTCCTCGGATACGGCTGTAATGATGTACACGCTGCTGTCCTTCCTGTTCTCGGCAATAACCTTTGAGATATATGAGCTGCTGAGAAACTATGGCAAGGTATGGCTGACCACGATATTCGTGCTGGTATTCATGAATGCCTGCGTCATGGGAGGCTTCCGGCTGATAGACTCGTTCGGCGGCTTCACGCAGTGGTTCATGGAGCCCTCCGTGTTCACGTCGATATACTACGGCAGGACTACTGCCGTGCTGCTGGTCATAGGAATGGTGCTGATATCCTGTCTGTACTATTTTACGAGAGTGCGGTACAGGGGTGTGTTTGTGTTCCTTATCTGCCTGTGTCCGTTCTGTCTTTTCGCAAAGACATTCACGGATATCCCCGTTATTTTCCCGATAATCATAATGACCCTGTTCTTTATGATAATGATGTCTCATAAAGGCGGCAGTGAGAGCAGCGGTGAAGCGGCGACGGCAAAGATAGGCGCAAGGAGCAGGTATACGGTTCTCGGCGCGTTCCTGCTGGTAGTCACCGTGATAGCCTCCTTCATGCCGAAGCTGGAATTCGCTCCCTATCGTGAGCAGTTCGACGAGTTCGTTACCGGCGTTACCATAAGCACAGCGCAGGCTGTCGCGGATTTCAGCGATTTCAACGACAGCTCCTCGACCTCCACATCAAACGACGACACCACGATAGTTTTCTATTTCCGCGGAGACAATCCCGTGTTTCTGAAGCGCCAGAGCTTCAATATGTATGACAGCGGCGAACACCTGTGGAAATACGATATAGAGGATAACGAGAACGGCTACAGCAACTGGGAGGACTACACCGCCTTCGAGGATCCTTCGGTGCTGTACGCCCTGACAGGCTTTGACGGCGGGGAGATCAGGAGGAAGCAGTGCCGGATAGCTCCCGCCGAGGGAAATGTCAAAGCGGTATATGTGCCGCAGGATATGACAAACCTGAGCGTTAGCGGAAACGACGGGATCCGGTTCTACAGGACCGAGAACGACGAGTATTTCATAGCCCCCAAGGACAGAGACAAGGTCAGGGGATATATAGTGGAGTGGGCAGAGTTTTCCATGGAACCGGCGTTCACGGAGCTGTTCACCGATGAGCTGGCTGTGGAGCTGAACGAAAACTCCTACGCGGCTGACACATATCTTGCCGCGAAGGAGCAGGCAGAGAAATACTACGGAAGAGCCTACTACGGCGGTAAGCTTGAGGAACCCTATTCCTCCCGCTCCGCGCACGAGCAGGTGAAGGCACTGACAGAGGAGATAACCGAGGGCTGCGCAAACGACTATGAAAAGGCGAGAGCTATCGAGCAGTTCTTCCTCAAGGGAGACTACATCTACGACCTTAACTTTACTACGCCCGACCCGTCCCCGGACTACTTCATACTCCGTTCGAAACGCGGAGCCTGCGCACCCTACGCCACCGCGATGACGCTGATGTGCCGCGAGGCGGGGCTTACGGCACGGTACTGCGAGGGCTTCTGGATACAGCGCGGCAACGGCGACGGCACATGGTATGTCACCACCGCCGACTCACATTCGTATGTGCAGGTATGGCTGGACGGATACGGCTGGACGGACTTCAATCCCACCAGCTCAGTGACAGACGGCGGCTATGTTGACCCGACCTTCACGATAGTAGGCATCACCTCGGCAGTCATAGTGCTGCTCGGGATCACCGCGCTTCTGCTGCGTCCCGTGATGCGTGAAAAACGCTTCGTGAGCAGGGTCGCAAGGTCGAGAGGCACGGAGCAGTACTTGCTGATATACAAGAAGATAAACACCATGCTCAACCGTTACACCGGCAGCAAGACGAATACCTGCACCCCTACCGAGACCGCGGAGAAGTGCGGCGAGCTGTTCGGGTACGATATAGGCGGCTTTGTGGAGCGCTATGAGAGCGCGGTTTACGGCGGGAACGACGACGGCGGAGACCTGTCGGCAGTCTACACGGGCTTTGCCGAGGCATACAAAGAAAAGCAGAAGAGCGATAAGAAAAGGAGAAGAAAAGAGAAGAAATGAGTATGTTTGAGCCCGCAGCCGTGACGCGGGAGCTGCCCCCGGAGCTTGCGGAGCGGCTGGATATACGGACGAGGGAGACTACCGCCTCCACTAACCTCGACATACGGGAGCTTGCGGAGAGCGGTTCACCTGAGGGGACCGTGATGATAGCGCGCGAGCAGACCGCGGGCCGCGGAAGGCTGGGGCGGAGCTTCTGGTCTCCGAAGGACAGCGGGCTGTATATGAGCGTACTGCTGCGCCCGGAGCTCGCGGTGACGGATTCCCTCGCGGTGACGGTGTGCGCGGCGGCTGCAACGGCTGAAGCGATAGACGCGCTCACCGGCTCGAACGCGGGCATAAAGTGGGTGAACGATATCTACATAAACGGGCGGAAGGTCTGCGGCATACTGACGGAGGCATCCCTGAACGCCGATGGGAGCATGGGGTACGCCGTGCTCGGCATCGGGATAAATGTGGCGGACAGGGGCTTTCCCGAGGATATCCGGGACAAGGCGGGAGCGATAGGCGCGGAGAGCTCGCTTCGCCCGAGACTTGCCGCGGCGGTGCTGGAGCGGTTTTTCGCGTATTACGACAGACTCCCCGACAAGGGGTATCTCTCCGGGTACCGCAAGCGCTCGATACTTACCGGCAAGCGGATAGAATACGAGCAGGCAGGTGAGCGCCTCACCGCGAGAGCCGTCGGCATAGACGATGACGCTAAGCTTATAGTGATATCCCCGAGGGGCGAGGAGATACACCTCGGCTCGGGTGAAGTAAATATAATAATGAACAAGGAGCAGAAATAATGGAGACAAAAAGCAGGAAAACAAAGACCTTACAGCTGGTGATATGCGCGCTGTGCGCGGCGATAATAGCCGTGTCAGCGCAGGTGGTGGTACCCCTGCCGACACAGGTGCCGATAACGCTGCACACCTTCGGCGTGGCGCTGTGCGCGGCGGTGTTCGGCTCGATGACGGGCACTGTGTCTACGGCGGTGTATGTGCTGCTGGGCGCTGTGGGGCTGCCGGTATTCGCGGGAATGAGAGGCGGCTTCGAGGTGATAACGGGACCTACGGGAGGCTTTCTGTACGGATTTATCATAATGGCGTTCTTCTGTGGTATGCAGATGAAAAATCTCCCCCTTCGCATAGCGGTATCCGTGGGGGGACTTGCGGTGTGTTATCTTTGCGGCGCGGTGCAGTACGCGCTGCTGATGCAGATAGATATGCTGAAGAGCATAGTGCTGGTGGTGCTGCCGTTCGTGGTGAAGGACGTGCTCAGCGTAGTGGCGGCGCAGTACATGGCTATCCCGATACGCAAGGCTGTGGCTAAGATAGCGGGGTAAAAGAATGACGCTTGCGCTCGAGTGCCTCCGGCGGCAATCTGTCGGTCAGCCCCTCTGTGGCTTTTGCTTCGCAAAAGCTCCACCTCCCCAGTGGGGAGACCACCTTTGAAAAGGGCTTGAGCCTAAACTTTAATAGCTGACGGAAAGGTATCGGTTCATTTTTGAGACCTCGTCATAATAGACAAAAATTATGCTCACAGCTTGCATTTTTTTGCGGACTGTGATATAATAGACAGGAAATTTCTTATGAAAGGAAACTCACGGAATGTTTAACAAAAAAGACTTTTTAAAGCAGTTCAAGGGCGTGCTCGCCGAGGAATACGGTGTGGCACCCAAGGAGGCTTCTCCCGAACAGATACATTTTGCGGTGTCCTACGTAGTTATGCGCATGATCTCCGAGAACTGGGCAAAGAGCAGAGAGGCGCACCTTAAGACCCGCCGTGCCTGCTATTTCTCCATGGAATTTCTCGTAGGCAGAGCAATATACAATAACCTGCTGTGCCTCGGCATAGAGGAAGAGGTGGAAGCAGCCCTGAAGGAAGTGGGCGTTGAGCTTGCCGACCTCGAGGAGATCGAGGACGCGGCTCTCGGAAACGGCGGTCTCGGAAGACTTGCCGCGTGCTTCCTTGACAGCGCGGCGACACTTGACCTACCGCTCGACGGCTATGGTATCCGCTATAAATACGGTCTGTTCAAGCAGACGATAAAGGACGGCTTCCAGTGTGAGGAGGCTGACGACTGGACAAAGTACGGCGACCCGTGGAGCAAGCGCTGCAACGCTGACGCTGTGGAGATCGAGTACGGCGACCAGACCGTGCGCGCGGTGCCCTATGATATGCCGATAGTAGCATACGGCACAGACCACATCAGCACGCTGCGTCTGTGGCAGGCTGAACCCGTTAAGGAGTTTGACTTCGACCTGTTCAACGCGCAGAAGTACGACGAAGCCTGCCGCGAGCAGAGAATGGCGGAGGACATCTCCCGAGTGCTCTACCCGAATGACGACACCCGCGAGGGCAAGATACTGCGCTTAAAGCAGGAATACTTCTTCTCCGCAGCTTCTGTCCGCGATATCGTGAAGAAGTACAAGAAGAACGGCGGCAAGATTGAGAAGATTTACGAGAAGATAACCATACAGCTCAACGACACCCACCCCGTCATCTCCGTTCCCGAGCTTATCAGACTGCTCGTGGACGAGGAGGGGCTGGATTTCTTCGACGCTCTCGAGATAGCCAAGAAGACCTTCAACTACACCAACCACACCATAATGGCGGAGGCTCTCGAAAAGTGGAGCGCTGACATCGTAAAGGAAGTCGTTCCGCGCATTTACGAGATAATCCTCCAGATAAACGAGGCATTCATCGGCGAGCTCTACAAGAAGGGTATGTTCAAGAACGACATCGACCCGATGAAGATAGTAGCCGGCGACCTTATCCACATGGCGAGACTTGCGATATACTGCTCCACCTATGTAAACGGCGTCGCGGAGATACACACCGAGATACTCAAGAAGGACGCCCTCAAGGAATGGTACAAGCTCTATCCGAAGAAGTTCCGGAATGAGACGAACGGTATTACTCCCCGCCGCTGGCTGGCTCTCTGCAACAAGGAGCTCACCGCTCTCATCAACGAGCTCAACAAGGGCACCGAATGGATGACCGACCTCGAGCAGCTCCAGAAGCTCAAATGGTTCGCGGACGACAAGCATGAGCTCCAGCGCTTCATGGACATCAAGCACGAGAAGAAGGTGCAGCTTGCCGCGTACATCAAGGAGCATGAGGGTATCGAGATAGACCCCGACAGCATTTTCGATATCCAGATAAAGAGACTCCACGAATACAAGCGCCAGCTCCTCAACGCTTTCGGCATTCTCTACATCTACTACGGCATCAAGGACGGCTCGATCAAGAATTTCCACCCCATGACCTTCATCTTCGGCGCAAAGTCCGCTCCGGGCTACCGACGCGCAAAGGCGATAATCAAGTACATCAACGAGATCGGGCGCGTAGTGAACGAGGACCCAGATACCCGCGACCTGCTGAAGGTGGTATTCGTGCAGAACTACCGCGTTTCCTACGCGGAGAAGCTCGTCACCGCGGCTGATGTCTCCGAGCAGATATCCACAGCCGGAACGGAAGCGAGCGGCACCGGTAACATGAAGCTCATGCTCAACGGTACCGTCACCCTCGGCACCCTCGACGGCGCGAATGTGGAGATAGTGCAGGAAGCCGGCAAGGAAAACAACTACATCTTCGGCGCCACAGTCAAGGATCTCGAGAGCATAATGAAGATCTACGACCCGAGATTTGCTGTGGAGAAGGATCCGAAGATCGGCAGAGTAGTGCGCAGCCTCATCGACGGTACAGTAAGCGACGGCGGCAGCGGCGATTTCCGCGAGCTCTACTTCTCCCTCATGGACGGCGCCCACTGGCACAGAGCCGATAACTATCATCTCATCGGCGACCTCGACAGCTACGTCAAGGCAAAGCTCAAGCTCAACAAGGATTACTCCGATAAGTTCGCGTTCGCGAAGAAGTGCTGGATGAATATGGCTTGCGCAGGCAAGTTCAGCTCCGACAGAACTATCGCGGATTACGCGAAGGAGATCTGGAAAATAGAAAAGGTCGAGTTATAAGACAGAACGCCCCGTGCAGCTGCATGGGGCGTTTTTCTTCGCCGGCGGGGAAGGTGAAGCCGCGGCGATTGGCAAAATGCTTTCTAATAGGTTGGAAAAATTTGATTTTTTGTACAAAAAGCCTATGTTAAAAGTTGAAAAAATGTGGTATAATATATGATATAGAAAGTTGCTTTCAGAATGGAGGAATGAAAAATGAATGCGGCAAAATTCTCGGTCAACGATTATGTGGTGTATAAAGGGGTAGGCGTTTGCCGCGTTGAGGCGGTAGAAAACAAGACCTTCGACGGAAGCAGCTATGAGGATTACCTGAAGCTCGTACCGCTCGGGTCGGGCTCCTCGTCATACTTCGTGCCGGTCGGCAAAGCGAGCGCGCGTATCAGAAAGCCTATGACAGCAGAGGAGGTCAACGCGGCTATCGACAATTCCGGCGGCAGGGAAATAAGCCTCACCGCCAATAATAAAGCCCGTCGTTCCGAGATAGATACCATACTTAAGGAGGGGGACTGCACCCACATCATTTCTCTGATAAAGACCATATATCTGCACACCGAGGAGTGCAGGAGCATGGGCAAGAAGGTGCTCGTGTCCGACGAAAACGCCCTGCGCGCAGCCGAAAGCATGATATACCCGGAGTTCTCGTTCGTGCTGGGCATTGACGAGAAGGAAGTCGCCGGCTATATAGGTCAGCGGCTTGAGGGCGTGAATTGAATTCACATAAACCGGACAAAGCAAAAAGCCTGTTGATCCGATACGGATCGGCAGGCTTTTTTATCCGGTCACACCGTCAGCACGCCGGAGCTTCCTATCTTGAGGATAAGGATCTGCTCCTCACGCCCTGTCTCGGCGTTGAGATAAACGAGGATATTCTCGCCGTCGATACCCGTGCAGCGCACCTCATAGCAGAATATCTCATTCTGTCCGCTGGAGGGGATAACGCAGAGCTTGCCGGAATGGGGGGTGAGACTGCCGGAAACGAGAGTCATTGCGTACTCCGCGGAGATCTTCGGGGGCGGCAGCTCGCGGATAGTGTGATTTGTGAGATATCCGCGCATATCGAAGGACAGCACCTCTCCGTTGTCGAGCGCAACTCCCACCTTTATAAGGTCGGTGTACATGGTCACGCCGTTCTGCTCGGCGGCAAAGTTGATGACGCAGATGCCGTTTCTTATCTCATAGTACGAGTCCGTGATATTTCGGATACCGAGAGCGGCAAGGTATGCGCGGGCTTTGGTCATAGCCTCCTTCGCGGTTATCTCGGGCTTTCCGACGGCACGGCTGCCGAGCATATAGGAATACATTCCGCCCGCCTTGGTCACAGCGATAGTGCGGTCATTGCTGCCGAAAACATACGAGGGCATCTTGCCCTCCTCCTCCGTCAGGAGCGTCAGGTCTTCACCGACAGCGAGCTTTTTCGCGAGCCGCGCCGCTTCATTCCTGTCAACGGGCTTCTCGTTCCTGAGCATAAGCGGCGACTTTTCCATGATATGGTCGGAATAGGGTCCGTCGTATATCAGGGTCGGGTAGTTGTTGTCGTTCACCGCGAAATCTGTGAAGCCGCTGGTCACGGTGACGGGTTCGTCCGCGTCGAGCCCGGCGGCTGCATAGGCAACATCGGAGAGGGTTATCTCGCCGTTCTCGATACGCTGCTCTATCTTCCACATATTCGCGCTCAGCTCCTCCGCGTAAGCGTGGAGCTTTGCGATATTCTCACGCTCGTCGGCGGTCAGTCCGCCGCCCTCCGCGCACTTCTCGGCGAGGGACTTTGAGTAATTGCCGACCTGTGAGAGGAAACGGTACGTCTCGGACAGGTCAAGCTCGTCCACCGGCAGGCGCGCGAGGGAGTTCTTCGCCGTCGCGGCATCGCTGACCAGCTTCCCGGACAGGTCGGACAGCATTGAGATGCTGTTCGTGTACATTCCCTTGCGGAGATCGTTCTTTATGTTGTCAAGGTTGAGCGACAGCTCCTCGACCGCGTGCATATAGCTGTTCTCCACAGCCCTCTCGGCGTTCACGGCGCGTCCGTGGTTCTGCACAGCAATGACCGAGAGCGTGATGATTATAGCAAGCGCGAAGGTGATGAGCCTTGCGAGCGCTCTTTTCGATAATGTTACATTTGCCATTTTTTCTGTTCCTTTCGGGATATTGCGGAAGTATAAGATATTTGTGTTTCCGCTGTAATATTTTTGTGCATTTTGTCGGGTAATATTCTATTTAATTTTTTGTAAAAATGTGGTATAATAAATATAACTATGACTTACGGAGAGATACGATGATATATCTTGACAACTCCGCGACCACACGCCCCTTCGACAGCGTGATAAAAGCGGTCTCGGAGAATATGGCGGGGAACTTCGGGAATGCCTCCTCGCTCCACCACATGGGCGTTGAGGCAGAGAAGGTGCTGTCCGCTGCGAAAAAGACGATACTTGAGAAGCTCGGTGCCGACGGGGAGATAATATTCACCTCGGGCGCCACGGAGAGCAATAATACGGTGCTTTTCGGAGTTCCGAAGGCATATAGGCACAACGGCAGCAGGATAGTCACCTCCTCCTTCGAGCACCCGAGCGTTGAAAATCCGCTGAAAAAGCTGGGTGAGGCGGGATATGAGGTCGTCCGTGTGAAGCCGCCTAAGCATAACGAGCCGCAGGACTACGAGCAGCGTATCATAGACGCCGTGGACGGGAATACCCTGCTGGTGAGCGTGATGTGGGTCAACAACGAGACCGGCTTTGTTACAGATATGAGCAGGGTCTACCGCGGAGTGAAGCGGAAAAATCCGAAAACCATAGTCCACTGCGACGCGGTGCAGGGCTTCTGCAAGCTCCCCGCGAAGCTGCTTACCGCAGACCTGATAAGCCTTTCCGCGCACAAGATACACGGCGTAAAGGGCGTGGGGGCGCTGTATGCCGGGAAGGGAGTGCGCTTCGAGCCGCTCCTGTACGGCGGGGGACAACAGAAGGGCGTGCGCTCGGGCACCGAGCCGGTAGACCTGATAGCGGGCTTTGCCGAGGCTGTACGCAGCTACCCCGACTGCACGGAGAAGTACGCGGCGCTGAACGAAAGGCTGTGCGGGCTTCTTGCGGGAATGCAGGATATCGGGATAAACAGCTATAATAACGCGAAGAATATCCTCAATTTCTCGGTACGCGGAGTGCGCAGCGAGATAATGTTGCACCACCTCGAGGAACGGGAGATATATGTGTCCAGCGGCTCCGCCTGCTCGAAGGGCAAGACCAGCGGAGTGCTCGCTCAGTTCGGGGTGCCGGACGCCGACACGGACTGCGCGGTGCGGGTGAGCTTCTCTCCGTTCACGGCGGAGGGCGACATCGACGCTCTCGCCGAGGGGATAGCCGACGGGATAAAAAGATTCAGGCGCTGACAATTTTTCCGGAAACGTGTTACCTTTTCGATCATTTTGTTGTATATAACAGCAGAGGGACATTTTGAAGGTTTCCCCGAGGAGGTACAAATGAAAACGAAAAATCTGATACTGTCGCTGATATTTCCGGTTATATGCTTTTTGTGGGCGGTACTTACGCTTATAATGACGGTGGTATTACCGAACATATACGATAAGATAATGGGAGCTGTATGCACCGCAGCCGGTATGTTCCCGCTTGTGTCGGTGGTATTTCTGAAAGCCGACATAATGCCGCTTGTGAAGTGGCAGGCAGGCTTCACGGCATTCACCGCCGTGATAGTGACCATAGGGTTTGTGGTATTCACCCTGTTCCCTCCGCAGACACCGTGGGCGGGTATTTTCGTAGTGATAGTGATACCTCTTGGATTTCTCACGGCGGCGGGGATAACCTACGGAAAGATACTTGCAAATTATGAAAAAAGCGTGCTGAAATGGTTCACAGCGTTTCTTTCAACACCTGTACTGCACTTTTTACTGGTGTTTTTGTGGCTCTATATCGCGCTTTCCAATACAAAATTCATAAATATTCCCGGTTAACAGAGAAACGGAGATAAGAAAAATGCAGGAAGTAATAATGGCAAAATACGGCGAGATAGCGCTCAAGGGACTCAACAAGAACACCTTTGAGGATCTGCTCGTCCGCAACATAAAGCGCAGGATAAAGCGCTGCGGGGAATTCCACATCACCCGCAACCAGTCCACGATATACATAAACCCGGAGAACGATGAAGCCGACCTCGAAAAAGCGGTGGAGTGGGTGTCGCATACCTTCGGCGTGGCGGCAGTGCAGCGCGCGGCGGTGCTCCCCAAGGACTTTGACGAGATCGTGAAGCAGGGTATGCCCTACCTCGAGGAGGCTCTCTCGGGAGCAAAGACCTTCAAGGTGGACGCGAAGCGCTCGGACAAGAAGTTCCCGCTCAAGACACCGGAGATACAGCGGGAGCTGGGCGCGGCGATACTCGAAGCGTACCCGCACCTTACGGTGGACGTGCATGAGCCCGATGTGACGGTGCTCTGCGAGATACGCGACACCAACGCCTATCTGAACGCCCGCCGCATTATCGGCGTGGGCGGCATACCCGTAGGCAGCAGCGGCACGGCGCTCCTGCTCCTCTCCGGCGGTATAGACAGCCCCGTGGCGGCGTATATGATGGCGAAGCGCGGCATAGGCGTGGACGCCATACACTTCCAGAGCCCGCCCTACACCTCCGAGCGCGCGCTGATGAAGGTGGAGGAGCTCTGCGGCGAGCTTGTGCCGTACTGCGGGGACATACGGTTCTACATAGTGCCGTTCACCGAGATACAGGAGGCGCTGCGGGACAACTGCCCCGAGGAATATTTCACCGTTATAATGCGCAGGTTAATGATAAAGATAACGAACCGTATCTGCGAGGAGCATGACTACAAGGCTATCATCACCGGCGAGAGCGTCGGACAGGTGGCGAGCCAGACGATAATGGCGCTCGGCTGCACCGACAGGGTAGCGGAGTACCCGGTCTTCAGACCCGTCATAGGAATGGACAAGAAGGAGATAGTCGAGGTGGCGCGTAAGATAGGCACCTTCGAGACCTCCATACAGCCGTATGAGGACTGCTGCACGGTATTCACCCCGAAGCACCCGCGCACTAAGCCGGTGATCGCGGAAGTGGAAAAAGCGGAGGCAAGATTTGACTTTGAGCCGCTCATCGAAAAGGCAGTCAAAGGAATTACAGTTAAAGACTTTAAATTATAAATGACAGATTTTTGATTTTTGTGAAAAATAGATAAAAATTTCAAAGGAATTTATTACAAAGTGGTAACAAAACTTGACAAAACAGCCGAAAATGTAGTACAATTATTAAAAGCGCACGGACTTACCGCGGCGACCGCCGAAAGCTGTACCGGAGGACTTATCTCCGCGGAGATAACGTCGGTGTCGGGTTCGTCGGACGTGTTCGGGTACGGGGTATGCACCTACGCGAACGAGGCGAAGATGAAGCTGCTCGGAGTGAAGGAGGAGACCCTCGCGTCGGTGGGGGCGGTGTCGGAGGAAACGGCGGTGCAGATGGCGGAGGGCGCAAGGTTGCTTTCCAGCGCGGATATCGCGGTGTCGGTCACGGGGATAGCGGGACCGACAGGCGGAACTCCCGACAAGCCGGTCGGAACGGTGTACATCGGCTGCTCGACCGCGGAGCGCACCTACGCCACACGTTACCTGTTCACGGGGGAGGGCTTCCCCGAAGCGGAGAACGGGCGCGAGGCGATAAGGTATGAAACGGCGCTGACAGCGCTGGAGACTGTAATTAAAGAGATAAAGAACTGAAAGCAAGGAGAAGGTTATGGCAGGTTTTGCGAAAAGACCTCGTCGAAGAAACCCCGCGGTGCATTCCGCGAGAAGCTATGAGATGCCCGGGGAGAAGGCAGCGGAAAGCAGCTACGCGAACGCGGGCTATTTCGACGATGACGATGATGACGAGGAGCTTGACCTCGGTGCCCGCAAAAAAACGAGATCAAGGGCAAAGGTCATCTACGATGATGACGAGGAGTTCATGAAGAAGAAAAAGCCGAATATATTTATCCGCGCGCTTCAGGCTATATTCCCTGTGAAGGGGGACGGCGTGAAGGAATCGGTGCGCAAGATAATATTCGATATCGCGGTGGTGGCGTTCGTCATTACCGGCGGAATGGTGCTCAAGGACGTTATCAGCGAGGCACACTCGAGCGTCGTTGTTGACCCTATGGTCGAGGGCTGGTACGAAAACGCGAAAACGGACAGCAAGGACGACCGTGAGACGCAGATAGAAAAGGTCAAGATAGACATGGACATGACCGACGACGATATCAGCAAGGTCGAGTCCGAAAAGCCGGGCATTCAGCCGAGCTTCATGAAGCTGTATTCGGAGAACTCCGATGTTGTGGGCTGGGTAAAGGTCGGCGGTGCTGACGACCCGATAGTGAAGATAAACTACCCCGTCGTCAAGGCGGACGACAACGACTACTACCTCACTCATGACTATCTGAAGAACGAGGAGCAGCGCGGCGCGATATTCGCGGACTACCGCAATGTCTTTGAGCCCGATAAGCTCTCCGCGAATACTATTCTTTACGGTCACAATATGTGGAACGGCGAGACGATGTTCGCGAAGCTCTCCCGCTACTACGAGCCCAACGCGTTCAGCGACCCCGCGGAGTACAAGAATGACCCGCTGCTGTTTTACAAGCAGCACCCCACGGTCACCTTCAACACCCTGTATGAGGACGCGGAATGGAAGGTATTTGCCTGCGTGCTGTTCAATACGCAGGAGCAGCTCGGCGAGGTATACCCGTACCTCAACTACCGCGATTTCCCGAATGAGAATGCATTCAACAGCTTCATACTCGACATCATGGACAGAAGTGTGCTCTGGACGGACGTTGACCTCACCTACGGCGACGAGATACTCACCCTCTCGACCTGCTACTACCCCTACGGCAAGGAAAGAGCAGACACGAGATGCGCGGTGTTTGCCCGCAAGGTGCGCGACGGGGAATCCGCTGAGGTCGATGTATCGAAGGCACAGCGCAACCCCGATCCGCTCATGTTCACCTTCCAGTATGAGGTGCGTGGCGGCGGCTCATGGGGCGGCAGGAAGTGGGACATCTCCAAGCTGCTCAGCTATGACGGCGAATAAGACGAAAAAAGGCAGCAATACGGGGTAATACCCGGTGAAAATAAATAATATATTTAAAGGAATGAAAAACTATGTCCGGAAAAAGTAAACTCACAAGAGCAGCGGCTCTCATTGCCGCCGCACTCATGACATTCTCGGCAGCCTCCTGCGGCTCGAATAACGAGGCTCCCGCCTCGGCAGACACCTCGGATACCACGACTACCGCGGAAACTAAGGCGCCCGAGGAGTCCACCACCAAGGCAGCCACGACAACTACCATCAAGATCACCACCACCACTACCACTCTTGCGCCTCTCCCGGTGCTTGAGGACTATCAGGAATGGGTGGACAAGAACGACGATATCAAGGGCTGGATAAAGGTCGGCGGCACGCCTATCGACTATCCGTGCGTACAGGGTACAGACAACTCCTACTACCTCGAGCATGACTACGAGAAGAACGAGATCCGCAACGGCGCGTGCTTCATCGACTACCTCTGCGAGTTCACCACCCGCACCAGACCCGCGAACATTATCATCTACGGTCATAACATGAGAACCGGTCCGAGCTTCGCAAAGCTCACCACCTACTGCCCGTGGTACTACACAGGGTACAACAGGTCCGGCACAGGCTTCTCTATCAGCCAGTACACCGAGAACCCGACGGTCACCTTCAACACCGTCTGGGAGGAGGGTACATACAAGGTATTTGCGGCAATGTTCGTCAATACCATGGAAGAGCACGGCGACGTATTCAGATACTACCGCCAGAGAACTATCACAAGTGAGTATGAGTTCTATAACTATATCGCGAATATCCTCGATCGCAGCCAGTTCTACACCGATGTAGACCTCCAGTACGGCGACGAGCTTCTCACGCTCTCCACCTGCTACTATCCGCTCGGCAACAATGTCGATACAAGATTCGTATTGTTCGCGAGAAGAGTCCGCGAGGGCGAGAGCCCCGAGGTAGATGTTTCCAAGGCAACCATCAACTATGACCCGCTCTACTTCAAGTACTGGTATCGGGTATACGGCGGCTCGTGGGGCGGCAGAACATGGGATACCTCCAAGATAAAGGGACTTGACGAGTACATGAAGGCTCACCCCGACCAGGAGATCGGCACTCTGACTCCTGCACAGTAATATAAGGCGAAAGAACGAGATATAAATGCCCGAACTTGAATTAACGACTAAACATAAAAAGCCCGAGCAGCAGAAAAAACGCACCCCGAAGCGCCGCAAGAAAATGGGTCCGATAGAGACCTTCCTCAGCGGCGTGCTCCCGTGGAGGGGCGACACGGCAGGCGAGGCTGCACGCAAGATAATACTTCTCGTTTCTACGATAGTGTTGTTTGCGGCGGGCTTCATAATGCTCAACTTCTATGTGTTCCGCGATCAGCAGAACACTCAGGAGGTGCAGAGCTATGTGGAACAGAAGAAAAGCAATGACACCGACCAGCGTATCACTATCCTTATGAACGACATCGACGATGAGGACTCATCGGGCGGTGAGTCGCAGAAGGAGGTCGAGATACTCGCGGAGTATCAGTCATTCTACGAGCAGAACAGCGATTTCGTAGGGTGGATAGAGATGTATCCGTACATTCAGATGCCTGTGGTGCAGACCGACAACAACGATTTCTACCTGCACCATACCTTCGAGAAGGGTCCCAACGACAACGGCACGATCTTCGCCGACTATCAGGGTAAGATCACCGCGACGGAAATGCCCGGGAACCTGCTGCTGTACGGACACAACCTCATAACCAACAACTACTTCCAGCCCCTCTCGCATTTCCGCAAGGAGGGCATGGAGTTTCTGCAGAACAACTACATCATACAGTTCGATACGCTGTATAACCGCAACAAGTACTTCATCTTCGCGGTGTTCCTCACCAATACCAACGAACAGCACGGTGAGGTGTTCAAGTACTGGAACCAAGTATACTTCCGCACCAAGAGCGAGTTCGACAACTACATTGCGGAATGCCTCGACCGCAGCTATTTCTACACTAATGTCGATCTGGAGTACGGCGACGAGATAATCACGCTTTCCACCTGTGATTTCTCTATGTTCAACGATATGCGTCTTGTGGTAATGGGGCGCAAGGTGCGCGACGGCGAGGAGCCTACGCTCGATGTGACAAAGTTCATCGACAACACCGGCTTCGACGAAAACGGCAACGTGAAGCGCAAGATGTTCGACGCCTACTACAAGAACTATGCCACAAAGTGGGCAGGCAGACAGTGGGATCCGGGCTACATCAAGGATTTCGCGGATTACGACATCACAGAAACGGAGCAGTAATGCCCGTACAGACACAAAGGAGGTGAGCGCGTGGAGAAGGGCTCTATGATAAAGATAATCATATCGCTCGCGATAATAAGCCTGTATATATTTCTCTTTGGGATAATGCAGACAGTGGAGAGCATAGATGTCAGCATCGAGGCTGCCACGGAGACCGGGTCGGAGATACGGCTTGCCGCGGCTCCCGCGGTCACTGCCGGAGTGAATGAGGAGGGAATGGCGTTCTACACCTACGCCACCGAGCTGAATGTGGCGAACGCGAGAAAGCCGAGGCTCGCGGATTATTCGAGAACGGAGACCGCGCTTCTGATAATGCCCGAGGAGACCACCACCACCACCATAGAGACTACGGTACCGCCGGATTATGTGTTCGAGAAGGACGATCTCGACTACACTCTCCCCGTGACTACCACAACGGCAGCTCCCGTTACGACGGCTGAAACAGCTGCCGCAGAGACTACCACGACATTACCTCCCGAAACTACCACGACCACCGCAGCCCCCGAAACGACGACTGCAACCACCACCACTGCCGCTGCTCCCGAGTCGGAGGATACCGAAGCTCCCGAGGACGACAGCGATATCCAGGATTTCAACGACGAGCAGGAGGTCACCTACGTTACCACCACCGAGGAGATAACCACCACCACCGAGGAGACCACCACGACAGCCGAGACCACTGAGGAAACAACGACCGCCACGACAACGGCTGCCGAGCCCGAAGCTCCCGCGGAGGAGAGCAATTACTCCAACAACGAGATGTTCACTGTCAACGCGGGCGGCACGATAATCACCGATACGGCGGTCAACGTAGTTGCCGCGGCGGTAATGGCTGAAATAGGCGACGGCTTCGACGATGAGGCTATCAAGGCGCAGGCGATAGCTGCGTACACATACATAAAGTACTACAATATGAATAATCAGCGTGCTTATATCGCTAAGAGCACACCGAGCGAGAAGGTGCTCACTCTCGTAAGGCAGGTCATCGGCAAGGCTCTCTATTACAACGGCTCGATGATACAGGCGGTATATTCCGCGTCCACAGCGGGACGGACAGCGTCCGCAAAGAATGTCTGGGGCGTCGATTATCCTTACCTCCAGAGCATAGACACCGAGTTCATAGACCGCGAATATGATATCAACTACGGCAGAAAGCCGACCTTCACCTCCGAGGAGATCAAGGAGTATGTCCGCCGCAGTACCGGTATTATCCTTTCCGGCGACCCGTCGGAATGGATAAAGATCGACTCCTATGTTGACGGCAAGTTCGTCGGACAGATGACAATAGGCGGTCAGACGACCTTCAATAACGGTACCCGTGACGTGAACATCACCGGACGTATCTTCCGCGAAACTATCATGGACTACGATATCCGTTCCGCGTGCTTTGAGATAAGCTATGACCCGAGCACCGACCTGTTCACCATAACCACCTACGGCTACGGTCATTGCGTCGGCATGAGCCAGCACGGTGCCAATATCCTCGCCTCGAAGTTCGGTTATACCTACGATCAGATACTGAAGTTCTATTACCAGGGCGTGGAGATAAAATAAGATAACGAAACAGATAAAGCCTGTCATTTCGTGTTGAAATGACAGGCTTTCTGTATTCTTTTCTATCATCAGGCGCAGGTGCTATCGGGATGAACGCGGAGCAATTCGCCTTTCCCGCGGGTGGGAGGGGGTGAGGGAGAGAGGGGTGCAGGGGAGAGAGG
>CAJOMV010000087.1 GCA_905235805.1 uncultured Ruminiclostridium sp.
AAAACTTTTAATTGCTGCGCCTGCAGCGGGGGTAGGTACTGCGCCTGTTACAGAAATAATAAGCCTGTTAGTTTGTGATGAACTAACAGGCTTTTCTGTATTCTTTTCTATCGTCAGGCGCAGACGCTATTCAAGCGTCTGCGACCACTCAGAGCTGTTCGGGCTTGCTGAAATCGAAGGTCTCGACGGAATCGTCGTCGCTGCCTATCGAGATGCTGTCGATATCATCGGCTGCTTCGGTGACCTCGTCCTTTATTTCCGTGAAGGTCTCGGCGATATCCTCGACCTTATCCTCTGCCGCTTCCGCTATATCCTCGGCAGCGTCCTCGACTGCGGCAGGGATACGCTCAACGAGCGGCTCGGGGTTTGCGGCGGCTATCTGCTCCGCGAGGTCTGCGGGCTTTTCGGCAGCTTCGTCCGCTGCTTCCTCTATTGCCTCAGCAAGCTTCTCGGCGCCGTCGGCAGCGTCCTCAGCCTTCTGGGTGACCTTGTTCTTGATGTTCTCTATGCCGCCCTTTACGTTCTCGGCGGTATTCTTTGCGAATTCAACAGCCTGATCCTTCTTCTCCGCCGCAAAGGTCTTGGTATCCTCGAGGGTCTGTTCGCCCTTTGTTATCATATCATTGTTGATGATATCGTCGATACCCTCCTTGAACTTCTCGGTACCTGTCTTTATAGCGCCCACAGCGAACAGGGAAGCCTTCTGTATCTTCTCCTTGGGGGTGCTGTGATGCTCCTCCACGAACAGCTCCGAATCGTCCTCATACACATGGGAAGCTCTTTCTTCCTCCTCGGCATTGCGCTTGTCGATGACTCTCTTGCCGATGTAATAGCCGAGTCCCGCGAGTGCGGCGATGCTGATAAGTGCCGTTAATTTGCTCATTTTAAGTCATTCCTTTCGGTGATTTTTATTACGGAGGCTATACTGCGTCCCTGCCTGCCGCAAATTTAGTCATATCTTATTATACAATAAATTTTTGGATTTGTAAAGGGCATTTGTGAAAAATTTCTAATTTTTTCCAAATTTCGCCTCACAATAGAATATCGGGAGCCCTTGTTCGAGAAAGCGCTGCTCATACTCGGTAATAATATTCCCCGTGATGCCGCTGTTATGCAGGTCGCGGGTGATATTGCTGACCGTGAAGCCGTTTTCACGGTATTGCTCGAGGGAATAATCGAAAAAGCCCTCGTTGTCGGTCTTTTGTATGATAACGCCGTCATCGGTGAGCAGCCTTTTGTAAATATCGAGGAATATAGGGCTCGTGAGGCGGTGCTTCGCGTAGCGGGACTTGGGGTAGGGGCAGCTGAAATTCAGGTATATCCGCTCGGTGCAGTGCTCCGGGAGCACCTTCGCGAGATACTCCGCGTTTCCCATGAGGTAGCGGAGATTTTGAAGGCTTGCCGCGACGGTCTGCTCCATTGCCATGACCGCAACGTTCGGGGACTGCTCCACCGCGATGAAGTTCGCGTCGGTGTCCCGGGCAGCTATGGTATTCGCGAACCTTCCCTTGCCGCAGCCTATCTCGAGGCGCAGGGGTCTGTCATTCCCGAAAACCGCCGCGATATCGGGGATATACACCCCGCCCTCATGTATGCCGTCGGGAATCCACCCGAGGCACACGGCGCCGCACGCGGCAAGCCGCTCGTCAAGGTGCTTCTTCTTCCTCATTCTCATGGTGTCTGCATTTCCTTCCACTTATGGAGCATATCTATACCGTAGGCGCCCTCGAACAGCGCTTTTTCGGCTTCCTCGGGAGTGAACCACTTCGCCTCGCTGACCTCCCCGGACAGCTTCAGCTCCGACTTTCGCACCCTGCACGCAAAGGCGAGCATCAGGTTGTCATGCTTCTCGAAATAGCGGCTGTACAGGAAGTGTGCCGAGAGCATTGTGAGCCCCGTCTCCTCGGCTATCTCGCGTTTGGCGCAGTCCTCGGCGCTCTCTCCCGCCTTGATGTAGCCCGCGACGCACACGAACCGCTGAATGCCGTAGCTCTGCTTGATGAGGAGCACGTCGCCGTCCTCCGCAATGCACAGACAAATCACACAGGGGTAGGAGAACGGGAACCACGGGCGGCTGCACTTATCGCAGTACGGCACATCTCCCTCGTCGCCTATTCGCTTCGGGAGCAGCTTTTCGCCGCACTTCGGGCAATATTCGAAGGTCACTGCCTGTCACCGTACTCACTGAAATCGAAGGTAGCGAAATAGTCCTTCGGAGTTTCGGCGCGGCGTATCATCTTGTATGAGCCGTCCTCCTTGAGCAGCACCTCCGCCGAACGGAGCTTGCCGTTGTAGTTGTAGCCCATGGAGAAGCCGTGAGCGCCCGCGTCGTGGATAGCGATGATGTCGCCCATGTCTATCTTCGGGAGCTCTCTGTCCTTCGCGAACTTGTCGCAGTTCTCGCAGAGACCGCCCACAACGTCGTAGACGTGGTCGCAGGGGGCATCCTCCTTGCCGAGGACGGTGATATGGTGGTAAGCACCGTAAATAGCGGGGCGCATAAGGTTCGCCGCGCACGCGTCAACGCCGATGTACTCCTTGTAGATGTGCTTCTCGCGGATAGCCGTGGTGATGAGCAGTCCGTTGGGGGCGAGCATGAACCGTCCGAGCTCGGTGCAGAGGCTGATATTGCCCAGCCCCGCGGGGACAAGTATCTCCTCATACGCCTTGCGTACACCCTCGCCTATCACCTTGATGTCGTTCGGGGTCTGCTCGGGGCGGTAAGCGATGCCGACACCGCCGGACAGGTCGATGAAGCCGAGGGAGATACCGGTCTTTTCCTTTATCTCGACAGCCGTGCGGAACAGTATGCCCGCAAGCACGGGGTAGTAGTCGTTCGTGAGGGTGTTGCTGGCAAGGAAGGAGTGCATTCCGAACACCTTCGCGCCCTTGTCACGCAGTATCTTGTAGCCCTCGATGAGCTGGTCATGGGTGAAGCCGTACTTCGCGTCCTGCGGTGTATCCATGACGTTGCCCTTTTCGCTGGTCTTGAACTCCCCGCCGGGGTTGTAGCGGCAGCATATCGTCTCGGGAATGCCCGTGAGCCTGTCGAGTATCTCGATATGTGTGAAGTCGTCGAGATTTATGATAGCGCCGAGGTCGTAGGCGAGCTTGAAGTCCGCGTCGGGGGTCTCGTTGGAGCTGAACATGATGTCATGCTTCTTTGCCCCCACCTTGTCGGACAGCAGCAGCTCGGTGTAGGAAGCGCAGTCAAAGCCGCAGCCCTCCTCCATAAGTATCTTCATGATGAAGGGGTTCGGGGTAGCCTTCACGGCGAAGTACTCCTTGAAGCCCTTGTTCCACGCGAATGCCTCGTTCAGAGCTCTCGCGGTGGCTCTGATGCCCTTTTCGTCGTAGATGTGGAAGGGGGTGGGTATCTCCTTCTTTATCTCCTCGATCTTTTCCTTTGTCACAAACGGTATCTTCTTGCTCATAATATTCGCCTTTCCTGAATTACATCTGCGGAATGCCCCGCAGGTACTGCCGAAAACATACAAATATATTATACACTAACAGTGAGGATTTTGCAAGTCTTTTTGCGGAATTATTCAAAAATTCGGAAAAAGCGGCAGCCGATATGTAAACAAACTTGTCAACAAACAGGTGCGGCAAACTCAAAAAAGCAGCTTTTCCGCCCTCACTCTTTCCCTGACAGCAGACAACACGAAAAAAATACAGCAGTCCGATATGTACGCTGACGTTTGGTTGACATCTTCGTTGACAGTGCTTTTGGCTTAACCAAGCCTTTTATCTTTATTTGTCAACAATGTCAACATATAATAAGAAGAAAAGGTAAAAAAGGAAAAGTACAGAAAATAATACAAAAAACAGTTTTTTCGGCTTCGTTGACGTTTTTCGTTGACAATGAATTCCGCACCCGCGTTTCCTGCGCCGTATTTGCTGCCCGGGAGCGCCTTGCTCTCAAACCGACAACAAATCCGTCCATTTGGAGCAAAATTTGTATAAAACGCTGAAAATGCCCATAAACTATGGAAAAAAGCAGTCCGGCATGTTATTATATTGTAAGCGAATACAGACTAACCCGGAGGGACAATGAGTACACTGAAAGAAGCGGCTGTCGGCTCGACGGTCAGGATAGAGAATGTAAACGGCGAGGGCGCGCTGCGGCAGCACCTCCTCGATATGGGGCTTATCCCCGGCACAGAGGTTACTGTGGTGAAGTACGCCCCCATGGGCGACCCGATAAGCCTGCTGGTGCGGGGCTATGACCTCACGCTGCGGCTCGGCGACGCGGACAGGATAGATGTCAGTCCCGTTGACGTGCGCCATATCAAGGCAAGCGTCGGCGGTAAGAAAAAAGCAAGCAGGACCGAGCACCCCGGTCTCGGCGAGGGAGGGCGCTTTCACCCCAAGGGGAGCGGTGACCCGCTGCCGGACGGGACGGTGATGAGATTTGCCCTCGTCGGCAACCAGAACAGCGGCAAGACCACCCTCTTCAACCGCCTCACCGGCTCGAAGCAGCACGTCGGGAACTTCCCCGGCGTTACCGTTGACCGCAAGGACGGCGCCATAAAGGGACACCCGGACACGCTGATAACCGACCTCCCCGGCATATACTCCATGTCCCCCTACTCCAGTGAGGAGCTGGTCTCCCGAAGCTTCGTCCTCGACGACAAGCCCCACGCCATGATCAACATCGTGGACGCCACCAACATCGAACGCAACCTCTACCTCACCATGCAGCTTCTCGAAATGGATATACCCATGGTAGTCGCGGTGAACATGATGGACGAGCTGACAGCCAACGGCGGCAGTATCGACATCAACGCTATGGAGGAGATGCTCGGCGTGCCTGTGGTGCCGATATCCGCCGCGAAGAACAGCGGTATCGACGAGCTCATCGACCACGCCATACATATAGCGCATTACAGAGAGAAGCCCCTGCACCGCGACTTCTGCGGCAAGAACGAGAACGGCGGCGCTCTGCACCGCTGCCTGCACGGCATACGGCATCTTATCGAGGATCACGCGGAGAAGGCGGAGCTGCCGCTGCGATTTGCGGCAAGCAAGGTCGCGGAGAACGATAAGCTCATAATCGACCGCCTTGAGCTCGAGGACAGTGAGAAGGAAATGATAGAGCACATCGTGAAGCAGATGGAGAACGAGCGCGGGCTCGACCGCAGCGCCGCGGTTGCGGATATGCGCTTCACCTACATCACGAGGCTTTGCGAGGAGACCGTCTCCAAGCCCGCCGAAAGCCGTGAGCACAAGCGCTCCGCGAAGATAGACCGCATTCTCACCGGAAAATGGACGGCTATCCCCATGTTCATACTCATTATGGCGACGGTTTTCTTCCTCACCTTCAGCGTTATCGGCGCGTGGCTCCAGGAGCTGCTCGAGGGCGGCATAGACGCTCTCATTCAGCTTGCCGACGAGGCGTTCGTGAACGCGGAGGTCAACGAGACTATCCGCGGACTGATAATCGACGGTATCTTTACTGGCGTGGGAAGTGTACTCAGCTTCCTGCCGATAATCGTCACGCTGTTCTTCTTCCTGTCACTGCTCGAGGACAGCGGCTACATAGCGCGCGTGGCGTTCTTCATGGACAAGATACTGCGTAAGCTCGGACTCTCGGGGCGCAGCATAGTCCCGCTGCTGATAGGCTTCGGCTGTACGGTGCCGGCGGTGATGTCCACGAGGACTCTTCCCAGTGACCGCGACCGAAAGATGACCATTCTGCTCACCCCGTTCATGAGCTGCACGGCTAAGGTGCCGATATACGGCTTCTTCGCGGACGCGTTCTTCCCGGAGTACAGCTGGCTGATAACGACGGCGCTGTACATTCTCGGGATAGTCGTGGGTATACTCGCGGCACTGCTCTACAAGGGAACGCTGTTCCGCGGCGAGCCTGTGCCGTTTGTCATGGAGCTGCCGAATTACAGAATGCCGGGAGCTCGCAACGTGGGACAGCTCCTCTGGGAGAAGGCGAAGGATTTCCTCCAGAGAGCCTTCTCGATAATCCTTGTGGCGACAGTCGCGGTATGGTTCCTGCAAAGCTTTGACCTGCATTTTGATCTTGTCAGCGACCCCGCGGACAGCATTCTCGCCCTTATCGCTGGCTTTATCGCTCCGGTATTCGCGCCCATAGGTCTCGGGGACTGGCGGATCTGCGTCTCGCTGGTATGCGGGGCAATGGCTAAGGAAAGCGTGGTATCCACCCTCGAGGTGCTGTTCACAGAGGACATAACAGCCGTATTCAGCGTCCTCACCGCCGCCTGCATTCTTGTGTTCTCTCTGCTCTACACGCCCTGTGTCGCTGCCATAGCCTCCGTAAAGCGTGAGCTCGGGGCGAAGTGGGCGGTATGCCTCGTGCTCTGGCAGTGCGCTGTCGCTTGGCTTGTAACTCTCGTGATCCGTGCCATACTTATGCTTTTGGGGGTATCCTGATGAATGCTGTTGATATAATATTGATCGTGCTGATAGCTGCCGCGCTCGCTGCTGCGGTCTTTATCATGGTTCGCCGCAAGAAGAAGGGCTCCGGCTGCTGCGGAGGCTCCGACTGCTCCTGCTGTGATAAGTGCGGCAGCGCTCGAGCCAGCGGCTGGCGCCGCCAAGGGAAGGAAGAGAACCCACTTTCTCGGGGAGAAAGTGGGTTCCCTCCCTCCCCTTGACCCCACTCTTCTTCCGGAAAGAGCAATTGCTCCGCGTGCACTTGAGAAGGTTCTGCGCCTATACAGAGAAAAAGAAAAAGCCTGTCATTTCAGTACGGAATGACAGTTTTCCTTTGTATAATTTTAACAAAAATTCAAATAAAATTTTGTAAATTCTGAAATGCGGTTGACTTTATTACGCTTTTTTGTTATAATATGTAGATGAAAATGTAAAAGTGTGCGCTATATATTGTATTAGCGGAAAAATATCAAATACATATTGGGGAGGCCGGCATGAACGATCAGAAAGTGGTAACGATAGATCTGCTGGTATTGCTGAAGGTGTTCACCGAACACGTCATACCTATTATAATAGTTACAATAATCGCGGCAGGAATAGGCTTTTCTCTGTCGTATTTTGTCATACCCAAGCGCTATACGTCCGAAGCGCTGATGTATGTGGAAAACTCCGCGAACAAGCAGGAGGATTCCTCTATCAACATTAACGATATCACCGCCGCCCAGAAGCTCGTAAACACCTGTCAGGTGCTCTTCACCAGCGATTATGTGTACGGCGAGCTCAGTAACTACTTCGGCGGTGCCTATACCAAGCAGACACTCGACAGCATGATTAGCATCACTTCGGTAAACAGCACCGAGGTACTTAAAATAACCGTGGAAACGAGAAGTCCGCAGGAGTCCTACGATGTCGCGAATGAGCTGATAAGACTGTCGGTCAATGAGTTTGAGCGTATCATCAAGAACGGCTCTATCGAGATCGTTTCCCCGCCGACACTCCCGGACAAGCATAACTACCCGAGTGTGATGCGCTTCACGCTTATCGGCGCTTTGATAGGGTTTGCTCTCATATATTTCATATTTGTTCTCAAGGAAATGCTCGATACGAAGCTCAAGCCGGACGATGATCTGAGCAAGATGTACGAGCTGCCGGTATTCGCGGAGATCCTTGACTTTGAAACTGCCGGAAGGTCGGGCTATAAATACACGAAATACGGCAAATACGGCTATTACAGCTCCTACGCGAGCGAAAGCGGCGAAGATGAAAAGCTGCGGCGCGAGGAGGAGAAGTATGCCGAAGAGTACGATGAGGATGTTTATTCCGAAAACGATGATGACAAAAAGAAGGAAAATTCCGATACAGTAACGGCAAGTGCGGCTGAATAAAGCAAAAACATCAGAAAAAGAGTGGGCGTTTAAATGGCAAAGAAAAGCAGCAGACTGTCTATAAGCAAGTCAAGGCAGTTTATATTATCGGACAGAACACAATTCGCTATAAAAGAAGCATATAAGACGGCACGAACAAACCTTGTGTTCTCACTTGCGGAGAATGAGGCGAAGATCGTTGTCATAACGAGTTGCTCGCCCTCCGAGGGAAAGAGCACGAACTGCCTGAATATGGCGATAACTATGGCTGAAACGGGCGCGCAGGTGCTCCTTATCGACTGCGATATGAGAAAGCCTGTTCAGCACTCGCTGTTAAGGCTCGATAACAAGGTCGGTCTCTCCTCTATCCTCGGCGGCATCGTGAATGATGTGCTGAAGGCGATAGAGCGGAATGTACGCACGAACCTCGATGTGCTTACGGCGGGACCGATACCGCCTAACCCCGCGGAGCTCATCTCCGGGGCAAGAATGGACGCGCTCCTTGAGCTGGTGGGCAAGCATTATGACTATGTGTTCATCGACACTCCCCCCGCTAATGTGGTAACGGACGCGTTCCTGCTCAATAACCGCACGGCAGGCATCATATTTGTCGTAAAAGAGGGTCATACCCGCCATGAGGAGATCCGTGAGGTGCTTTCAAAAGCACAGCTCACAAACGGCAGAGTGCTTGGCTTCATCAAGGCGAACTGCGCGGCGAAGGGCTCCGGCGGCGGATACAAGTCCTACAAGTACAAATACAGCAATTACAAGTACAGCAGCTATTCATAAGACTGTGTCCGTACAGCGGGCGGCGTCTGCGGAAAGGGCTTTTCGGGAGAATAACCATGACAATTTACTTGTTGCTTCTTGCGGGAACGGTGATACTCGGTATCCCGATGTGCAGGAACAAGGCCGGTAAAATTACATACTGTGCGCTCATGGGAATAGCGCTCTTCCTTATCGCGTCGTTCAGAAGAAGCACCGGCGACGACTACAACAACTACGCGGTAATGTATATCAGGTATATATCCACGCCCCTTGAGAAGATCGCTGTATCGAAGACCGAAAAAGGGTATACGATCATCAACAAGATACTTGCGGATTATATCCCCGAGTATCAGATAGTGTTCATTCTCTTTGCGCTGTTCTTCGCGGCGGCGGTGACGTTCTGCGTTTATAAGTACTGCGAGATACCGTGGCTGGGATTTGCTTTCTTCCTGACCTTCGGGATCTATTTCAATACGTTCAATTACCTTCGCCAGATGACTGCGGGGTTTATTGTGCTGTATGCGCTCAGATACGTTGAAAAAAAGCAGTTTTTCCGCTATCTGATGATAGTGCTGTTCGCGTCGTTCTTCCATGTCTCGGCGCTGGTGATGATACCTTTCTACTTTATCCTGCGGATAAGAATGACGCCGGTGACGCTCGGTGTTTACGGAGCGCTGACAACGCTGATACTGATATTCTCGTGGGATATAATCGGGTTTGTCACGAGCTTTTACTACAAGAACTACGCGGTAACGAACCGCCATGTCACAGTCGGCGTGCTGCCTACATATATGATATTCTTCGGGATATTCTTCATTGCCGCGTTTCTGGTGCGAAAACGGCTCGTCGCGGCGGACAAGTTCAATAATGTGCTGCTGAACTGTATGTTCTTCACCTTCTTCTTCGAGCTTCTCGGAGTGAAGCACTCGATACTGTCGAGACTGGGAGTTTTCTTCATTATCCCCGCGGCGGTGGTCCTCATGCCGAGAGTCGTAAAAGCGCTGCTGGAGATATGCGCGGAAAAGGCAAAGAAGGACCGCAAGAAGCGCACACTGCTCTCGGCGGTGGCTGTGGCGGTATTTGCGGCGGTGAACCTCACTATGTTCGGAATGATGCTCTCGGAGAACTACAACGGCGTTGTGCCTTACCGCACGGTATATGACGACTTCGGAACGGAGGCGGCAGCGAAATGATGAACGCCGGGCTCCTTAACAGCTTTATCAATGGCAAAAAGAACACCCTCCCCGAAAATATAATAGTGTGCGTCGTAACGGCGCTGATGGGGACGTTCTGTTTTTACGAATACTACTACGGAGAAACGCTGAATACATACGGCGGGCTGTTCATCACTGCCGCGATAGCCGTGGCGTGGCTGTCTTGCGCGGCGCGCAGCGGAAGAGACGGAAGACTCGGTTTTATGATATTCTCTTTCCTGTACTGGAGCGTGCCGTACATATATATCCTCTGGTACGACTCAAGAGACAATCTGCACGACTACAACAAATGGCTCGCCATGAGCAGCAAGATAGCGAAGGCGCTGCTGTACAACCCGTTCTACACCTGCGCGAAGAAGCTCGGGACCACACCGGTCATGCTTGCGGCGATACTGCTGATAGCCGTTATGGGAATGTATATTGCCGGATTTATGCTGAAGAAGTCTTTTGATGAAAAAAGAGCTCACGCCGGGGAGGACCCCTGCGATGACGAGGACTACGACGGCGAGTATGTTATAGACGACATTTATGATGATGACGACGATGACGACGAAGAGGACGATGATGATGATGACGACGGTAATATCCTGTGAAAACGGGTTATTATAAATTTCAGAGAAAGGAGGACGATCACCATGAGAAAGTTAAACGGAAAGCTCATTGTTTGCGCACTTGTATCTGCTGCAGTGGCTTCTGTGTCCGCTGTTTCCGCGGGGGCTATCAGCTACGGTCCGGGCATCGCTCCGACCACGCCTACACCCTCCACGTCAACAATTACCGGTACTACCACTACCGATACCTCCGGTAACACACAGACCACACCTGCCGGCACTACTGAGGAAGCTCCCGCTACCGTGCTCACTGACACTGCTGTTGAGGATGCTATTTCCGAAGCGGCAAAGTCCGGTGATGATGAGGTAACACTCTACATGACCGAGAGCAGCGGTTCGGCGACTGTTCAGGAGTCTGCAATTGCGGAGATAGCTAAGGGCGATGTTGTGGTCACTGTTGAGATCGAGTCTGACGACGGTATCGATTACGCGATCACTATTGACCCCGAACTCATCACTGATGCTAAGGCTATCAACCTCGCTATGGATATTTCTGTAAGCTCCGATGAGGGCACTACGGTATCCGGCGTTGAAGTTCCCGCGAACTCCATCGTAATTGCACCCGCGCAGAAGGGCGATTTCGGCATGACTCTCCAGGTAACCATTCCTGCTGACGCTCTTGAAGACGTTGACCTCGATGCTGTAGCTCTGTACTACATCGCTGACGACGGCAGCGTTACAAAGATGCCCGACGACGCTCTGCAGATCAATTCTGACGGTTCTGTGACCGTGGCTATCTCTCACGCTTCGCAGTACGTTATTTCCGATGTGGATCTGACAGTTGAAGAGACTGAGATCCCTGACGACGATGACGACGGCGAGATCGCTATCGACGGCGATGAGGACAGCCGTGGCAAGTCCGACGTTGATGTAATAACCAACGTTAACAACGAGCTTGACACAAACCCCACTACCGGTGTGACTATCGCATTCGGTGCACTCGCAGCTTCGGTCGCTGCAGTGGCTCTTACTGCAAAGAAGAGAAAGTAAACCCATGACCGCGCATTCATAAATTCGGTACCGAATTTGATGAAGGATCGCCGGCTCAATGCCGGCGGTCTCTGTGCGCGGGCACAGCAGAAGATACAGTTCTGTTATCTATTATGTAAAAAAAGGCGGTGAGGACTTTGAAGGCAAAGAGAAGCAGTCTGCTCAGAAATCGTCGGGTCCAGACGATACTGCTTATAATTTTCGATCTTGCTGCCATAATGCTTTCGTATTTCCTTGCGCTGTGGTTCAGGTTCGACTGCCAGTATTCGGCTATCGACTCAAAGTATATGGGCGCGTATGCGGTGTTCTGCCCGATATACGCGATCATATGTATAGTTGTTTTTTACAATTTCAGATTTTATAAGATGATATGGAGCTTTGTCAGCTACAATGAGCTGCTCCAGATACTTACCGTGTCGGCAAGTATGTCGCTGCTCCATATATTCGGTATAACCATATTCCTCACAAGAATGCCTATCTCCTATTACCTCGTGGGAATGGGCTTGCAGGCGCTTATGGTATCGGGCATAAGAATGTCCTACCGCCTGCTGCTGATACTCAAGGACAGGCAGCATGAAGAGGTCACCGGACGGGTAATGCTCATAGGGGCAGGCGCCGCCGGACAGTCTATCATAAGAGATATAAGCAACTCCAGAGAGATCACCGACAAGGTGGTCTGTGTTATCGACGACAATACGAACAAGATCGGTAAATATATAGAAGGCGTTCCGATAGTGGGCGGCAGAGAAGATATCCTCGCAAACGTCGAAAAGTACAACGTTACAAAGATATTCTTTGCTATCCCCTCGGCTTCCGCCGCGGACAGACGAGACATACTCAATATATGCAACGAGGCGGGCTGTGAGCTGAAGCAGCTCCCGGGTATCTACCAGCTCGTAAACGGGCAGGCTACCATATCCGATATGAAGAACGTTTCCGTCGAGGATCTGCTCGGCAGAGAGCCGATAAAGACCGAGATGAGAGAGGTATTCGACTTCATCAACGGCAAGGTCGTTATGGTCACGGGCGGCGGCGGCTCGATAGGCTCGGAGCTGTGCAGACAGATAGCCGCGCACAGTCCCAGGCAGCTGATAATCTTCGAGATATACGAGAACAGCGCCTATGACATACAGCTTGAGCTGCGGGACAGATACCCGAGGCTCGACCTGCAGGTGCTCATAGGCTCTGTACGCGACAGCAGAAGGCTGTTTCAGGTGTTCGGGGAGTATCACCCCGATATCGTCTACCACGCGGCAGCGCACAAGCACGTTCCGCTTATGGAGAGCTCGCCCTGTGAGGCGATAAAGAACAACGCCATAGGCACCTACAAGACCGCCTATGCCGCTATGGTGCACGGCTGCAGGAGATTTGTGCTCATAAGCACGGACAAGGCTGTCAATCCCACAAACGCGATGGGCGCGTCGAAGCGTCTGTGCGAGATGATAATACAGTCGTTCGACGAGAAGATAAAGCAGGGAAGAGCGAACGAGCTTCCCCAGTTCTTCACTCACGACGGCTTTGAGAATGCCGACAAGGACGGTACGGGCAGCGTATTCAGAAATATACGCACGGAGTTTGTCGCTGTGCGTTTCGGCAATGTCCTCGGCAGCAACGGCTCGGTCATTCCGCTGTTCAAGCGGCAGATAGAAAAGGGCGGTCCCGTGACCGTTACCCACCCCGATATAATCCGCTATTTCATGACGATATCCGAGGCTGTGAGCCTTGTAATGCTTGCCGGTACATACGCTCACGGCGGCGAGATATTCGTGCTGGATATGGGAAGCCCCGTCAAGATAGATACCCTTGCGAGAAATCTGATAAAGCTGAGCGGTTACAGACCCGACATCGATATCAAGATAGAATACTGCGGGCTTCGTCCGGGGGAGAAGCTGTACGAGGAAAAGCTCATGGCAGAGGAGGGGCTCCGGAAAACGGAGAACGACCTCATACATATAGGCAGTCCCATTGCTTTCGATGTCGATAAATTCCTCACGGAGCTCAAGACCCTTATGGAAGCCGCGTACAAGAACAAGGACAATATCCGCGAGCTGCTTGCGAAGGTAGTTACCACATACAAGCCGGAGAGCAATGCCGCGGCGGAGGCGGCGGGTATGCTGTACATGACGAAGGGAAGCGAGTCTGCCGAAGAAAATACGGCGGATCTGCATATCGCAGCCAAGAAGGTGCCGGTATAAAATATAACAAAAAGCCTGTTAATCCACGCAGATAAACAGGCTTTTTTTCTATCCCTTACTTTACAAATTTGATTACCTCCGCCGGATGCATGGCGAAGCAACTCAGTTTAGGCTCAAGCCCTTTTTAAAGGGTGGTCTCCCCGCTGGGGAGGTGGGGCTTTTGCAATGCAAAAGCCACAGAGGGTCACGGCACGAAGCCGTGATTGCCTGTCCAAAGGCGCGCACGACGCGCGCATATAAAGACAGGCATAGCT
>CAJOMV010000088.1 GCA_905235805.1 uncultured Ruminiclostridium sp.
AAAAAGTCTTTGGAAGGTGGGGGTCTGGGGGAGGGGACCTTTCTTCAGAAAGGTTCCCTCCCCCAGTCTCGAGCGCAAGCGACCAAACCTGCGCCCGCAGGCGCCATTATTTCGTTCCGAATATCCTGTCTCCGCCGTCGCCGATGCCGGGGACGATGTAGAGGTCGTCGTTGAGGTGGTCGTCGAGTGCGCCGCAGAAGATGTCGATATCGGGGTGCTTAGCCTGCACGAACTCGACGCCCTCGGGACAGGTGACCACGGAGAGCACCTTGACAGCCTTTGCTCCCGCCTCCTTGACCACGTCGATAGCCTTCGCGGCGGTCTTGCCTGTGCCTATCATGAGGTCGAGGATTATGACCTCGCGCTCCTCGATGTCGAAGGGGAGCTTGTTGTAGTAGACCTGTAAGCCGTCGGGCATATTGTCCGCGCGGCAGATGCCGATATGTCCGACCTTTGCGGCGGGAACGAGGGCGGTAGCTCCGTCCACCATTCCGAGCCCCGCGCGCAGAACGGGAACGAACGCGACCTTTCTGCCGGAGATGACGTTGCAGTTCGCTATCGCAATGGGAGTCTGCACCTTGATCTGCTTGAGCGGCAGGTCGCGGGTGGCTTCGTAGGTCATGAACATCGTCACCTCCTCCACCAGCTCGCGGAACTCCTTCGAGCCTGTGTTCTTGTCGCGCAGGAGCGTTATCTTGTGCTGTAAGAGCGGGTGGTCGAGTATGTGAAGCTTTTCGTTATTGTACATTGTTTTTGCCCTCCAGTGCCATTATTTTATCAACTCGCATGGCGTGTCTGCCGCCCTCGAAATCCGTGTGCAGGAATACGTCGAGGGATTCCGTCACCGAGCCTGTGCCCATTGTCCGCCCGCCGAAGCAGATAACGTTCGCGTCGTTGTGCAGGCGGGTGTATTTCGCGGCGTACCAGTCATAGCAAAGCGCCGCGCGTATCCCGTTTATCTTGTTCGCCGCCATGGAAATGCCTATTCCCGTGCCGCATACCAGCACACCCCTGTTGTCGAGGCTTTCGAGCACCTTGCGGCATACCGCCTCGGCAATGTCCGGATAGTCCACCGTCTCGCCGTTGCAGCCGAGGTCGGCGTATTCAAAGCCGTTTTCCTTCAGATATTCGATGAGCGCGAGCTTCATGTCATAGCCCGCTCTGTCACAGCCTAAGTATATCATAGTTTTTTGCTCCTCCGTTATTTATTCAAGCTCTGTCCCGCTGCCGTCAGCTTTGATCTTAGCGAGCCGCTCTCTTTCAGCCTGCGGCAGCCGCAGATATTTCGGCATCAGTGCCGCCGCGCTGATATCGGGGCAATGCTCCGCCGCGAGGCATACGCCTACGCCGTTCTGATAGCGCTGCGGGGCAGGGGATAGGCGTATATTCCCGCCGCCGGTCTTCCCGAAGACAAGCTCCGCGCCGTCCCCGACCAGCATTATCTCCCTGTCCGGGTACTTTTCGTCAAGCTCCGCCTTAAGCTCCGGTATCATCAGCGCCCTGTCATCACACAGCCGCGTCACTGCACCGTCCCTCGTCTCGAAAAGCGCGTTGTACACCTGATTTACCCTCGCGTCCATCACCGCGCAGATAATCCCGTCATACAAAGGCAGATTGTACGCCATTGCGTGAAGCGTCGATACCTCGCGGCAGGGCTTTCCGAGGGCGTAAGCCATGCCCTTTACGGCTGACACCCCTATACGCAGTCCCGTGAACGAACCGGGTCCCGCCGACACCGCGAACACGTCTATATCGGAGAGCGCGGTCTTTGAATTGTCGAGCAGCGACTGCACAAGCGGCATGAGCGTCTGGGAGTGGGTTATCTTATTGTTCAGAAAGCCCTCCGCGATAACGCGTGTATTCTCACCGAGCTCGCATATCGCCGCGCTCACGCTCACGGCGGAGGAATCTATACCGAGTATCAGCATTACTTCAGCCTTTCGATCTTTATGCGGCGCGAGGTATCGCCGGTCTTTTCGATAGCCACCAGCCATGCGCCCTCAAGCTCCTGCGACAGCCCGGGGATATTCTCGCTCCACTCGGCGCATATAACGCTGCTGCCGTCGAGGTAATCGAAAAATCCCGTGGCGTACAGGTCGTCGAGGTCCTTTATGCGGTACAGGTCGAAGTGGTGCATTTTCAGCCCCGTCTTGCCCGTATATTCGTTGACTATCGTGAAGGTGGGGCTCGTGACCTCGCGCTCGTTTATGCCGAAGCGTTTCGCTATGCCCTTCGTGAAGTGGGTCTTGCCCGCGCCGAGCTCGCCGGTGTAGAGGATTATGTCCCCCACGTCGAGGTCATACGCGAACTTTTCCGCGGCGTCGATAGTTTCCTGCGCCGAGGCGGTATTGATTATCATATCAGAACAGCCCCCTTATATTGCCGTCGTTGTCTATGTCTATCGAGTAAGCCGCGGGCTTTTTGGGAAGTCCCGGCATGGTCATGATGTCGCCCGTGTAGACTACGATGAAGCCCGCGCCGGACGACAGCTTCATATCCCGTACGGTGATGCTGAAGCCCTCGGGCTTGCCGAGCTTCGCGGGGTCGTCGGAGAGGGAGTACTGCGTCTTCGCCACGCATATCGGGAGCCCAGCCTTGCCGATCTCCTCGATCTTCGCGAGAGCCTTTTCCGCCTGCGCGGTGTAGATAACGCCGTCCGCGCGGTAGATCTCCTTTGCTATTTTCGCTGCCTTCTCCTTGACGGGGAGCTTTTCGTCGTACAGCGGCTTGAAATCCGCCCCGCCCTTCTCGATGACCGCGCAGACCTTCTCCGCGAGGTCTATGCCGCCCTCGCCGCCCTTTGCGAACACCTCGGACATGGAGTATTCCACTCCGCACTCCGCGCATATCTCCTCGATGACCTTTATCTCCGCGTCGGTATCCGAGCCGAAGCGGTTGAACGCAACGACCACGGGTATCCCGTATTTACGCATATTCTCGATGTGTGTTTTCAGGTTGACGGAGCCCTTTTTCAGCGCCTCGACATTCTCCGCGCCGAGGTCGGCTTTCGCAACGCCGCCGTTGTACTTGAGCGCCCTTATCGTCGCCACAAGCACCACGCAGTCGGGCTTGAGCCCCGCGAAGCGGCACTTTATATCGAAGAACTTCTCCGCGCCGAGGTCGGAGCCGAAGCCCGCCTCGGTAATGCAGTAGTCCCCGAGCTTGAGCGCCAGCTTTGTCGCTCTCACGCTGTTGCAGCCGTGGGCGATGTTCGCGAAGGGACCGCCGTGAATGATAGCGGGGTTGTTCTCAAGGGTCTGCACAAGGTTCGGGTTTATCGCGTCCTTGAGCAGCGCCGCCATAGCGCCCACAGCGTTCAGGTCGCGGGCGTAGACGGGCTTGCCGTCGTAGGTGTAGGCGACGAGGATATTCCCGAGACGCTCCTTGAGGTCTTTGAGGTCGTCCGCGAGGCAGAGTATCGCCATAATCTCGCTCGCCACTGTGATACGGAACTTTTCCTGTCTCGGAATGCCGTCAACTCTGCTTCCCATGCCGATAACGCAGTTACGCAGCGCTCTGTCGTTCATGTCGAGACAGCGGTCTATCTGTATCATTCTCTGGTCTATCCCCAGCTCATTGCCCTGCTGGAGGTGATTGTCTATGATAGCGCAGAGCAGGTTGTTAGCCGCCGTGATAGCGTGCATATCGCCGGTGAAATGCAGATTGATGTCCTCCATAGGCACCACCTGCGAGTATCCGCCTCCCGCGGCTCCGCCCTTTACGCCGAACACGGGTCCCAGTGACGGCTCGCGCAGTGCGAGCACGGAGTTTTTGCCTATCCTGTGCATACCCTCGGACAGTCCGATGCTTGTGGTGGTCTTGCCCTCTCCCGCGGGAGTGGGGTTGATGGCGGTGACGAGTATCAGCTTGCCGTCCGGCTTGTCCTTCATTCTGTTGATGCACGCCTGCGAGATCTTCGCCTTGTAGTGTCCGTAAGGTTCGAGCTCGTCCTCCGTGATACCGACCTTCTTCGCTATCTCGGTGATTTTCAGCATTTTCGCCTGCTGTGCGATCTCTATGTCTGTCAGCATATCGGTGATCTCCTTCAAAAAATAATATACTCTATTATAACATATTTTTCCGTCCATTGCAACACTTTTTTATATCTCCCCGAAATATTCGTATCGTCTTGACAAGTCTCCGGCAAAATGATATGATAGCATTATCGGAAATTACGGAGGTGCGGTACATGGACGATGAGGTAAAGGAGCTTATGGAAAAGGCGGAGCAGGGCGACGACGAAGCGCAGTGCGAGCTTGCGGAGCGCTACGCCTACGGCGACGGCGTGGATATCGACGTGCGGAAGGAATTCTTCTGGTATATGGAAGCCCTCGAGCGTGGAAGCCGCGAAGCGGGTACCATGCTGAAAAAGCTGTTTGACGGCACGGACGACGAATGGTGGGAGGAAGCGGGCTTAGTCAGGGAGCTCTTTGAAAAGGCGTTTTCGACATACACGGAGGCGGCTGAGCGGGGAGACCTCAGAAAGCAGAAACGCCTCGCGGCAATGTACCGCGACGGCATATATGTCGGGGAAGACCGTGAGAAGGCGTTCCACTGGTACCTGAAAGCCGCGGAGCAGGGAGACCGTGACGCGCAGTGTGAGACCGCGTGTTACTATAGTTGCGGTATCGGCACGGAAAAAGATTTGGAAAAGGCTGCTTACTGGTATGAATGTGCCGCGAAAAAGGGGAACAAGGAAGCGCAGCAGGAGCTCGGTTTTATGTATGAGTACGGCAAGGGCGTTCCGCAGGACGACGAAAAGGCGTTCTACTGGTACAGCAAGGCAGCAAAGTGCAGCGACTGCAATAAGTGGAAGGTCGCGACATTTTACGACGAGGGCAGAGGTGTGGCGCAGGACCGCAAAAAGGCGTTTGAGCTGTACCTCAGCTCCGCAAAGGACGGTCTGATGAACGCGGCGCTCCCCCTCGGGAAGATGTATGAGGAAGGGGAGGTCACCGAAAAGAACATCGAGCAGGCGATCTATTGGTATGAGCGCTGTGCCAATATGGATGACGGCGAAGCGGAGTACCGCCTCGGACTGATATATGAGAACGGCGACGGTGTCCCCGCGGACATGAAAAAGGCTGTCTCATGGTACAAAAAGGCTGTAAAGGACGGCAGTGCCGAAGCAAAGGCACGCTTAGAGCAGCTGAAGCAATAAAAATACCGCGGCTCCACGGAAATGTGGGGTCGCGGTATTTCTTACTCGAACGTTATCTGGTCTATCCCGACATTTGACATGGCTCCCGCCGCGGGTACGGTCTTGGAGCGGTATTTGTCCGGCTCTTCTATCATGCCCTCCTCGTATGGGCGCACATACTGCAGTTCGGTCTTTGTCAGACGCATTACCTGCACGCCCTGCGTGTCACGCGCCGCCTTGGGCAGAACAAGGGCGGTGCTGAATATCAGCAGCTTGCCAGCCGCGGACTGTAGGATAAACTCCCTGTCCTCGGGCAGCTCGAACATAGCGACGAGCTCCGAGCCGTCGAAGTACGCGTTCGCGAGCTTGCGGCGCTTGGTCTTGGTCTCAAAGGACGCGAGAGGCACCTTCGCGCACTTGCCGTTTCGGAAAAACAGTATGATATGCCCCGAGTAATCCTCGGTGGGTATCATCTTGATTATCCTCTCGTCCTGCTCCATTTCCAGCTTTGCGGGGACGTAGTCACCCATTACGCTCGCCTTGGTGTCGGCAAATTCGCTGACCGAGGACTTGTAGACCTGATGCTTGTCCGTGAAGAACAGCAGGTCGCACTTTCCGGAGAGCTCCCTCTCAAAGATGATACTGTCGCCCTCCTTGAGCTTCTGTTCGCCGCTCATGCGCAGCGACTGGGTAGTTATGCGCTTGAAGTATCCTTCCGCGGTGAGGAAGCAGTTCACGGTGTAGTCGGGAACGCTCTCCTCCTCCTCGTCATCATCGTCGAAGGGCTCCGCGAACAGAGTTCTGCGGGGCTGACCGTATTTGTCGGCGATCTCCTCCAGCTCCCCGATGATGAGCTTCTTTATCTTGCGGGGGCTTTCGAGGGTCTCCTCCATGTCGGCTATGTCGTTTTTCAGATTGTCGATCTCCTCTGTACGCTTAAGGATATACTCGCGGTTGATGTGGCGCAGCTTTATCTCGGCGACATATTCCGCCTGCACCTCGTCTATGCCGAAGCCTATCATCAGGTTCGGCACTACCTCCGCTTCCTCGTTTGTCTCGCGGATGATCTTTATCGCCTTGTCGATGTCGAGCAGTATCTTTTTCAGACCGAGCAGAAGGTGGAGCTTTTCCTTCTTCTTCCCGAGCTCGAAGTATATCATTCTCTTCACGCACTCCACGCGGAAGGATATCCACTCGTCGAGTATCTCATAAACGCCCATGACCCGGGGATTTCCGGCGATAAGCACGTTGAAGTTGCAGGAGAACACGTCCTGAAGCGGCGTGAGACGGAACATCTTGCGCATGAACTCGTCGGGGTCCTTGCCCTTTTTCAGGTCGAAGGTGAGCTTCAGACCCGACAGGTCGGTCTCGTCGCGGATATCGGATATCTCGGTTATCTTCCCGAGCTTGACGAGCTCGAGCACCTTGTCGATTATCGCTTCCACCGTGGTAGTGGGCGGTATCTCGGTGACTTCTATGCAGCGGGCTTCCTTGTCGTAGGTGTACTTTCCTCTCACCGTGACACTGCCGCGTCCCGTTTTGTACACCTTCTGCATTTCCTCGTCATTCGCGACGATAAATCCGCCGCCGGGGAAATCGGGTCCCATGAGGGTAGAGGACACATCGTGGTCGGGGTCCTTCATTATCGCTATCGTTGTCTCGCATATCTCCCGCAGGTTGAAGGGGCAGATATTGCTGGCCATCGATACCGCGATACCGATATTGCTGTTTACCAGCACGGACGGGAACCGCACGGGGAACAGCACCGGCTCGGTGAGCGTATTGTCGTAGTTCGGCACCATATCGACGGTATCCTTGTCGATATCCCCGAACAGCTCCGCGCATAACGGCTCGAGCTTTGCCTCGGTGTAACGGGAGGCGGCGTAGGACATATCACGCGAGTACGCCTTACCGAAGTTTCCCTTGCTGTCGATATACGGGTGGAGCAGAGCGCCGTTGCCGCGGGCGAGACGCACCATGGTAGCGTAGATAGCCTGATCGCCGTGGGGATTGAGCTTCATGGTCTGTCCGACGATGTTTGCGGACTTTGTGCGCGCGCCCGTCAGCAGTCCCATTTTGTACATGGTATAGAGCAGCTTTCTGTGGGAGGGCTTGAAGCCGTCTATTTCCGGCAGCGCTCTTGACACGATGACGCTCATGGCGTAGGGCATATAGTTTTCCTTGAGCGTATCGACGATATTTTTCTGCTCGACCTTGCCCGCGCCTTCGATGTAGGCGTCCATTTTAGTTTTTTTCGGTAACTGTGGTTCTTTTCTCTTTTTCATTCTATCACCATATTTTTTGTTATTACAGCAGTAACCTCCCCCATTGCACGCGGAGCAATTCGCCTTTCCCGCGGGTGGGAGGGGGTGAGGGAGAGAGGGGGTC
>CAJOMV010000089.1 GCA_905235805.1 uncultured Ruminiclostridium sp.
CGTGGAGGGAAGCGATGAGAGCCTTGATCTGCTCAACTGTCTTGCCCTTCTTGTCAGCGAGAGCCTTGATGTCCTCTTCTTCTGTGGGTACGAATTCGTGAAGCGGCGGGTCGAGGAAGCGGATAGTTACCGGATAACCTTCCAGAGCCTCATAGAGCTTCTCGAAGTCAGCCTGCTGCATGGGTTCGATCTTAGCGAGCGCAGCCTCTCTCTCCTCAACTGTGTCGGAGCAGATCATCTCTCTGAACGGCCCGATACGGTCGGGGTCGAAGAACATGTGCTCTGTACGGCAGAGACCGATGCCCTCTGCGCCGAGCTCTCTTGCCTTCTTGGCATCTGCGGGTGTGTCGGCGTTTGTTCTTACCTTGAGCTTTCTGTACTTGTCAGCCCAGCCCATAACTCTGCCGAACTCGCCTGCGATAGTAGCGTCAACAGTCTTGATCTGACCGTCGTAGATGTTACCTGTTGTACCGTCGATAGAGATCCAGTCGCCCTCTGTGAAGGTCTTGCCGGCGAGAGTGAACTTCTTGTTCTCTTCGTCCATGTTGATCTCGGAGCAGCCGGATACGCAGCATGTACCCATTCCGCGTGCAACAACGGCAGCGTGGGAGGTCATACCGCCTCTTACTGTCAGGATACCCTGAGAAGCCTTCATACCTGTGATATCCTCGGGGGATGTCTCAAGTCTTACAAGGACTACCTTCTTACCCTGTGCCTTCCAAGCCTCTGCGTCGTCAGCTGTGAATACGATCTGACCGCAAGCAGCTCCGGGGGAAGCGCCGAGGCCCTTGCCGATCGGTGTTGCAGCCTTGAGGGCAGCAGCGTCGAACTGCGGGTGGAGAAGTGTATCGAGGTTGCGGGGATCGATCATCAGGACAGCTTCCTGCTCTGTCTTCATTCCCTCGTCAACGAGGTCGCACGCGATCTTGAGGGCAGCGGGAGCTGTTCTCTTACCGTTGCGGCACTGGAGCATATAGAGCTTCTTGTTCTCAACGGTGAACTCCATATCCTGCATATCGTGATAGTGCTTTTCGAGAATGTCGCAAACCTTTACGAATTCAGCGTAAGCCTCGGGGAACTCCTGCTCCATCTGAGCGATAGGCATAGGAGTGCGGACACCTGCAACGACGTCCTCGCCCTGTGCGTTCTTGAGGAACTCGCCCATGAGCTTCTTCTCGCCTGTTGCGGGATCTCTTGTGAACGCAACGCCTGTACCGGACTCATTGTTGAGGTTGCCGAATACCATAGGCATTACGTTTACTGCTGTACCCCAGCTGTAGGGGATATCGTTGTCGCGGCGGTATACGTTAGCGCGCGGGTTGTCCCACGAACGGAAAACTGCTTCGATAGCGAGCTTGAGCTGTTCGATAGGATCGGAGGGGAAGTCCTTGCCGAGCTGCTTCTTGTATTCAGCCTTGAACTGTGTAGCGAGCTCCTTGAGGTCAGCGGCGGTGAGCTCTACGTCGAACTTAACGCCCTTTTCTTCCTTCATCTTGTCGATGAGCTGTTCGAAGTACTTCTTGCCGACTTCCATAACAACATCGGAGAACATCTGGATAAAGCGTCTGTAGGAGTCATATACGAAACGCTCGAATGTCGGGTCGGGGTTGCCTGCGATCATAGCGGCAACAACGTCGTCGTTAAGACCGAGGTTGAGGATAGTATCCATCATGCCGGGCATGGAAGCTCTTGCGCCGGAACGAACGGAAACGAGCAGCGGGTTCTGTTTATCGCCGAACTTCTTGCCGTTTATCTTTTCCATTTCCTCAACGCCCTTCATAGCCTGAGCCATGATCTCGTCGTTGATCTTTCTTCCGTCCTCGTAGTACTGTGTGCAAGCCTCTGTTGTGATAGTGAAGCCCTGGGGTACGGGGAGACCGATCTTGGTCATTTCAGCAAGGTTAGCGCCCTTACCGCCGAGAAGCTCTCTCATGTCTGCGTTACCTTCAGAAAACAGGTAACAGTATTTCTTTGCCATTGGATTTGTCCTCCTGAATAAAATTTGGTTTCACAGCCTGTCCGTCCCGAAGCGTCCCACGACGTTTTTTCAACGGCATTCTGTATAACAAAATTATTATAGCATATTTTGAACAAAATTTCCAGTGTTTTTTCAAAATTTTTAATGAAAATTTTGAAAAAATTTCTAAATATGGTATTTTGTGCTTTCACGTTGCACAATTTGTAGGAATGCACGAAAAACTATTGTAATTTTTGTAAAAATGTGATATAATTCTTTCAACAGCCGCAAACGAGGTGACCTATATGAAAACCGAAACGATAATAAGTCTCATAGAAACCGCAACAAAAGCCCGCTCACACGCCTATGCGCCCTACTCGCACTATTCGGTGGGAGCTGCCGTGCTGTGCGGCGACGGGAGCGTATTCACCGGCTGCAATGTCGAGAACGCCTCCTACCCATGCGGCATCTGTGCGGAGCGCACTGCCGCCGCGAAGGCGGTGAGCGAGGGAAACATGGATATTACCGCGGTCGCCGTAACAGGCAGCACAGCGGAGATATGCACTCCCTGCGGAATGTGCCGGCAGTTCCTGTATGAGTTCAACGAAGACATGGACGTTATATGCAGCGGCATCGACGGAGATTTCAGGATCTACAAAATAAAAGAACTGCTCCCGCACGGCTTCGGAAGCAGCTCTCTCGGATAGTCTCCGCAAAGGTCGCTTGCGGTGCCAGAGGGGGTTGACCGACAGACCGCGCGTTGCCGCCCGCCGCGTAGGCGAAAAAACTCGAGCGCAAGCGACTAAAGCACGGTTATGCAGTTAGCGAGCTTGAGCCTGCATATCTTCTCGGTGGCACCGTCGGGCTTGCGCAGCCGCACGGAGGTACCGTCGGAATAGATGACAGTGCCGTCGGGGAGCAGCTTATAGTCCATGACGCTCTTCGCTATGACAGTCTCGGAGCCGTCGGGACTGCGCCTGATAAGCACCCACTCGGATGGTATGACGGCTTCGTCGCCGTTCTCCTGCGCTTCGGAGATCTTCTTCGCTTTGATGAGGTTGCCCTCCACGAAAAGGTCACGCTCGCCCTTGTTCTTGCTTTTGGCGGGGTTGCCGCCGCCCGTGCGGAGAGGCTCACCGCCGTATATCATCGAGAAAATGCTCAGAAAGCCGCCTATCGCCTTGGTAATGCGCACCGGGAACATGAGGATATCTTTCCCGATATTCGTGTTTTGCCGCATGGGCTCGTATTTGCGGCGGATATAGTACAGATCGCCGCTGACGGTGTCGGAGGGCTTGATATAATCATACTCCTTGTCGGACACAACGTCCGAGAGCTCGCCGGTCCGCGAGTCATACACGCAGATCGCGCTTGCGCTCTTTTCCTGCACATAGCCCGCGTTGTTCTGCGCGTAGCCGACCGCGGCATAGTATATCTTTGTCGGATCCTGCCGGGAAATGCAGGGGCAGCTTTCACTGGTGAAGCCCTCGGTTATCTGGTCGATGCTGCCGCTGCGCATATCCAGCATGGCTATGTGGCGCTCGAAGGCGCCCTCGCCCGCGTCGATGCAGCATTTTCCGTCCTCGACCGAGATACGCCCCGGGTCAGCCTGTAAATTCGCGGCTATGTAGGTCTCATCGCCGGTCTCGGGGTCCTTAAGATAGACTCCGCCGACACCGTCGATGAAGGTGGTATATATCAGGCGCTCACCGTCGGTGCCGAGAGAGCGCAGAAAATGACTTTCGGTGTCGTAGTATTTCTGCTCGACATTCATGAACTGCGCGCCCTTGCCGGTAGTCTTCCACTCGTCGCGCTTCTTCATATCGTTCACGGCGTTAAGGTAGTCCCTTATCCTGCCGCATTCGAGCTGCTTCGGAGAAGCGCCGTCTGCGCGCCAGATGTGATCCTCGCTTATACAGTAGATCTTCATTGCTTTTCCTCCCATGCGGTGAAATGCCGCGATTTCATTATATATTAATGCTGCGCCAATGTCAAGTTTTGAAGGAGATATAAATGGCAAAGATAAGAACCGATATAGATATGACATCGGGAGCTATACTCCCGAAGCTGCTGAAGCTGTCGCTGCCGCTCATGCTGTCGAGCGTGCTGCAGCTGCTGTTCAACGCGGCGGACATAATCGTGGTCGGCAACTGCGCCAGCGATGTTTCGCTGGCGGCGGTGGGCTCGACCTCGTCGCTGGTCAACCTGATGACGAACCTGTTTCTCGGGCTGTCAACGGGCGCGAACGTCCTCACGTCCCACTATCTCGGGGCGGGGGATAACGAGCGCGTCAGCAAGACGGTGCATACCTCGGTGCTGCTGTCGGTGATAAGCGGGCTGATGCTGACATTTGTGGGGTGCGTATTCGCGGACGACCTTCTCGCGCTGATGCAGACTCCCTCGAACGTACTGGAGCTGTCGGCGCTGTATCTGCGCATCTACTTCGCGGGAATGGTCGCCATGCTCGTGTACAATCTCGGCAGCTCGATACTCCGCGCGAAGGGCGACACCAAGCGTCCGCTCATGTACCTGACGCTGGCGGGAGTGATAAATGTCGGGCTCAATCTGCTGTTCGTCATAGTGTTCAGAATGGACGTGGCGGGCGTTGCGCTGGCGACGGTGATATCGCAGTGCCTTTCCGCGTTTCTGATAATCCGCTGCCTGATGAAGGAGGAGGGCGCCCTGAAGCTGAAGCTCCGCAAGCTGCGGCTTGACGGCTCCACGGTGGCGAAGATGATGAAGATAGGCATACCCGCCGGCTTTCAGGGAGTGCTGTTCTCGCTGTCCAACGTGGTGATACAGTCCTCCGTCAACGGCTTCGGTGACATCGTAATGGCGGGGAGCGCGGCGGCGGCGAGCATCGAGGGCTTTGTGTGGGTGTCGATGAACGCCTTCTCGCAGGGAGCGCTCACCTTCGTCAGCACGAATATCGGCGCGGGGAAATACAGCCGCGTCAACCGCATAGCCTTTGTGACGTGCGCCTGCGCGGCGGTCGCGGGCGTGGTGCTCGGGAACCTCGCTTTCCTGTGCGGGCGCTTCCTGCTCGGCATCTACGACCCGCGCCCCGAGGTGATAGACGCGGGCATGATACGAATGAGCCTTGTCTGTACAATGTACTTCACCTGCGGGCTCATGGACTGCATCGTCGGCTCGATAAGGGGAATGGAGTACGCGGTGACGCCGACTGTGGTATCGCTGCTGGGAGCGTGCGGGCTGCGCATACTGTGGATATTCACCGGCTTCCGGCTGGAGGAGTTCCACACCGTGTTCTGGCTTTTCATGTCCTACCCTGTGTCGTGGACGGTCACATTCCTCGCGCATCTTGTCTGCTACATATTCATGCGCAGACGGCTGCCCTCGAAGGATATCGTCATCGAAACGGCGGAATGACCGTCAAATGTACGAAATTATTAGTATAAAAGTAACAAAAATACGGTGGTTATTGCATTAAATCGTAAAAAGTTACAAAATTTGATTGACTTTTATAAAAGATTTGTGTATAATGGATTTAATAGTAGTATAAGGGATAGTATGCCCTTTTGCGGCTATTGAACAAAACAACGACAGCAGAAAAAGGAGGTGTGATATGGTAACAAAAGCGGTATCTATGGATGTCAAGCTGGGAAGCTCGAACCGTACAAGACCGCAGGACGGCGGAGGCGACAGCGGATTTTCCGATGTGCTCGGCAGCGTCGGAAAGGACAGCGGCAGAAAGCAGCAGGGACTTTCGGAGCGCGGCGGAGATGTTCAGCGCGGACGTGAATTCGGCAAGGAGTTCAGGTTCACCGAAAAAGCATCTTCAAGACCCGTGAACGGAGACGGCGGCAGACAGCCCGGAACACAGGGCAGCAGCTCTTCCTTCGACAGCGTCGGTCCCATGGACGCGCAGGCGGCGGACGAGATACTCTCCGAAGCGGCGCAGGCTGTGGTGCAGCTTGTGAGGGAGACCGGTGAGAAGCCCACAAAGGAAGAAGCGGCGGAAATGCTCGCGGAGGCTCTCGGAGCTCTGAAAAGCGGCGAGGATAAGGAGGAAGTCCCGGAGGACACACTTATCGACGCGCTCATGCAGGTGTTCACGGAGATAGCCGACGGAACGGCAGCCGCGGCGGCAGTCGTAACGAACGAAGCGCCGGTGACCGACGATATCCCGTTGACCGCGGGGATCGCGGAGAAGCCTGCCGAAATGGCGGCGGCAATGCCCGAGGAGCTGCCCGATACGGCAGTGCGCCTGACGGCGGACGAGGAAAGCGCCGGAGATTTTGCGGCGGAGCTCGGGAACGTGCTCGATGACGCGCTCGGAAGCACTCGCGAAGAAACGGCGGACGGCAGCATTTACGAGGAGATCCCGGACGAACCCTTCGACCCCGGTCTGAAGGCGTTTATCGGAGATTCCGTGCAGAAGCTCGCGGACGGCAGACTTTCGGTAGAGGCTGCGGTGAGCGACTTTGAGCCGGAGCCGGAGATCGAAGCGGACGTGTTGGATATCCCCAAGCCCGATTTCGGGGAGATGACCGTCAGCGATACGGTGAAGCTGCTCGCGGACCTGCTCGAGGAGGCTAAGGATAAGCTTGGCTTGTCGGAGCTTAAAGTTGAGCACGTCTATGAGGGCGACGAAACACCCGTGCCGATGATGCGCGGCGACAACTCGCAGCTTTCGCACAGGATGTTCAGCAAGGACGGGACCGGTGAGCTCGACCACATTCTCAACGGCACGAGATTTGACGTGTCCGAGGACGACGACAGCACCGACACCGAGACCTATGACGCGGTAAGAATGGCGTCACAGCTCATGGAGAGCAGGACAGACACCGATATCCCGGTGGAGAACGAGCCCATGTTCCCCGAGAGAACACAGATAAGTCCTCCCGAGGTGCAGACGGCGGAGCAGATACTCGAGCGTATCGAGCACATGCAGGACGACCACACGGAATTCACTATGGTCCTCAACCCCGAGGCTCTCGGACGTATAACTGTCAAGATCGCGGCGGCAGGAGAGCGCATCTCGGTCGAGATCACGGCGGAAGACCCGAAGACGGGAGCGATGCTCGCGTCACGAAACGAGGGGCTCCAGAATTTACTGCGTGAGAGCGGCGTGCAGCTCGAGAAATGCCAGGTGGTCTCCGAGCATGAGGACACCCAGTTCAACCAGCAGAGCTACGACGGCAGCAGCAAGAATCCATACGGCAGAAACGATGAAGAAGACCGCCGGGACAACGACGATGACGGCGACGGCGAGAGCTTCTACGACCTATTGCAAAGCTTATAAAGAAGGAGGAAAAATATGGCATCTGTAACAGGACTTGACAACCTTGCCTCCCCGCAGAGCAACTACGAAAAGTACAAGGATATGTTCACGGACAATAAGCATGACCTTATCACCATGGACAACTTCTACTCGCTCCTTGTTGCGGAGATGCAGAATCAGGATCCTCTCGAGCCCACTTCCAACACGGAATTCATTTCCCAGATGGCAAGCTTCACGGCACTGCAGGCACAGCAGGACGCCTATGACACCCAGAAGCAGAACTACGCGGATACTCTGGTGGGAAAGACCGTGACTGTGACATCGGGCGACGGCGAATCCGTAACGGGCAAGGTGGATTTCGTAACACACGGCGACGAACCGCAGGTGAGCGTGAACGGCACCCAGTACAAGCTCAGCTCCATAAGCCAGGTGCGCGATCAGGGAACGCAGTCGACTTCAAGCATAGGAGACTACGGCGCGTTCGCGGCAGGCATACTCGGCAAGACAGTAGTGGTGCAGTCAATGGACAGCACGGGCGCTTCCTATATCGACGAAGGACTTGTAAGCTCCCTCGAGATAGACAAGGGTACGGTAAGAGTGGTAGTGAACGGCTACGCTTATGACGCCACGGACGTTCTGAGAGTGACCGAAACGGCACAGCAGACAGCGGCGGCAAGCAGCTACAATGACGACGATGACGATGTGACGGCAGTTCCCGCGGCAACACAGGCAGCACAGGCTACTCAGGCAGTGCAGAACACGGCGCCGCAGAGCACACAGACCGTATCGTCCGCCGATACACAGACCACGCAGGCGGTACAGAGCACGGACACAGCGCAGAGCACGACAGCGCAGAACGGTCAGACCACACAGAACGCGCAGACCGAGCAGGCTTCTCAGACAGTGCGGCAGACGACCGATGTGCCGGCGGCAGTACGGACAGATGAGGACGATATCGAGGATATCTACGAGCTGTTCGAATCATAACAAGAAAACCGAAAAGCGAGGGATCTAAGATGCTTATAAGCGAGTATCTTGCCGGACGCGGCTCGATAAATGTTTCCACGGGCACGGCACGGACTTCCCTGACAAACGGAGAAAACAGCAGACAGGGAAGCGGGAATGTCGGAAACAGCTTCGCGGACGAACTTCGCAGCAGGCTCGGCAGCAGAGAAGTGGAATTCTCAAATCACGCGATAAAGCGGCTCGAGAGCAGACAGATCGACATAGCCGAGAATGACCGCATAGAGCGCCTCAACAGAGGAGTTGAGCTCGCCGCGGAAAAGGGCTGTGACGAGAGCCTCATACTGGTGGACAGCACCGCGTTTATCGTGAGCGTCAAGAACAATACCGTGATAACGACGGTATCGGCTGACGACTTAAAGGAAAATGTATTCACAAACATCGACTCCGCCGTTATAGTATAATATCGGACCCGGTTGAAGTTTCCGGGAGATATCGCCGTCCCGAACGACGGAAGGACGGCACGGCGGCATAACCAGAAAGGAATTTACCGCTATGATGAAATCATTGTACTCCGGTGTTGCCGGAATGAAAACACACAACCAGCGCATGGACGTTATAGGCAATAACATCTCCAACGTCAATACGACAGGCTACAAGGCAAGCTCCGTTACGTTCAAGGACGTATATTACCAGACCAAGACCAACGCCTCTGCGGGCGACGCTACCGTCGGCGGTAAGAACCCCACCCAGATAGGCTACGGCGCACAGCTCGGTTCGGTACAGCAGGTAATGACCCAGTCGGGCTTCACCTATACCGACAGCTACTATGACTGCGCTCTCGAGGGCGAGGGCTTCTTCCAGGTAATGGACAGCTCGGGCAATATCTTCTACACCCGTTCGGGTAAGTTCTCGATAGACAGCTACGGCAACCTCTGCGACCAGAACGGCTTCATGGTGCTCGGCGTCGCGGGCGACCCCACAGGCATCGAGACCGGTCAGTCCCAGCGTATCAATATCCGTATCCCCGCTGTCGATAACAACGTGGCTTCCGCTACCAAGACAGTCAACGGCTATGATATCACGATAAGCGCCAACACCTTCGGCGAGGAGGGCAACATCTCCTTCACTATCGTCAATTCCGATACTCCCTACGCTACCAAGACCGGTCAGAACCTCACGATATACATGGACCTCGACCGTGACTTCGGCGCGGAGTACCTTGAGCAGATCAACGAGAACTCCACCGACCTCGAGAAGGAGCAGGCTGTAAAGAACGCCCTCGCGGAATTCCAGAGCGCGCTCAACGAAGCTATCTATCAGGGCGGCGTGGGACTCTCCGACGACGTGCTCCCGCTCAACGTGGACTTCGACCTTCTGCCGAAGTATGAGGATGTACAGGCTACACAGGCTTACAACACCCTGAATATGTCCTATCCCGTTACCGCCGTGGACGAGAACGGCAATACCACAAATACGGGCGTAACAAATAACCTCGACATAACCGTGACCGCCAGAAACGCGGGCGAGTTCGCCAACAAGTACGAGATAGATTTCAAGACCACCACGCAGAGCAACGTTACCGCGAAGTGGAAGGACGATGTCCTCACTATCCAGATACCCGCCCTCATCACTCAGATACCGAAGGGTCTCGACGAGAACGGCGATATGCAGTACTTCGGAAGCCTTCAGGAGGCTATCCAGGACGCTGTTGACCGTGCCGGCTCGGGCGACAGGGCTCTTGATGTTTCCGTAAGAGCGTACACGACCGATATAGACGGCAGAGAGACAGGCACGATCACACCCGAGGACGAGGAGAACGGCTTCGACGTAACGAGAGGTCTTACGGGCACGGAGCGTCTCGGTCTCGACAACGGCCGCGACAACTTCTTCGCCGACATAGCTACCGCGCTCAGCACGGTTACGCTTACCGACGGCCGCAAGGCTGCGGAGCAGGCTGTCGATGACCTCGAGACACTGCGTATCCAGAACGACGGTACCATCATAGGACGCCATGCCGTTCACGGGCTCCTGTACCTCGGACGTATCGACATAGCTACCTTCGAGAACCCCACCGGTCTCGAGCAGACAGGTACCACACTGTGGAGAGCTTCTCTCGCTTCCGGCGAGCCCACGCTCAAGATCGCGGGCAAGGACGGCGCGGGTGAGGTAGTTTCCGGCGCGCTCGAAATGTCGAACGTTGACCTTGCGCAGGAATTCTCGGATATGATCATCACGCAGAGAGGCTATCAGGCTAACTCGCGTATCATCACCGTATCCGATACCATGCTCGAGGAGCTCATAAACCTCAAGAGATAACTATTTCCCGCTGCGGTGAGGCTTTTTGCCTCACCGCATAAAGCGGTTTACGAAGGATAATTTATGATAGTTCTTACAAAGCTCAACGGTAAAGATATTATGCTGAACGAGGACCACATAGAGAATGTTGTGGAGTCCCCGGATACTGTTATCAATATGGTGAACGGGAACAGCTATATCGTTCAGGAGTCGATAAATGAGATAATGGGCAAGATAGTCGGGTTCAACCGCGCGTGCCATGCGCGCGTGAGGGAAAATCCGAGGGAAAGCTGACAGAAAACGGCTGTAATACCGCATGATCCCGAATGGTTCGCCGCGTTAAAGCGGCAGGTATTCGGGTTTATGCGGGATTTGCTGTGAGCAAAAGCAAATTCAAACGGTAAACGGAGGGAACCTTTTTGAATATTACACTTATCATAGGCTGGGTCGTGGCATTCGGACTCATCCTGTTCGGTATCTTTAACGGAGGTCAGATCGACTGGTTCATTGATATCCCGTCTCTGATGATCACGGTCGGCGGTACGTTCGGAGTTCTTATCGCCCTGTCGCCGCTTTCGCTGCTGAAAGCGCTGCCCAAGCTGCTGATACTGGCGATAATGCCGCAGAAATACGACGCGCAGAAGTACATAGACCAGATAGTTGAGTTCGCCAACACCGCGCGAAGCAAGGGACTGCTCGCACTGGAGGACAGCGCGAACAAGTGCGACGACCCGTTCATGAAGCAGAGCCTTATGCTGATAGTGGACGCAAACGACGCCGCTAAGGTAAGGGAAATGCTCGAGGGCTCGCTGGAGTTCCTTGAAGAGAGACACGAATCGAACCGCGGATTTTTCGAGAAGGGCGCGAGCCTCTGCCCGGCGTTCGGAATGATCGGTACTCTGGTCGGACTGGTAATCATGCTCCAGAACCTCGACGGCGGTGACCTCGGACCGGCTATGGCGGTCGCGCTTATCACAACGTTCTACGGCTCGCTGTTCGCGAACGTCATCTTCACGCCTATCGCGACCTCACTGAAGAATGCTCACGACGATGAGGTATTCTGCAAGAAGATAATCATCGAGGGAGTAATGGCGATAGCCTCCGGCTCCAACCCGAGAATGATAAAGGAAAAGCTTGAGTTCATGCTGCCGCGGTCCGCGAAGAAAGAAGAAGGCGGAGAAAAGTGACGGAATTGCTCGCCGGCGAGCAAAATAAACCGTAAAATCGCAAAAAAATATTGCAAAGCTCCCGTTTTTGTGGTATAATATATTACCGACTTGTTGTGCCGAGGCACGGCAGGCGGCGGAGAGATAAGAAAAATGGCAAAGAAAAAAGTCAAGATAATACATACGGGCGTTGATGAGTGGATGTCCACCTACGGTGACATGGTAACGCTGCTGATGTGCTTCTTCGTGCTTCTGTACGCGGCGTCGACACCCGATGAGACCAAATTCCAGTACATTTTCCAGTCCTTCAACAGTCAGGGACAGTATATAAACCCCTTCGTCATGGAGGATATCGATACGGGCGACAGCCGCACCAGCGGCGAAGGCAACAGCGATACGCCCATGGATAACGGGGACGGTACCCAGCAGAATGAGCAGGAAAGCAAAATGGGACTCCCGAACAACTTCGACGAGCTGTTCGCGTGGGCTTCGAGAGCGGTCGCGCAGAGCGAATTCTCCGAGTCGATAAGCGTCTCCCAGTCCTCCTCCTCGCGTATCAATATCCGCTTCGACAATTCCATAATGTTCGACGGCGACAGCGCGGTGCTCAAGGATTCGGGCAGAAAGGCGCTCCGCACGATAATGCCGGGCATCAAGGCGATAGGGAACTACATCAAGTCGATAAGAGTGCAGGGACATACCGCCGCAGGACTTTCCGCGGTCAATGACTGGGATCTGTCGGCGGCAAGAGCGAGCTCCGTCACCAAGTATATGGACTATCAGGTTATAGTTGACAGCGATAAGTACATCGTCGAGGGCAGAGCGCAGTACGACCCCATAGCCTCGAACGATACCGAGGACGGCAGATCGCAGAACCGCCGCGTCGAGCTCGTTATCACACGAAACGAGATAGCCGCGGAGGATACGCAGATAATACAGGATATGCTGATGTATGACTACGGCATCGAGTATTCGCATACCGACGTCATAGACAGAACGGACATCAACGGAGGCACCTCCGACGACACCGTAAAGCAGATCGTCGATAACCTCGACGGCAAGTATTCCGGCGCGATAACCGATTCCCGTGAGGAGAACAACGACTTCACGGGACCGACATACAGCGAGCCTATCTCCGGGATACCCGATTCGGCGCTCCAGGAGCTCCCCGAAGAGCCCGAAGCCGAAGCGGAGGAGACAGAGGCGGAATAACGCAGAAGCATGGCACAGCAGCATAAAAATACCGGCAGCCGCAGGGTGAGGTGAGGAAAGAATGGCTGAGACTCTTACGCAGGAACAGATAGACGCGCTGCTTAACAGCGCGATGTCCGGCGGAGTCGTCGAAAGCACCAAGGAACCGGACGTCAAGGAATATGACTTCCGCGCCCCGAAAAAGTTCACGAAGGAGCGTATCAAGATACTCGACAGTATCTTCGATAACTACGCGCGTCTTCTCTCCTCGTACCTTACGGGTCTGCTGAGACTCTACTGCAAGGTGAGCCTCGCGTCCATAGAGGAACAGCGGTACTTCGAATTCAACAACGCACTTCCCGATTACGTTATGATGGGAACGCTCGACCTCGGGATACACGATGACGACATCGGCACCGTGACCTCGATAGTCCAGCTCTCAAACTCACTGACATATACGCTCATAGACCGTCTCCTCGGCGGACGCGGCGAGTATAAGGACGCCGACAGGGATTTCACCGAGATAGAGGTCAGCATAATAGATAAGATAATCAATAATATGGCGGCACTGCTCCGCGAACCGTGGGAGCCTTATGTGGAGGTCAACCCGAGCGTCGTGAACATCGAGACCAACTCCCGTGTATATTCGGCGGTGGACTACGACGACACGATGATACTCGTTGCCCTTGAAGCCACGGTGAACGATACAAAGACGATCATCACGATATGTATGCCCGTGCTCAGTCTCGATGAGCTGATGCAGAAGTATGTGACAAGATCGGTGCGCACCACCCGCAAATACGACGCGGCGCGTGAGCAGGAGCGCCGGGACAATATAATGAAGGCACTCAACGAGACTTCCCTGAACATCACCGCGGTACTCGGACAGACTTCACTCGATGTGTTCGATGTCCTCAACCTGCAGGTGGACGACATAATCCCGCTGGATATGAGCATCGACAGCAATGTCACGCTCAGGATCGGCGAGAAGGTGTGGTTTGACGGAAAGCTCGGTTCATTCAACCAGAACAAGGCGGTAAAGATCGAAAATGTTTACAGAAGCGAGGTTTGATCTATGGCTGTAACAGACCTTTCCGAGATGGAAAAGGACGCCCTCGGCGAAGTCATGAA